>NZ_OZ245358.1:885000-1233333 GCF_965226395.1 Bacterioplanoides sp. | reverse complement strand
TGAGTTATCCGGGCTGACCGGTTTAAGCCTGCAAGCACGTCATCTGGCACAACGTGAACTGAATAAACAGCAGGCTGCCTTGGGCTTTCAGTATCAGGTTGCCGGTCGGGTGACACAATTATGGTCGCCAGTGCAGTTAACTGAACGATTAAAACAGCCGCTGCAATCTCTGACTCAACAACAGTTACAGCAGCTGATCAAAACTCTGAACAGTCAGGTGATGCGCCAGGCGCGCAGTAAAGAAAATGCCGCAGTGGCGGGTCAGGATTCGGCTGAGTTTCTCGCTTATGTTGAGAAGTTACGAGCGCAACCGCCTTCAGTCGGGCGCTTAAAAACCATTAGCGATCTGGATCAGGCGATGCACTTTTCCGATCTGATTTTACAGACCCGGGCGTCTGTCTATGCCCAGTTACAGGCGGTATTAAAAAACTGGCAGCCACCGGCGAACTGGCAAACCCAGTTGCAGGCGGAAGCGCAGGAATTTCTGTTGTACACCTATCGCCGCACACCTAACGACGGCATTGCGGCACTGACCCGGGCCTACCAGCAACCGGCTTTAAAAGCCTGGTTACAGGCCTCGTCGACTTTATTAAAAGACCCTTCCTGATTTCCGGAGCCTGTTTACAGGTTCCAACTCATTATTTTGTATGAATACAGGCCGTAATCTAATCGGCCTGCTTTGACCTATCCCTGAAAGCATAATTTGTAATAAAACGTTCGTACTAATAATAAATCTGATCATTTCAGAATCAGACACCATCGATTCCTATACGCTTACAGGAAACACATCATGAACGTAAAAATCCCTCTGACGACAGTCACCAAAACAGCCGCTACATTCGCTGCCACAGTATGCTCCACAACAGCACTGGCGATGAGCTCTGCGCCACCACCTTCAGATCCGATTGCCGATTTCCAGAATAGCTGGGCCGGTAAAGCCCTGGCGATGCAACGTCAGCTGGATCTGAACGAGCCATTGAGTCAAAGCAGTATTCTGGGCTCTCACAACAGCTATAACTCGCGAGAGTACCGGACGGCGCTACGCTACCTTGATCCTCAGCAGATTCACTCTATGTATGATCAGCTGCGTTTAGGAGCGCGTTTCCTCGAACTGGATGCACACTGGACCTATAAAATTGATGGTTTCGACTGGGGCAACGATATTCTGTTGTGTCATTCCGGGATTGGTCAGAACTTTGGTGATGTGCATGTGGGCTGCAGTCTGGCGGATCGTCGTTTAAGTGATGGGCTGGACGAAGTGCAGCGCTGGCTGAATGAAAACCCGACGGAAGTCATTATTCTCTATATCGAAGACCATGTGGATGGTGAACACAGCCGTTTATGGAATACTTTAAACAGTAAGCTGGGCAACAAGTTTTACACCTCTGGCGGCTGTCAGAATATTCCGGCCAACCTGAGTAAAGCCGATGTGTTAATGGCCGGTAAACAGGTGGTGTTATGGAAAGATGGTGACTGCTCCAGTGATGCCGCGATGGCGAATGTGGCCTTTGGTGGCTTGGGTAATATCAGCCGTATCTGGGAAGACCGTACTGGTGTGGGTGCCATTGGTGCTTTCTTTAACGGCACCGCCGTTAGCCGCCTGGAAGCCGCGGATATCGAACGCGAGTTTAAAGCTGGCCGAAATCTGGTGAATCTGGACGACATTACCCATGACGATGGACGTTTGGAAGCGGCTGTCTGGTCGTGGGATCGTAATGAACCGAATAATGCCGGTGGCGATCAGGACTGTGCGGTGCAGTGGGGCAATGGTCGTTGGGATGATGACTACTGTGGTAATCAATATCACTTTGCCTGTGAAAACCAGGATGATGGCTCTTGGAGCCTGAGCACCACCACTGGCGCCTGGACCGAAGGCACCGCAGCGTGTGCGGCACTGGCGGGCAATTACACCTTCTCTGTGCCTGCCAGCTCGGCGGATAACGAAGCGCTGCGGTCAGCGAAAGGTGGTAACACACACGTTTGGCTGAACTACAACGATCGCCAGCAGGAAGGTCTCTGGACTCGTTAATCTCTGACCCGCAAACCGAACGTTTTGCGTTATAGTCATCCGCTTATCTGGCGGATGACTCTATTATGCAGCGGCAATCGGACTTCTACACCACCATTTCAGCCTGGCCGCTGGCGATTGCCCGGGCGTTACAACAACGCGGCATAGAGCCCCAACCGCTGTTACAGCAAGCCGGAATTGATTATCAGCAGGTGCAACAGCAACCGGATGGGCGTATTGATATTCATCGTATGACTCATTTATGGCAGCTGTGTGAGCACTACAGTCATGACCCTGCATTTGGTTTGGCGGTGGCTGAATGTGCCATGCCCACCCATTTCCGGGCATTGGGGTTGGTGGTGATGACCTGCGATAACCTGTTGCAGGTGCTGGAGAAGCTAGCCGAATATTACGCCCTGGTTTCCAATACCGTTCAGGTTCGTTTGCAGCACCAGCCAGACCGGGTGGGCTTTTGTGTTGAACCACTGGCGAATGTGGAAGTCAGCCCGTTGGCTATTGAAGCGTTTTTTGCTGTGATCCGTAACCTGACTCAGCAAGTCAGTGACCTTCATTTATACCACCCATCAGACCCTTTGATTGTTGCAACACAACTGATGCGTGCTCAGCCCGCAGACGCCAGCCGCTGGCATCAGGTGTTTGGTGAGCCGGTTGAATTTGCCTGCGACGCCTATGGCTTATGGTTTTCACGTCAGCAATTACAGCAAGCGCCGGTGATGGGTAATCAGGAACTGCGCTTAGCCAATGAAGCGGCGGTGAAAAAATACCTCGATGGCTTACAACTCAGTGGCTGGCGTCATCAAGTGGAGCACTATATCGTCGCTAATCTGCAGCAGGGAGAGCCAACGCTGGCCGAGGCTGCCCAGCAGTTTGCGGTGAGTGAACGCTCCTTGCGGCGCTACCTCAGTGACGAACACACCAGCTTTCGTGAATGTGTTCAACGCGTGCGACAGCAATTAGCGCAGCGTTTATTAATTCAGGAGCTGCCAGTGACGGAAGTGGCCTATCGTACCGGCTTCAGTGACAGCAGTAATTTCAGCCGGGCGTTCCAACGCTGGACCGGGTTAACCCCGGCCCAGTATCGAGATGCTGAAAAGTAAGTTCACGAGTCTCTATCAAGCTCTAACAACCTGCTAGGGCGTCACAATATTAAAATTGGCATCCGGTTGTTCAAATAAACTGAAGAAGCCAACCAGTTCCAGCAGGCTGCCATCCACCGACAAATCATCGGAAAACAGGGTTTCGCGGATACCGGCATTGCCCAGCAACATATCCACAAACAACTCGTGGCTGATGGTTAAACGGGCAGCGAAGTTGTCGTCAGATCGCAACGGACGATGATGCAGTACCGAGTTTTCGATCCATAAAAAATACTGTTCGTTTTTATCGCTGATCGAAATCGCCATGGCGGCTTGATCGTCATCCACGTCTTCCGCCTTTAAGCGTACCGACATCGAATCAAAGAAGTTGCTCACGGGTGATTGCATCAGCACGTCTTTCATCTGGCGAATATCAATGCCGTTATTGGCTTTGCCATGGCGCAGCTCTTTAGCGGCGGATAAATACACATCGCGCCATGGGCCGGATTCAGCCTGAAACCCCAGTTGCTCGTAGGAGTCGACCAGCAGGTTACGGGCCGCCTGATTGTCTGGCTGGGCAAACACCAAATGATTTAATAGCTCGGCGGCCCAACGATAGTCACCCTGATCGACCGCGCTTTGGCTTTGTTGCAATAAAGCATCCGCACCACCGGCTAATGTCACATAACGGCTGGCCGTCTGGCTGGCAGGCAGCGGGTCAAGATGAGCCGGATTACCATCGTACCAACCCATATAGGCCTGATACACGGCGCGGCTGTTGTGCTTCAGGGTGCCGTAATAACCACGGCTGGAAAAGGTGTTGGCTAATGATTCGGGTAGCTGAAGGGTTTCGGCAATTTCATCACTCACCAGACCGTTATTCAGATGACGCACGGTTTGATCGTGAATGTACTTATAGGTATCGCGCTGCTGGGTCAGGAAGGTCTGAATCTGTTTCTGTCCCCAGATAGGCCAGTGATGGCTGCCAAAATAGATATCGGCATCAGCAAATAATTCCTTGGCCTCGTTGATATAAGCGCTCCATTTACGCGCATCACGTACCTTAGTGCCGCGTAAGGTATAGAGGTTATGCATGGTGCGTGACACCAGTTCGGCGCCACAAAATGCTTTGTGCTCAGGCAGATAAAAGGTCATCTCTGCCGGTGCTTCGGATTCTGGTGTGTATTGGAAAACAAACGGCACACCATCAATGGTTAATTCACTGCCGGTTTCGCTGATTAAGGTATTGGGTTCACGAATACCAAACGCACCAAAGGCTCCGCCTTTCCCCAAGCCAGACCCCACATGGCCGTTGGCATTACGCTCCAACCCACGCCCATACATATAGGTCGCGCGGCGGCTCATGGCGGTTCCGGCAATAATGTTTTCGCTGGTGGCTTCTTCTAAAAAGCCGTGGGGAGCAACGATAGGAATATCATCGGCCAGATAGTCGTTCAGCCCCAGCACGCCACCAAAATGATCAATATGGCTGTGGGTAAAAATAATGGCGGAGATCGGCTTTTGTGGCAGATGTTGCATGGCAAAATCAATCGCAACCTTAGCGCTTTCTTTGGCGGTGAGTGGATCGACCACAATCCAGCCGTTTTGCCCTTCAATTAACGTCATATTCGAAATATCAAAACCACGCAGCTGATAAATGCCAGGGCTGACTTCAAACAAACCATGAATGGCATTTAACTGCGCCTGACGCCATAGACTGGGATTTACAGTATCGGCAGCCTCGCCATCGAGAAACTCATAATCGGCCATACGCCACAACAACTCGCCGCGCTCGCTGATGACCTCTAACGCATCCGGACGGGCAATCAGCCCTTTATTAGCTTGCTCAAAATCGGTCAGATCCTGAAAGGGCAATTGCTCAGAAACGGCACGATTCGCTTGTTGGGTGGTGGCACTGGCGGCGCTGTTGGAGGAGTTAGATATTTGGGGTGAGTTGGATGGTTTGGATGATGGGGATTCACTGCAGCCAATCAGCAGCGTGCTACATAAGGCGGTTGCCAACAATGAGTGCTTCATAATGGTCTCGATGGTTATGCTTATTGTGTGATATCGAGTGTAAAGCGCTGTGATATAAGGTGAGTGGTCTGAAGTGGCCAGTAATGTGTCTTTACTGGCCACTGGAAACAGCAGCCGATTAATCGGTTTTAAACTGACCCACCTGATCATTCAGAGTGTGTGTTTGCTGGCTGATGCTGTCGGCATTATTGCTCACTTCCTGAGCGTGAGCCTGAATGGTATCTGCCTGGCTGACCACTTGCTGCAGCTGCTGATTAATGGCTTCGATAATATCCATCTGCTGGCGACCGGCGCTGGCAATATCCGAATTCATGCGATTAATATCGCCCACCGAGGCTGAAATGCTGTTCAGTGCTTCACCGGCTTCACGGGCTTTGCTGACACACACGCTGGCTTGTTCGGTGCTTGATTGCATGGTGTTTACCGCTGAGATTGCGCCCGATTGCAGGCGTTCAATCATGGTTTGGATTTCGGTAGTGGACTCCTGAGTTTTGGAGGCCAGAGAGCGAACTTCATCCGCGACCACGGCAAAGCCACGACCCTGTTCACCAGCCCGGGCGGCTTCAATAGCAGCGTTTAATGCCAGCAGATTGGTTTGATCGGCAATGCCGCGAATCACATCCAGAATGGTGGCAATGGTATTGGAATCGTTTTCAACCGTGCGAATGGCTTGCGAGGCTTGCTCAATATCACGTGATAACTGATCGATACCGGAGATGGCGCTTTGTACTACATCCAGACCTTGCTTCGACTTCTGGTCGGCATCGGTGGTGGCTTCTGCAGCGCTGGAGGCACTGCCAGCAACGTTCTGAGAAATATCCACCAGACTCGACATCGACTCCGCTGAGCCGGATAAAATACGCTGTTGATCCTGAATAGCTCCCTGCGTCTGGCCGGTCATGTTGGTCATGAGGTCGGACGTGTTTTTCACCCCATCAGTGGTGTGACGTACCTTAACCACCAGCTGATAAATATTTTCAGCAAAGCGATTAAAGCCTTTCGCCAGAGTGGCCAGCTCGTGATCGCCTTCAGCACGTAAGCGGCTGTTCAGGCTGCCGTGACCACGGCCAATATCCTGCATGGCATCCACCACACGCTGTAACGGAGTAAAGATCACTTTCATAGCCAGGAAAGCCGCGATGGCCGTTGCCAGGGCAACCAGCAGCTGTAAGGTGGTGGCGATGGTGTCCCACTGCTCGGCGGCGTTTTTGGCAGCGTCCACTTCTGCGCTGGTGCGCTGGTCAAGTGCCGCAAAGAAACGGTTCACCGGTGTCATGATCTTACTCACTTCATTGTGATAGTTGGCATCGAACAAAATCCGTAGCGCAAAGATATTCAGATCTTCACCAGAGCGAGGCTGAAACGGGCCGGATACCATTTTGCCCTGTTCAATAATGGCCATCGCCTGACTTTCGGTGGCGATTAATGCGTCGGAGTTATTACTGGCCTGCTGCAGTAAGGCGAACTCCTGCTCAGAAAACCCCAGTTCCTGCATGATGTCGCGCTGTTTACGTGACTCCCCCGGGTACAGGTCTTTGTTAACACTGGTCGGGCGCGGTATTTCACCATTACGCCATTTCACGATATCCCAGTACTGACGACGATAAGTGTCTTCGCCGGTTGAAACATAGGTTCTGGCCAGGCGCGTCAGGTTCATGGAGGAATGACGGAATTCATCGGCTAACTGAAACGACAGGTAGCGCTGTTTGGCACTGCTAGCGAGTTGCTGGGTTGACGTTGTTGCCTGCTGAGAGGCCCAAACCGCTATCAACATCGCAATGATGATGCCGCTGAACAGGGCAATGACTTTATTTTTTAACATAACGGGGTCTCATGGATGACGGTCTGAAATACAGAGAGGGAGTAAAACGCAGGTTTCCTGGCACTTCCCGGTGCGTGATATCAGCCGTGAATTTCATTGTTTAACTCAGAAACTATAGATTGGTTTATTGATTGGGCAAGACAAAGCTGACAATTTTAGTGGGTTTTGGACAGGTTTTTGAGTCACAGGCACAGTTGTTTGGAGCAAGTCTTTTAGGCTTCTCGTGGTTGCCGGACTGCTATAAGCTGGGTTGATTAATGAAAAACTGTCATAGCTGGGCGCTAATCTGATACCTAGCTATCTGTATTGAAGGACATTCCATGATTATTAAGCCCAAGATTCGCGGTTTTATTTGCACCACAACCCACCCAACTGGCTGCGAAGCCAATGTTCAGGAGCAGATCAATATCACCCAAGCCCAGGGTGATGTCGTCAATGGCCCAAAGAAGGTGCTGGTGATTGGTTCGTCCAGTGGTTATGGCCTGGCGTCGCGCATTACCGCTGCGTTTGGTTCTGGTGCCGCGACCATTGGTGTGTTCTTTGAAAAACCGGCCACCGAGAAAAAAGCCGGTACCGCAGGTTGGCATAACTCGGCAGCCTTCGACCAATTGGCACACGAGGCGGGCTTATACGCCAAGAGCTTAAACGGCGACGCTTTTAGCCACGAAGCCAAAGCCAAAACCATTGAGCTGATCAAACAAGACTTAGGTCAGGTGGATATGGTGGTGTACTCGCTGGCATCACCGGTACGTAAACTACCAGACAGCGGTGAGCTTATTCGCTCTGCCCTGAAACCCGTGGGTGAGGTGTATAAAGCCACCGCCGTTGATACCAACAAAGACACCTTATTTGAAGCCGAAGTTGAACCGGCTAATGAGCAGGAAATTGCTGACACTGTGACTGTGATGGGCGGCGAAGACTGGGAATTATGGATGTCAGCTTTATCCGAAGCAGGAGTTTTGGCGGAAGGCTGTAAAACCGTGGCTTACAGCTATATCGGTACTGAAATCACCTGGCCGATTTATTGGAACGGCGCTTTAGGTGAAGCGAAGAAAGACCTGGACCGTGCCGCACATGCGATTGATGCTGAAATGAAAAAGACCGGTGGTTCAGCGAATGTTGCGGTATTAAAAAGCGTCGTCACCCAGGCCAGCTCGGCAATCCCGGTTATGCCGCTGTATATCGCCATGGCCTTTAAGAAAATGCGTGAACTGGGTATTCACGAAGGTTGTATTGAACAGATCAACCGTATGTTCCGCGAGCGTTTATACCGCAGTGACGGTGCCGCTCCTGAAGTGGATGATAATAATCGTCTGCGTCTCGATGATTGGGAATTACGCGCTGATGTTCAGGAACATTGTCAGGCGTTGTGGCCAACATTGACCGACGATAACCTGCGTGAATTAACCGATTATCAGGAATATAAAGACGAATTCCTGAAGCTGTTTGGTTTTGGTATCGACGGTATCGACTACGACGCGGATGTGAATCCGGTTGTACCATTTGATGTGATTGATATTTAATTCGCGTTTATTTTATTGTCTGAGCCCTGCACGATGCAGGGCTTTTTTATGGCTGTTACATCCTCTCCTGATAGCGGTACAATCACCAGCCAGACAGCAACCAGTCAACATCATGAACCGCAAGAAAAAGATCAAAACTATCCTCACCAAAAAACTGAAGAAAACTCAGAAGCGTGAGGCGCCGAAGAACTCTAATAAGCCGCGTTATATTTCTAAAGCTGAGCGGGCGGAACTCGAAGCAAGTGTTAACAGGCCAACTGAAAGTCAGGATCTCTCTGAATAAATGGAATGGTTAGAGCCGGGTTACGCCGCATTGTTTCTTCTTTCTTTTATGGCGGCCTCCTTATTACCTCTGGGTTCTGAGTGGTTGTTGTTACTGATGCTGGCGCAAGGTTTTTCACCACTTTATACCGTCATGTTTGCCACAGCTGGCAATACACTGGGCAGTTACCTGAGCTATGCCTTAGGTTATTGGGCACATGAGTGGTTACACAAGA
This sequence comes from Bacterioplanoides sp., assembly GCF_965226395.1. Taxonomy (GTDB): domain Bacteria; phylum Pseudomonadota; class Gammaproteobacteria; order Pseudomonadales; family Oceanobacteraceae; genus Bacterioplanoides. Next base: position 1,224,349 of record NZ_OZ245358.1, on the reverse strand, counting down.
AAAATAAGTTGCAGGGTACTGGCTGGCAAAAAGCCGAACGCTGGTTCCGGCGTTATGGTATCTGGAGTTTATTATTGTCCTGGGTTCCTGTGGTAGGAGATCCGCTAACCTTGCTTGCCGGTATATTAAAAGCGCCATGGCAAAAAGCGCTGCTACTGATTTTAATCTCTAAGCTTGGGCGCTATATCATTGTGGCGGGGTTATTTTCTCTGGCCGCTTAATAGTCGTTAATATAACGACGGATGGTTTTTTCAAATAAGCCGTTTTTTCTCATTTCTTCCAACTGATTCCGCCAGAGATGAATCACAGAATCCGGTGTGTTCAGCGAGCTCGCCATGTAGAGGTGGGGCTCCATAATCACCTCATTTTCAATCAGGTGATTGTTATCTAATCCTTGTTGCTGAATCAGATAGTGAGCCAGATGAAACTCCGTAAACCAGTATTTCACCAGATGATTGGTCAGAAGCTTCAGGCAGGCCTCTTCATTTTTAACAACAATATAATCGGGATGATTATGCTGTTTAAGCCAGCTTTCCATGGGAGTGCTGTAGTGCACGCATATTTCTCCTCGCAGAGGAGAGGACGAAATGGAACCATCTTCCCAACTCAGCATACCGATGCGGGTCGGAACCAGAGGTGCAATCCAATTAAAATGTGATTCACGATCCGGAGTTCGGGCTAAGCCTACCAAAAAGTTACCGGGCTGTTCGATCATCTTTATGGCCCGTTTGAGAGGGATAATATCACTACGTGAGGATACCCCCAGCGACAGCGCCGCCTGTTCAACAATCTCAATATTGATGCCTGTCACGGTGTTGCCCTGTAACCATGAAAAGGGCGGTACATTGGCTCCCAGAAACTGTACTTGTGCTGCGGCCGGGTCAATATCGGGCTGAGCGAACGATAGCCGGGCAGAGCCAAAGAAAAGGCAGAATATAATCAGGTATACAAACCCGTGATAATTTTTATTATTGATAGCGGATCTCCATAACACGCTAATAGCTGATTTCCGGGTCTGAACATAAGCCTTGCACGGATATTCGGCAAGGCTTATATCTCAGAGTAATGGAATTTTGTTTAGCGACTTGTGCCATTGGAGGCATTGTATAGAGTTTGTGCTGCTTGCTGATGGCACGCCATTAACTCGTTCAGATCACCAGCCAGCCACTCTTTATTTTTTACTGTCCACTCACCATTAATCATCACCGCATCGGCTTGAGAGGCACCACATAACACCAGAGCGGCCAGAGGATCATGCGCACCACTGAAGCGTGGTTCATCGAGTTTGAATAACGCCAGATCGGCTTTTTTGCCAACGGCTAATTCACCAATATCCGGCCGTCGTAATACGGCGGCAGATCCTGCTGTCGCCAGGGCGAGTGCATCCAGATGGGTAAATTCATCGGCCTGGTAGCGTAAACGCTGAATTAATAGTGCCTGACGAATTTCCTGCATTAAATTGCTGTGGTCATTAGAGGCGCTGCCATCAACACCTAAACCGACCGGGCTGCCTGCGGCTTTTAATTCATTGACCCGACAAATTCCCGAAGCCAATACCATATTTGAGGATGGGCAATGACAGATGCCAGTGTTAGCTTTTCCTAAACGGAGAATTTCTTCATCATTAAAATGAATTCCATGCGCCAGCCAGGTGCGTTCATTTAACCAGCCAACAGATTCGAGATAATCCAGTGGCCGTAAACCAAACATCTTCAGGCAGAAATTATTTTCGTCTTCGGTTTCGGCTAAGTGAGTATGCAAGCCAACGTTATATTTTTCAGCCAGTGCAGCACTGGCTTTCATAATGTCCTGAGTGACAGAAAAGGGCGAGCAGGGTGCGAGTGCAATTTCGACCAAAGCATTCTCATCTTGTTGATGCCAGCGTTTTATCAGGCGCTCACTGTCGTCGAGAATTTGTTGCTCGGTTTGCACGACTGTTTCCGGAGGCAAACCACCGTCTTTCTGACTCAGAGTCATAGAGCCGCGAGTTAAGGTCGCGCGCATTCCTAGCTTCAACGCAACCTCAGCTTGCTGGTCAATCGCGCTCTCCAATCCTTGGGGAAATAAATAATGATGATCTGCGGCGGTGGTACAACCGGATAACATTAATTCCACCATCACCAGCTCGGTTGCTGTGGCATGTGCTGCGGGAGTCAGCTTGGCCCAAATAGGGTACAGAGTCTGTAACCACGGAAATAATTTTTTATTCAGTGCCGGAGGGCAGGCCCGTGTGAGTGTCTGATAAAAATGGTGGTGGGTATTAATTAAGCCGGGCAATAACACATGCTCTCGGGCATCGAAGGTCTGATGAATATCAGATTGCGGTTGCTGGCCTTTAGCGACCAGCTCGATAATACGATCGCCACTAATCACAATACCGTTACTGGCATCAGTATTATTGGCAGTAAAACAGGCCAGCGGATGTTTAATCCAGATATTTTTCTGCGAGTGAGATAACGATTGTGATGCGCTCGTCGACATAACTGCTCCTAAAAATAAAAATTAAGGAATTCAGAAGTGTCCTTATAAATACAATATAAATACGCTTCCGAAACGAGCAGTGACTTGCGTGTTAATCTGCTGAAGCCAATGTAGCAGGTGGAGCAGAAATAAAAAAGCCGCCATTGAATAACAATGGCGGCTAATTTTTATTGGATTAAGCGAAAGGCTTATGCAGTCAGTTCATTAACCGCGTCAACAACCGCATCAGTAGTAATGCCAAACTCTTTAAACAGTTCACTCGCTGGTGCAGATTCACCGAAGGTGTCCATGCCAATGATCTTGCCTTGCAGGCCAACAAACTTGTACCAGAAGTCTTTATGCAGGGCTTCAACCGCTACACGAGCTGTTACTGCGGCTGGCAGTACGGATTCGATATAAGCCGCATCTTGTTTGCAGAACACTTCGGCAGACGGCATAGAAACAACGCGAACCTGCTTGCCAGACAGCTGCTCAGCCGCTTCCATCGCCAGTTTCACTTCAGAACCAGTGGCGATGATGATGGCATCCGGAGTGCCTGTTTCTGGGTTAACAGCATCACGCAGGATATAACCACCTTTGGCGATGTTGTTTACCTGCTCAGCAGTACGCTGCTGATGTTGCAAACCCTGACGAGAGAAGATCAATGCGCTTGGGCCATCAGCACGTTCAACCGCCGACTTCCAGCACGTTGCTGATTCAACCGTGTCACACGGACGCCAGGTTTCCAGATTTGGTGTGTTACGCAGGTTAGCCACTTGCTCAACCGGTTGGTGTGTCGGGCCGTCTTCACCCAGACCAATAGAATCGTGGGTGTATACAAAGATGGAGCGTTGCTTCATCAGCGCTGCCATACGTACCGCGTTACGGGCGTATTCCATAAACATCAGGAAGGTAGCGCCGTAAGGGACAAAACCTTTGTGCAGAGCAATACCGTTCATCATGGCGCTCATGCCAAATTCACGCACGCCGTAGAACAGGTAGTTACCGGAAGCATCTATATCGCTTACGCCTTGAGCGTCTTTCCACAGAGTCAGGTTAGAGCCAGCCAGGTCAGCAGAACCGCCCAGAAATTCCGGCAGTAGTGGGCCAAATGCGTTCAGGGTGTTCTGAGAGGCTTTACGGGAAGCCACTTCTTCACCTTTGGCCTGACACTCTTCGATGTAAGCTTGAGCTTTTTCAGAGAAATCAGCGGGTAAATCACCGGCCATACGACGCTTGTATTCAGCCGCCAGTTCCGGGTAAGCCGCTTGGTACGCTGCGAACTTGTCGTTCCAGCTTTGCTCGGCTGCGGCACCTTTTTCTTTGGCGCTCCAGCCTTCATAGACGTTTTCAGGGATTTCGAAAGAGCCGTGGTTCCAGCCTAAACGCTCACGGGTCAGAGCAATTTCGTCGTCGCCCAGTGGTGCGCCGTGGCAGTCTTCTTTGCCTTCTTTGTTTGGTGAGCCAAAACCAATGATGGTTTTGCAGCAGATCAGCGTTGGTTGCTCGGTGTTTTCACGGGCGGTTTCGATGGCTTGTTTGATCTCTTCCGGATCATGGCCGTTAACGCGTGGGATAACCTGCCAGCCATACGATTCAAAACGCTTAACGGTATCGTCGGTGAACCAGCCTTCAACTTCACCATCAATGGAGATGCCGTTGTCGTCGTAGAACGCAACCAGTTTGCCCAAGCCTAAGGTGCCGGCTAAAGAACAGGCTTCGTGGGAGATCCCTTCCATCATGCAACCATCACCTAAGAATACGTAGGTGTGGTGGTCAACAATGTCGTGACCGTCACGGTTGAACTGAGCGGCCAACACTTTCTCTGCGGTCGCCATACCAACGCCGTTAGCGATGCCCTGACCCAGAGGGCCGGTGGTGGTCTCGATACCTGGTGCATAACCGTACTCCGGGTGACCTGGAGTTTTGGAGTGCAGCTGACGGAAGTTTTTGATGTCGTCGATGCTCAGATCGTAACCAGCTAAGTGCAGCAGCGAGTAGATCAGCATAGAACCGTGACCGTTAGACAGGATAAAGCGGTCGCGGTCAGCCCAATCCGGGTTTTCCGGGTTGTGCTTGAGGTAGTCGTTCCATAACACTTCGGCGATGTCGGCCATGCCCATTGGGGCACCTGGGTGGCCAGATTTAGCTTTCTGAACGGCGTCCATGCTCAATGCACGGATGGCATTGGCCAGTTCGGAACGAGAGGTCATGTACGACTCCTGAATATCACGGTAAATAATGCGTATTAGTCTGGCCGAAAAGCACGGTTCAGCCAGTGATTCAGAACAAAAAACAGCCAGTTTTTTACCCTGAGTGAAAAAAGGGCGCCATTGTCGCTCAGAAAGCGATCAGCAGCAATCGGGATTTTCCGCATAATCAGGATGCGTTCGTGATGACAGCTCGCTTTTTGTCAGGGCTGTCTATACTTTTGTCCAATCGTTTTGATTTACCGGGACTGGAGTTATGACCGTACAACAAGGTGCTGCCCTGGCAGCTCTGTTACTCATGCTATTGGCCGAATGGCTGCTACCTGGATTGTTCTGGCTGCCGCCTGTGTTTGCAGTGGTGGCGGTTGTGGTGCTGTGGCAGGCTCCGGCTGATGAGCCAGATATCGATAATGTACAGTTATCGCTTGAGGATGAATATTCGGTCTGCAAACAGCGCTTGGGTGATGTCGATCAACTGGCTGCTACGGTATTGAATAACGCCACCCGGGTAAATGCAGCCTCAGGGCAGCGCATCAGTTTTGCCGAAGATATGGTGCGGCTGACCGAAGAATTATCCGCCGATGCAGGACAAATCGCTGAACAAACCCGTGCCTGCCACGGTGTGATGGATGAGTTAGCGGCGAGCATTCGTGATAACGATCCAAAAGTGCAGCGCTTATGCCAGCAATTGCATCAGGCTGTTGATTGGTCGGGGCAGCAGCAGGAGAGATTGCAGAGTTTTGATCAGCAATTTCAGGATATTCATGAAATGGCACAAACCATTCGTGGTATTTCAGAACAAACCAATTTATTAGCATTAAATGCAGCGATTGAAGCGGCACGTGCCGGGGAAGCGGGTCGTGGTTTTGCGGTGGTGGCCGACGAAGTGAAAAACCTGGCGGCCCACGCGGGTCAGCAAGCAGAAAAGATCAACGAATTGCTCAACAGCCTGACGGGTACAGAAAAAGAGTTTCTGCAAAGCTCTGAACAATTTCGTGAACAAATGCAAAAAACGCTGATGACCACCCATGAGGGTGAAGCCGGTAGCGAACGTATCAGCCAGAATGCTGAAGCCGCACTGCAGCAGGTCGATGGAATGTTAAGCAATATGATTCGCCAGACTGAAACGCAAACCAGTAATGCTCAGAAAATCGCCGAGGATTTAGGCCAACTGAAAGAAGACGCCATGGCATCCCAGCAAGGGTCGGCCAAGAATATGGAGCTGGCAAAAAATATCAGCAAACAATTACAGGAACTGGCGCAATGTTAGGGACTGTTAATTGTACCCAGACCAGCTTAGCGGTGTAATTCATACATCGTCATATTAACAGCAGTGGCTAAATTTAAAGACTCAATCGCGCCATTGCCGGTGATGGTATAAGGCGATACTTCAAAGCAGGATAGTTGATCGTTCGGCACCCCTCGGGCTTCGTTGCCAAACAAATAGCAATCGAACTCGCCAAAGGATGGCTCGCTTAATTTGCTGCCATTCATATCTAATGTGGCAATTCTTGGGAAGCGTTGTTGCAGCAGCTCCAGTGTTACATCCTGTTCAATATCCACATGGAAAATAGCCCCCATGCTGGAACGTACTACCTTTGGATTAAACGGGTCGACACTACCGGGGCTGAGAATGCATTTATAACCGCCAAACCATCCCAGGGTGCGCAAGATTGTGCCTAAGTTGCCCGGGTCCTGTACTTCATAGAGGTAAATGGCTTTGGACGAAACAGGCACTTTTAACGACTCAAATGACACAACCGCAATAATGCCCTGTGGCGACTTGGTATCTGAAATGGTCGCCATCTTTTTGCCGCTGATCAACGTCTTTTTAAAGCGGGTCGGCCAGTCCTGATATTGCTCGGTCACCAGTACTTCACATTGTTTCAGTGATGTCTTCTCCAGCTCCAGCAGCAAGTGCTCACCTTCTACCAGATAACAGCCAAACTGAGTACGGTATTTTTTCTGGTGCAGTTTTTTAATGTCGTCGAGTTTCATGATCTGCCGATGTGAGCCGGTGTTATTAAGCAATGTTGCGACTTTAGCGGTTTATTGTAACGAATTTTTCAACCACTTCCTGTGTGGCGGAGTATGACATTTATATGACAGATGTGTGAGCTCTATTAAGACATTGTGTGATGTGAGAGACTCAGAAATTGTTAGTAAATGACCTGTATTTTACCAAGAGGTATGTATGCCAGATTTTCCAATAAAAAATAAATCACTTCTGGTTGCTATTTTATCTGCGGCTGTCAGCGCTTGTGGCGGTGGCGGTGGCGGTGGCGGTGGCAATCCCGATCCTGGCACCGACCCGCAAGCTCCAACAGCCATCACACCAACACCATTACAAGTACCAACAGCATCACTTGAATTAATCGATCCAACCCCGGGCGCTGGTGATGAATTTGGTTCCACAGGCATAGTTCAGCTATCAAATGGCAACATTGTTGTGAGAGACCAGTTGGACTCCAGTGTTGCTGAGCACAATGGTGCGGTGCATTTATACAGCCCACTTTCTGCCACGCCAATTGCCAGTCTTTATGGTGACAATGCCAATGACTCACTTGGCAGTATTGTCGAGCTGGTGGGCGATGCTTATTACGTTATTGCTTCGCCATTTGATGATGTGAATGGCCTGGTCGATGCGGGTTCAGTGCGGCTGATGAATGGCAATACCGGTGAACAGGTCGCTATGGTGTCAGGCCCAACAGCTAATGCGCTGCTAGGCAGCGGAAGCATTACCGAACTGGGCAACGGAAATTTTGTGGTTGCTTCACCGAATGCCGCACAGGGCAACCTGTCCAGTGTTGGTTCTGTTTGGCTGGTAAATGGTGAAACAGGGCAGGCCATTGGCGAGCCGTTAACTGGTGTTGCTGAAAATGATCGCTTTGGTAACAAGGTGTTTGTGCTAAGCAATAACAATTATGTGATCACTTCGTTGAACGCTGATGTTAATGGTATTGAAAACGCGGGCAGTGTGGTTTTGGTGAACGGTGAAACCGGTGAACAAATGGGTGCCACTCTCAATGGTGATGAGGCGAATGATACCGTCGGTCGTAATGATGCTGTCGATCTGGGCAACGGCAATTATGTCGTGACTTCTTCTCTGGAAAATAACGGCGATGCCACGCGAGCTGGGTCAGTACGTTTATTTAATGGCAGTACCGGGGCGCAGATTGGCGCGACTCTGTTTGGTGAGGCTGCTAGTCATCAGCTAGGTTCACTGGGCACCTACTCCTTAGGGAATGGAAATTATGTCGTGGCCTCGCCTTCCGATAGCAATAACGGCGTTATTGGTGGTAGCGTGCGGTTATTTAATGGCACAACAGGTGCCGCCATTGGTACGCCGATTCGAGGTGATTCAGCTGGTGATCAGTTTGGCCGAATCACGGTTTTACCAAATGGGAATTATGTTATTCGTACTCGATTCGATGATGAAAATGGTGTCACCGAGGCCGGTTCAGTTCGTTTGGTGAATGGCACCACGGGTGTACAAATTGGCCCAGCTCTAGTTGGTGATAATGACCAGGATATGCTCAGTACCCTGGGTGTTGTTGCATTGAATAATGGTAACTATGTGGTGGCGTCACAGCTTGATGACGTAAATGGTGTAAGCAATGCTGGCTCCGTGCGCTTGATGGATGGTGATACCGGAGAAGAAATTGCCTTATTCACAGGAAACGACCCAACCGATGCCATAGGTCGGGTACTGGCACTGAATAACAACAACTATGTGGTGTTAGCTGCCGGCGATACGGTGAATGGTGTGGATGATGCGGGTTCAATCCGCTTGTTTAATGGCTCGAACGGTGCGGCCATTGGCGATGCAACTGTTGGTGATATCGAGGACGACTTGTTAGGTCGTGATCGTGGTATCGCATTGGCCAGCAGTAAGTATGTGGTGTTGTCTTCAGATGATGATGAAAATGGCATTGTTGATGCGGGTTCCGTGCGTTTGTTTGATGGCAATAACGGAAGACAGATCGGAGATGCCATTGTTGGTGAAGCTACTGACGATATGTCAGCTGCGGTTGCTCAGCAAGGCGTGGGCGGTGACTACTTTATTCTGACTCAGCGTCGTGCTGATAAAGGTGGTTTAGAAGATTCTGGGCGGGTGCGGATTGTGCTGCCTTAAGCAATAATCTCTCTTCTTTTCTTATTATTTTCTCAATGAGCGCCAGCCGAATATTCGGCTTGGCGCTTTTTAGTAAGAAAGTATTGTGACACTTCCATGACAGCATGCTTTTTCGCTATACATCGCTCTTTCGGGTATGCGAAACTAAGTAATTATTAGTAACAAAAATACTACTGTTTCTTACATGGAGGTATAAATGCCTGCTTTTTCGCTCAAAAATAAATCACTTCTTGTTACTGCTCTCTCAATCGCTATCAGCGCCTGCGGTGGCAGTAGTGGTGGCGGTGGTGGCCCGGAAGTCAGCCCAAATCCTGAACCGCTGACTCCCACCACTTCTCTGGAATTACTGGATCCAACCCCGGGGGCTGGAGATAAGTTTGGCTCACAGGTATTGCAATTACCGAATGGTAATATCGTGGTGACCGACTCGGGCGACTCCAGCGTGGTAGAAAAAAATGGAGCGGTGCATTTGTACAGCCCACGTTCTGCTACTCCGATTTCCAGTGTCTACGGTGATAATGGAAACGATCAGATTGGTCGTCGAATTGCGTTAGTTGGTGATAATTATGTGATCGCGTCACCGAATGACACGGTTGATGGTATTGCTAATGCTGGATCTGTTCGCCTGATGCATGGTCGTACTGGAGAGCAGTTGGCGATTGTTACCGGAAAAACGGCTAATGCGTTTTTGGGCAGTGGCGGTATTACTCAACTCACTAATGGGCACTTGGTTGTCGCTTCTCCCAGTACTGCTGTAGGGAATTTATCCGGTGTAGGTTCTGTTCAGTTACTGAATGGGGTCACTGGAGAACCGATAGGTGAGCCGTTAACAGGAGTCGCTGAAAACGACGTTTTTGGTAGTGATGTTTATGCACTACCAAATAATAATTATGTGATTGTGTCGTCCAGCGCCAGCAATGGTGCGCTTGAAGATGTTGGTTCGGTTGTACTCGTAGACGGTGAAACAGGCCGGCAGATTGGAACCACATTGTTTGGTGATCAGGAAAATGATCGACTCGGAAGAAAAAAATTAGCCATCTTAAAGAACGGCAACTATGTCATCACTTCTCCTGACGATAATCTTGGTGATATCTCTCGTGCTGGCTCAGTGAGATTGTTTAATGCGATAACGGGTGAGCAAATTGGTTCTACTTTTTACGGAGATCAGACAGACGATCTGATTGGAAGTAACGGTACGTTTACACTTGATAACGGTAATTATGTAGTGGCATCAGCCAATGATAATGAAAAGGGTGTGTCATATGCCGGGAGTGTGCGTTTGTTTGATGGTGAAACCGGTGCAGCTATTGGTTCGCCGATTGTGGGTGATGCGAACAATGATCAGATTGGTGGTGATATCACTGTGTTGCCTGGGGGGAATTATGTCATTGCTTCCGCATCCGATAACGAAAATGGTCTGGAAGATGTTGGTTCTGTACGTTTGATCAATGGCGAAACGGGACAGCCTATTGGTCAGCCGTTAGCTGGTGATAATATTGGTGATTCTTTGGGCTCTAGGGGGGTGCGTGTACTGAATAATGGTAATTATGTTGTTGCTTCACATCTTGATGATGAAAATTCAGTCACAGATTCTGGTTCAGTTCGCCTGATAAATGGTCGTACCGGCGAGCAAATTGGTGAAGCCTTTGTAGGTGATAATCAAGATGATCGTATCGGATTTACCGGTGTGGCTGCTTTTAGTAATAATAATTACCTGGTGAGTTCTCAGACTGATACAGTGAATGGTGTTACTTTCGCCGGTTCTGTTCAGCTATTTAACGGAGCAACGGGCGAGACTATTGGAACTCTGAAAGCAGGAGAATCTGCAACTGACCAATTAGGACGTAGTGGCATTGTTGAATTGAATAGCGGTAATTATGTGGTTATATCGTTTTTTGACAACGAAAATGGTATTGAAGACGCAGGTTCTGTTCGTTTGTTTAGTGCCACTTCGGGTGAGCAAATAGGCGATGCCATTGTCGGCGAGGCTCAATTCGATATGTTTATTGCGGTTGCCCAGCAAGGCGTGGGAGGGGACTATTATATTTTGTCTCAGAATGGTGCTGATAAAGGTGGTTTAGAAGATTCAGGCCGGGTACGGATTGTCGTTCCTGAATAAACTGTTCCGGAATAACCAGACACTTTATTTCTTTCACGCAAGTACCGGATGCTTTACTGTTTGGTACTTGTGTTAATTTTTAATTCCTACCTCTCTCGTTATGCAAAATCTGATTGATTCAGTTCTGCAAAGTCAGAATAAGACCAGTGCACAGCCTTTTTCTGTCTACGCTGCTTGTCGAGAGCAAAGCCTGCTGAATGTTCCGGTACCTAAGCCGATGCTGGTGTGTGTGCTTAAGGGCAATAAAGAGCTGGGTTCTGAACCGGCTTTTAACGTAGCCGCCGGTCATTTTGTCTGGCTACCGGGGAGTGCTTTCGTTGATATGCGCAATATTCCTTGGCAGTCGAATTATCTGGCGCTACTGCTCGAATTTGAACCTCAGGAATTTGATGCGCTCCCTCTGGAGGAGCACTCTGACAGCGCTTATATATCCGGTTTATTAAATGAGGAACTGACTCTGGCGTTAACCCAGTTTATTGAGTGGTCTGCCTCTGTGCCCCAGGCCTTGTGGTCATCACGACGCAAAGAAATTTTACAGCTGTTGCATTATCAGGGATGTCAGGGTCTGGCCTCATTGGTACAGCATAAATCATTAGCAAACCAGATTCATCGCATGATTGTGAATAATCCAATGGCTGAATTAACCGCAACTTCTATTTCCTCTCAGTTAGCTATGAGCGAAGCAACCTTGCATCGTAAGTTGAAAAGTCAGGGAGCCAGCTTACAGGGGATTAAAGACCAGGCACGTTTGGGGTTAGGTCTGCATTTGATTCAAACCACCATGCAGCCCATTGGGCAGATTGCTGAGCATTGTGGCTATATCTCGCCGTCGCGTTTTACCGATAAATTCAAACAACAATTTGGCACCACACCGCGAGAACTACGACGCACACAGCTTAATGACACCAATGTATCTGTTGAGAGCATCGGGCGATAAAACGATTGCTTTGGTAGTAATGTAGCGGCGCTAAACTTTTTATGATGGTGTCTCTGTTTTCGGATCATTAAATACCTTAGGGCACCTTATTATGAAGCATCTTATCAAACCTGTTGCGACGCTGGCTGTTGCCGGCCTGATGCACACAGCTGCTTACGCGGAATCCTTTACTCTGACCAGTAAAGACATTCGCCATGGTGAATTTATGGCTAACGCTCAGGAATTTACCGGCTTTGGTTGTAATGGCGGGAATAAGTCGCCGCAACTGAGCTGGAGTGGTGCGCCCAAAGGTACGCAGGCTTTTGCGTTATTGGCGTATGATCCGGATGCTCCAACTGGCAGTGGCTGGTGGCACTGGCAATTGGTGAATATTCCTAAAAACGTTAGCCAGTTAAGTGCTGGAGTCGGGACAGAAGCGGGTAAAGATTTACCGGCGGGCAGCATGCAAATGCGCAATGATTATGGCAGTCATGCGTTTGGTGGCGCTTGCCCACCACCGGGAGACGGTGCACACCGCTATCAGTTTACCGTGTATGCCCTGAAGCAGAAGTTAGAATTACCTAAAGAGGCGTCGGCGGCGTTAACTGGATATATGGTGAATGCGAATGCATTGGGGTCAGCCACTATCGAGGCATTATATAAACGCGATTAATTCACTCCAAATTTAATAACGTTACTGACGTTAAAAAACTAACCGTGCTGCTTAAGCGCCCAGTCGATATGTTCCTGAACCAATGGGCTGGCGCTGACTCGGGCACGTTTCAGTGTCTCAATCACTTCTAAACTGGTCGGCGCATTGCCTAAGGCCACAGCAATATTGCGCTGCCAGTTTTCAAATCCGGTACGGCGGATCGGCATACCTTCGGTGCGCTTCAAAAAGGTGGCTTCGTCCCAGGAGAATAATTCCAGCAAGGTGGCTTTATCGAGCTGGTGGCGTGGGGTGAAATCCGCTTCCTGAGTGTGCTTGCTAAAGCGATTCCACGGACAGCCAATCTGGCAATCATCGCAGCCAAAAATACGATTACCAATGCCATGGCGTAATGGCTCAGGAATCGGGCCGTCCAGTTCAATGGTCAGATAAGAAATACAGCGGCGGGCATCGAGAACATGCGGGCCAACAAAGGCCTGAGTCGGGCAGATATCCAGGCACGAAGTACAGCGGCCGCAGTGGTCTTTTTCATAACGCGAATCGATCGTTAACGGCAGGTCGGTGAGAATTTCCCCAAGAAAAAAATACGACCCGGCTTTGCGGTTGATCAGCATGGTGTTTTTGCCAATCCAGCCAAGCCCGGCTTTGTTGGCTAAGGCGCGCTCCAGTAGCGGCGCACTGTCGACAAAAGCGCGGTAATTCATCTGCTGCTCAGCATTTAATTCGGCAATGGCTTGTTGCAGCTTTTTACCCAGCTGGGTCAGACGTTTACGAATCAGCTTGTGATAGTCCCGGCCAAGGGCATAACGCGAGACATAGGCGTTGTTTTTATCCTGTAGCTGTTCGGTGATGCTGATATCGGGCGGCAGGTAATCCATACGCAGGCTGATGACCCGGATGGTACCCGGGTGCAGTTCATCCGGGCGTGAACGCATATTGCCGTGATCGGCCATGTATTCCATCTCGCCGTGATAGCCCTGTCTGAGCCATTGTTGCAGGCGCTCTTCATGCTCATTGAGCTGAACGTCGGTCACCCCAAGTTGTTGAAATCCCAGTTCTTTGGCCCACAACTCCAGCTGATCTCGCAGATCATCAGCCAGGGTAAAAAGGGGTAAATCTGAATTCATGGGCAGGACTTAAACGGCGCTTGTCGATATAATTCTGGCAAATTTACCACATTGAAAGGCTAAGCAGGGATGAACCGACCTTACTCAGCAAAAGATCATCTGCCCGGCGAACTCTACAGTGCGGCTCAGGTACGCGAGTTGGATGCGCTGGCGATTAGCCAGATTCAGCAACTGCAGCCGGATACCGCAGGCTTTGAGCTGATGTCGCGGGCGGGTGAAGCGGCGTTTGCCAGCATGCTGGAGCGCTGGCCGGAAGAGAGTTCGGTGTGTGTGCTGGCTGGCCCGGGTAATAACGGCGGTGATGCTTATGTGCTGGCCGCACTGGCCTGTCACCATGGACTGGATGTGGTGTTTTATACCCTGGGTGATCACACTCAATTATCGCCTGCGGCCAATCAGGCGCGGGAAATGGCACTACAAGCCGGAGTCGAACCGCAGGCTTTTCGCGGCGAATTAATTTACGAAGGCCAGGTGATTATTGATGGCTTGTTAGGCACCGGGCTGAACAAGGCCGTTGATGGTGATTTTGCCACTGCGATTCAGGCTGTGAATGCACACTTTGCCGATGTACTGGCGCTGGATTTACCTTCAGGTTTACATGCCGACAGTGGCCGTATTCTTGGTTGCGCTATTCAGGCTGACCTGACCATTACTTTTATTGGCGTAAAACAAGGGCTGTTAACGTCTGATGGCCCGGATGTCTCCGGTGATATCGCCTTTGCTTCATTAGCGGTTGATCCGCTGTTGTACCATCAGGTGCCGCCACAAAGTGAGCGTATCAGTTGGGATCGACTGGAGCGTTTGGGCCAGCGCCTGAGTCCGCGCCGTGGTAATTCCCATAAAGGTGAATTTGGCCATGTGATGGTTGTGGGTGGTGATCATGGTATGGGCGGTGCGGTAGCCATGGCGGTAGAAGCTGCGGGTCGTTGTGGCTCGGGCCTGATTCGTTGTGCTACCCGCACCGAACATGTGACGCCGATTCTGGTACGTCGCCCGGAAGCCATGGTAAAAGCGGTGGAATCGGGCCTTGAGCTACAGCCGCTGCTGGAACAAAGCACGGTGATTGCCTGTGGCCCTGGGTTAGGCCAAAGCAGCTGGTCAGAATTATTACTGCAACAGGTGTTAAATGTTGAGTCGCCATTGGTGCTGGATGCTGACGGCCTGAATTTATTGGCCTCGCCGGGCTGGAAACGCAGTTTCAGCGAGCGTGATGTCGTGCTGACTCCTCACCCGGGCGAAGCGGCACGATTATTAGGTAGTAGTATTGAGCAGGTACAGGCGGATCGCTTCAGTGCGGTGCGTGAACTGGCTAAAACCTACGACGCCGTCGTGGTACTGAAAGGTCAGGGAACCCTTATTGCCAAGCCGGATGGGCATGTGGCGTTATGCACCGATGGCAATCCGGGCATGGCCTGTGGTGGCATGGGAGATGTGTTAACCGGTGTGATTGCAGCTTTGCTGGCACAGGGCATGTCACCCTGGCAGGCGGCCCGTTACGGTGTGTGTATTCACAGTGGCGCTGCCGATCTGGCAACGGCAGAAAGCGGCCAGCGTGGTTTATTAGCCACTGATTTAATGAATTACCTGAGAGAGTTAATGAACTGATGACACAGTCAGACACCTTATCCTCTGAACACACCGGAGTGGTCCTTACTGGTGAGCCCCAAATGCTGGCTTACGCCGGTAAGATGGCAGCTTATCTGCGTGACCGGCAATTACTGAGTACTGGCCTGGTACTGTTTTTAGAAGGCACCTTAGGTGCCGGAAAAACCACCTTTTCGCGTGGATTGATTCAGGGCTTAGGCCATGACGGTGCGGTAAAAAGCCCGACCTATACGCTGGTGGAAGATTATTCACTGGCCGATGTTAAGGTGTGTCATTTCGACCTCTATCGACTGGCCGATCCGGAAGAACTCGAGTTTATGGGTATCCGCGACTATCTTAGCGATGGTGCACTGTGTCTGATTGAATGGGCCGATAAAGGCGTGGGGATTTTACCCGAAGCCGATCTGGTGCTATCAATAGAGGACTTGGGAGAAAGCCGGGCATTAGTCTGGCAGGCACGTCGTGAACGAGCCGTGCCCTGGGCTGAGGCATTAAATGCTTTAACAGTTTGATCGTTCAGCAGGATACAACAACACGATTGCATAATAGTCACATGATCTTACGACCACTTTTTTTGTTCACACTGATTTTATTTTCGGCTGTTGCGACTGCCGATATTAAAGATGTGCGTATCTGGCAATCTCCGGAAAATACTCGTCTGGTGTTTGATCTGACTGAGCCGTCGGAGCATAAAATTTTCACCCTGGATAATCCGCAACGGGTAGTGATTGATTTAATGAATGCCAAAAGTCGCATCGACGTAGCAAAAGTCGATGTGGCTAAAACGTCTGTTAGTGGTATTCGCTCTGGTAAGCGCAATAAAAATGATCTGCGTATTGTGCTGGATATTGAAAAGGCACTTAAAAATGAAAAAATCAGTGCCAAAAGTTTTCCGTTAAAGCCGAATAAAAAATATCCGTATCACCGACTGGTGGTGGATCTCGGACGCCAGAAACCCATTCAGGCCATTGCCGCACCGGTTAAAAAAGTGCGTGAAACCGGCTCCAGCCAGCGCAATATTATTATTGCCATTGATGCCGGTCACGGCGGTGAAGATCCGGGGGCCATAGGTCCAGGACGTATTTATGAAAAACGTGTGGTGCTGGCCATCGCCAAAGAGCTGGAAAAACGGCTGAAAAAAGAGCCTGGTTTTCAGCCGTTTATGGTGCGTACCGGCGATTATTATATTGGCCTGAGAGAGCGAACCGCCAAAGCCCGCAAAGCCAGAGCCGATTTTTTTGTGTCGATTCATGCGGATGCTTTTAAACACCCGAGTGCTCATGGCTCTTCGGTATTTGTCTTGTCAGAACGTGGTGCTACCAGTGAAGCAGCACGTTGGCTGGCGGATAAAGAAAACGAATCCGATTTAATTGGTGGCGTTAAAATTGAAGACAAAGACGACCACGTTGCCATGACTCTGCTCGACCTCACCATGGATAACACCAAAAAAGAAAGCAAACAGATTGGTGATCATGTGCTGCGTCAAATGGGCAGCTTCTCTCGCCTGCACAAAAGGCAGGTAGAGGGTGCTGCGTTTGCGGTTTTAAAATCTCCGGATATGCCGTCGCTGTTAGTGGAAACCGGTTTTATTTCTAACCCCGGCGAAGCGAAAAAACTGTCCGGGCGTAGTTATCAGAAGAAAATGGCGAATGCGATTTTTAATGGCATTAAACAATACTTTAAGGCTCATCCTCCGCGTGGCACCTTATTAGCAGCACAACTCGATAGTAAGGTCGCCAAATCTGACAAATCAACACAGTACAAAACACCGATAAAAAAACGTTCCAAAACCTATGTTGTCCGCAGTGGTGATACTTTATCGGGCATTGCGGTGAAAAATCGTGTGGCGATGGCTGATATTCGCCGTTTGAATAAATTAAAGTCTGACAATGTCTGGGTCGGACAAAAACTTAAAATCCCTGCTTCATAAACACTCGAAAATAATGAGCTATCCAATTCAATGACTTCGCGAATCCACTTATTATCGCCCCGATTAGCTAACCAGATTGCCGCTGGTGAGGTGGTAGAGCGCCCGGCGAATATTGTTAAAGAACTGGTTGAGAACTCACTCGATGCCGGTGCCGACCGGATTGAAATTGATGCGGAGCAGGGTGGCGTTAAATTATTACGCATTCGTGATAATGGCCATGGCATTGCCAAAGACGATTTGGCGCTGGCACTGAGTCGCCATGCCACCAGTAAAATTATTACCCTGGATGATCTCGAAGCGGTTGGCAGTTTGGGTTTTCGCGGTGAAGCACTCGCCAGTATCAGCTCGGTGACGCGGTTAACGCTGACCTCACGTGAACAGAGTGCAGAAGAAGCCTGGCAGGTAACCGCCGAAGGACGCGATATGGTGGCCAGCGTGTCGCCAGCCGCACATCCAACGGGCACCACCATTGAAGTACGGGATTTATTTTTTAATACCCCGGCACGGCGTAAATTTTTACGCACCGAAAAAACCGAATTTTCCCATCTGGAAGAAACGGTAAAACGCCTGGCATTGAGCCGCTACGACGTAGGCTTCACCCTGCGCCATAACGGCAAAGTGATTCATGCCTTGCGTCCGGCAACTCGCCCGATTGATCGTGAAAAACGGGTGGCGTCGTTATTAAATCCCACCTTTATGGACAGCTCGGTGCATATCGAGCGAGAAGCAGCAGGCTTAAATCTGCAAGGCTGGGTCGGGTTACCAACCTTCTCCCGTTCGCAGGGTGATATGCAGTATTTCTTTGTGAATGGTCGGGTAGTGCGCGACAAGCTGGTGGTGCACGCGATTAAGCAAGCCTATCGCGATGTGCTGTATCACGGTCGTCATCCAGCGTTTGTGTTGTATTTATGGCTCGATCCGAAGCTGGTGGATGTGAATGTTCATCCAACCAAACACGAAGTGCGCTTCCGTGATGGCCGCTTGGTGCACGACTTTTTATTCCGTACCCTGCATAAAGCATTAGCGGATGTACGCCCGGATGCTCAGTTGCCTCCTGGAGGTCGACTAGAAGATGCGGGGCAACAGAGCCAGAGTTTGTCACAACAGAGTGCTCCGGCCACCGGTGTGGAAGCTGGCGAGTTCAGTGAACAAACCCGATTAAATTGGCAGGCATCAGCGCCTCAGGCTGGCACGATTTCTCCATCCGGTTATCAGACTGCTTATTCGTCTGGCAATGCCACTCAAAACACGGTTACTCAATCCGCCGTGGCAGAGCAATTACAGGCTTATCAAACCTTGGCTCAGCCTCTCGAAGGTGCGCAGCCCTTTACAGCTGCGCAAGCAGTTTCGGGGACAGTAGCGACACAGGCATTGCCGGAAACTGACAATGAGGATGTACCGCCTCTGGGTTTTGCCATTGCGCAGCTGCATGGCATTTATATTCTGGCGCAGAATACACAAGGCATGGTGGTGGTTGATATGCACGCGGCGCATGAACGCATCACCTACGAACGTTTAAAGCTGGCGGTGGATGAACAAGGAATCCACAGTCAGCCGTTGCTGGTGCCGGAAACGCTGGCGGTGAGTGAGCGTGAAGCGGATGCGGCGGAGCAATACAGCGAAGAATTCAAACGCCTTGGCGTTGAGCTGGCCCGGGTTGGCCCGGAAAGCATTTTGATTCGACAAATTCCGGTGTTATTGCAACAGGCCAATGCCGCACAGCTGATTACCGATATGTTGTCAGATCTGATGGAGCACGGTAGCTCCGACCGTATTCTGGCTTTCCGCAATGAAGTGTTATCCACCATGGCCTGTCATGGCTCGGTACGTGCGAATCGTAAATTAACGCTGCCTGAGATGAACGCGCTGTTGCGTGATATGGAAGCCACCGAGCGCAGTGGTCAGTGTAATCATGGCCGACCAACCTGGACACAAATGACGATGCCAGAATTAGATAAATTATTCTTGAGAGGCCGCTGACTATGTCTGTTGTACCTAATAAAGAGATGCCTACTGCGTTCATAGCGGCATGAATACTGATGGCTTGGCAGATAACCAATGAATGAAATATTAAATAAAGAGCTGCCTCCGGCGATTTTTCTGATGGGGCCAACCGCTTCTGGTAAGACTGCTCTGGCTCTGGAGCTGGTGGAAAAATACCCGTGCGAAATCATCAGTGTTGATTCAGCGCTGGTGTATAAGGGCATGGATATTGGTACGGCCAAACCAGATGCTGAGATGCTGCAACGCGCACCACATCGTCTGATTGATTTAATCGACCCGGCCGACAGTTATTCCGCCGCTAATTTCCGTGAAGATGCATTACGTGAAATGGCCGAAATCACAGCTGCAGGCAAGGTGCCGCTGCTGGTGGGCGGCACCATGATGTATTTTAAGTTTTTACGCGATGGCGCAGCGGAGCTGCCCAAGGCAGATGAAGCGGTGCGTGGACGTTTGCTGGCTGAAGGACAGGAACACGGCTGGCCGCATATGCATCAGCGCCTGGCTGAGGTAGACCCGGAATCCGCGGCACGGCTGAAACCGATGGACTCACAGCGGATTCAGCGCGCTTTGGAAGTGTATGAAGTTTCCGGTAAAACCCTGACCCAGCACTGGGCCGAACAGGATACTGCGCCACTGCCGTATCATGTGGTTAACCTGGCGGTGTGCCCGCCGGAGCGCAAACAACTGCATGAGCGGATTGCCATTCGCTTCCGCCAGATGCTGAATGAAGGCTTTATCGACGAAGTCCGTGGTTTGTTTCAGCGTGACGACCTGCATCCGGAGTTACCGTCTATCCGGGCGGTGGGTTACCGTCAGGCGTGGGACTATCTGGCGGGTGAAACCAGCTACGAGGAAATGGAAGAACGCGGCATTATTGCCACCCGGCAACTGGCTAAACGCCAGATCACCTGGCTGCGAAGTTGGTCTGATTTGCACTGGTTGGACACAAATGACCCAAAACTTCTGCAAAGTGCCTTGAAAATACTGCAAGCGAACGCCATATTTAGCGCATCGTCCTGAATTATCTGTTTTATACTCATAACAGCTGATGCCAGAGCGGTATGGGGCATTTTTTATTCGGTCGTCCCCACATTGGACGACACCTTCAAATTTTAAGGAGACAACCATGTCAAAAGGGCACTCTTTACAAGACCCTTATCTGAACCAACTGCGCAAAGAGCGTATTCCGGTTTCCATCTTTCTGGTGAACGGTATTAAGTTGCAAGGTCAGATTGAATCGTTCGACCAGTTTGTAATTCTGCTGAAAAATACCGTTAGCCAAATGGTGTATAAGCACGCAATTTCCACGGTTGTACCTTCTCGTAACGTGCGTATGGCACCAGCAGAGACAGGTACTGAAGGCGGCGAAGAATAATTTCTCCGGTTTCAGCACCTTTTATACCGGCAGTGACCGCCTTTGCTGTTGCTGTCTGGTCAATGACGCCAGGCATCCGTCCTGGCGTTTTTATCTCCCGACTTTCACATCATTGTTCACAACCAGAGGCTGGCAGCTTTGTTCTTTGAACGGCCCACGAATAACTCAGACCAACACCAGAGCACTGAAACCGCGTTATTGGTGCATATTGACTTTCCTGAAGGCGTTAACCGCGAAGACTTAAACGAATTCCGCGAGCTGGTGATTTCGGCCGGAGCTGATCCGCTCGATCTGGTCACGGCCAAGCGCAGCACACCAGACCCCAAAACCTTTATTGGATTGGGTAAGGTGGATGAAATTCGTGAGCTGTTACAGCTGCACGATTGTCAGCTGGTGATGTTTAACCACAGTTTATCGCCCAGTCAGGAGCGTAACCTGGAAAAAGCACTGGAATGCCGGGTGGTGGATCGGACTGGTCTGATTCTCGATATCTTTGCTCAGCGTGCCCGAACACACGAAGGTAAGTTACAGGTCGAGCTGGCGCAGCTGCAACATCAGTCGACCCGACTGGTACGTGGCTGGACGCACTTGGAGCGTCAACAAGGGGGCATCGGCTCCCGGGGGGCGGGTGAATCGCAGCTGGAGACCGACCGTCGACTGGTGCGTAATCGCGTCAGCCAGATTCATAAACGCTTGGAAAAAGTTCGTGCGCAACGGGATCAGGGGCGTCGTGCGCGGCAGCGTTCCTCCACACCAACAGTTGCCATTGTGGGTTATACCAATGCTGGTAAATCCACCCTGTTTAATGCCTTAACCACCTCTGAGGTTTACGCTGCCGATCAGTTATTTGCCACCTTAGATCCAACCCTGCGCCGTTATCAGGTGGATGATATTGGTGAAGTGGTGCTGGCCGATACCGTGGGCTTTATTCGTCATTTGCCGCATAAGCTGGTGGAAGCATTTCGCGCGACCTTACAGGAGGCCGCCGATGCTGATTTGTTGATGCACGTGATTGATTGTGCCGCAGAGGAACGTGATTCCAATATTGAGCAGGTTGAGCTGGTACTGGCGGAAATTGAAGCCGACGAGGTGCCACAATTACGGGTGTATAACAAAATCGACTTGCTGGAGCACGGAGAGGCCCGTATTGATCGTGATGATCAGGGCAATCCAACGGCCGTGTGGTTATCAGCGCGCGAGCGTGATGGTTTTGAGCTGCTGAATCAGGCCATTGCTGAGCTGTTGGGGGAAGATTTATTTGCCGAAGAAATCTGCCTCAAGCCCGCAGATGCAAAGCTGCGCGCTATGCTGTATGACATGGGCGCTATCCGTGAGGAGCGCTACGCTGATAATGGCGATATGTTGCTGCAAATCCGTATGCAACGTCAGGATTTTCGCCGCGCTCTGGCGCGAGCCGGACTGGATGAACAGCGCTTTTTGCCCCAGGCGAAAGAAGCGTGGGAATCTTAATTCTGCGAGCAGCAAAAAGTGTCCTGAATTGGCGAGTGTGGCTTTTATCAGAAATAATGCCTTTAGAAAGGGCGCTTGAAGTAAGAAGAGTGATTTGGACTGACAGTCTTTGACTGTCTATCCCGACTAAATTGTATATCATTGGCGAGCGCAAAAAGGCGCTTGATGAATTGTCTGCCTGACTGGAGAGACTTATGGCCTGGAATGAGCCTGGCGGTAACGGCCCCAAAGATCCCTGGGGTAATAATGATCGTGGTAATAATAACGGTAACAACGGTAATAACCGTGGCCCGAATCGCGGTGGCAATCAGCCGCCAGATCTGGACGAAGCGATTCAGCAGTTAATGAAAAAGCTGAACGGTTGGTTTGGTGGCAATGGTGGTGGCAACAACCGCAAAGGCCAGAATAACGGTGCTGGTGGCATGTTTGGTATCGCCGCGGCCATCCTGGTGGTGATGCTGGGCTTTAACTCAGTTTATACGCTGGATGAGCAAGAGCGTGGTGTGGTATTACGCTTAGGCGAATACCTGAAGACCGAACAGCCGGGTTTACGTTTTAAGATTCCTCTGGTTGATACCGTGATTCCGGTTAACACCACCAAGGTGCGTGAAGCGGAAATCAAAGAACGTATGCTGACCAAAGACGAAAACATCGTTGAGGTGGAGTTAAACGCGCAATATCGTGTGGTTGACCCGGTTGCTTTTGCACTGCGGGTTGAAGCTCCTGAACGTACCTTATTATCCGCTGCCGAATCAGCGCTGCGTCATGAAGTGGGCTCCACTGCCATGGACCCGATTCTGACCACCGGCCGTGCGGTACTGGCCGAAGATGTTCAGCTGCGTTTACAGGATTATCTGGAGCGTTACGCTACAGGTATGGTGCTAACCAACGTCAACATCAAAGACGCCCGTCCACCGGCTCAGGTGAAAGCGGCGTTCGACGACGTACAAAAAGCAAAACAGGATAAAGAACGTTTTATTAACGAATCCGAAGCGTATGCCAACTCGATAGTACCGGAAGCGCGTGGTCGTGCTCAGCGTCAGTTAGAAGAAGCATCGGCGTATAAAGAACGTATTATCGCTCGGGCAGAAGGTGAAGCGGCACGTTTCGATAGCCTGTACAGCGAATACAAAAAAGCACCTAAGGTGACCCGTGAGCGTCTGTATATCGAGTCAGTTTCTGAAGTGTATAACAACGCCAGTAAGGTGATGGTGGATGTCGACGGTGGTAACAACATGATGTACCTGCCGCTGGATCAGATCATTAAAAACATGCCTGCACCTAGCAGCACCTCAGGCGCTATCTCAGATAGTGATATCTCTCGCCTGACCGACCGCGTATTAAATGAAGTGCGTGCGCGTCAGAATTCATCGTCATCATCTCGTCGTGGGGAGGGCCGCTAATGTCTCCGAAAGCTATGATTGCTGTCATTATTCTGGGTATTGGTGTACTGATCGCCAGCCAGGGCCTGTATGTGGTGAATGAAACCGAACGTGCGATCAAACTGCAGTTTGGTGAAATCGTTGAAGCGGATATCAAGCCGGGCCTGCACTGGAAAAGCCCGCTGATTCAGAACGTAAAACGCTTTGATGCGCGTATCCTGACGCTGGATACCAACCCATCGCGCTTCCTGACCGCTGGTAAAAAGTATGTGATTGTCGATTCCTTTGCGAAATGGCGTATTAAAGATGTACGCGCATACTACAAAGCGACTTCCGGTGATCGTTTCCAGGCTTCTAACCTGCTGGCGAACCTGGTGAACAAAGGTCTGCGTGATGAAATTGCTGCCCGTTCTCTGCTCGAAGTGGTTTCCGGTGAGCGTGATGAGCTGATGACCAAGCTGACCACTGAACTGAATACCGAAACTCAGGATGATCTGGGTATTGAGATTCTGGACGTGCGGGTGAAAGCCGTCGACCTGCCGGATGACCTGAGTAACTCGGTTTACAACCGTATGTCGGCTGAACGTGAGCGTGAAGCTCGTGAACATCGCTCGCAGGGTAAAGAGCTGGCTGAAGGTATCGAAGCCGATGCAGACCGTCAGAAGACGGTTCTTGAAGCAGAAGCTTATCGTGAAGCTGAGCGCACCAAAGGTGAAGGGGATGCTCAGGCTGCTAAGATCTACGCCAAAGCGTATAACAAAGATCCTGAGTTTTACGCCTTTACCCGTAGCTTAAAAGCCTACACCGAAACCTTTAAACAGAATGATGTGATTCTGTTGAAGCCTGACAGCGACTTCTTCCGTTATATGAAGGATGCTGAAGGCAACTAAGTTATTGCTGTAATGGCTTATAACCAAACCCCGCGCTGGCTCTGCCGCGCGGGGTTTTTTATTTTATTCAACCAACTCGCAACAGGGGTTAAAGCGAAAGCAGCCCTGAATATGGTCATTCACCACGCCAACTGCTTGTAAAAACGCGTACACCGTTGTGCTGCCTAAGAATTTAAAACCACGCTTTTTTAAGTCTTTGCTGATCTGATCGGAAAGGGGACTGGAGGCTGGTACTTCACTTTCTTGCTGCCAGCCATTAATAATGGGCTGGTGATTAACAAAGCCCCACAGATAGTCTGAGAAGCTGCCAAATTCCTGCTGGACTTTTAGTATTGCAGCTGCATTATTGATGATGGCTGCAATCTTGGCCTTATGGCGAACAATCTCTTGATCGGTTACCAACTGAGCGATGTTGTCATCGTTATATGCCGCGACTTGGGTGATATTAAATTGCGCAAACGCATTTCTGTATCCCTGGCGCTTTTTTAAGATCGTATGCCAGCTTAAGCCCGACTGACACAATTCCAGCGATAACAACTCGAATAACAAGGTGTCGTCAAACACCGGAACGCCCCATTCACTATCATGATACGCTTGTTCTAGCTCGGTCTTGGTTGACCACTTGCACCTGATTTTATCGCTCATTAGTCACAGCTCCTTGTATTGACCCGGCAGGTGTTGATGAAAAGAGCATCATGCAATGGATCGCATGCTGCTGTTAAGAGAAATGAATTGAATTAACCGCGCTGTCTGACATGTCAGCAATAGAACCTCCGGTTATATTTATCCTTAGTAATCTTACTAATTGACACAAGACGCAGAGATTCAAACGAATTCAGCGTTAATCATGTTCTTTGCCCACCGGCTTTGGTAGAATCCTGCAACCGGGCCATACACCCGGTTTTTTTATGTCTTCTGTTTGTATATCTGATCAATTGATAAGGCTGAATCATGACACGCGCTGACCGTTGGCTGTTGCCAGATGGTATTGATGAAGTGTTGCCGCCTCAGGCGCGGCAAATCGAGGTTTTACGTCGTCATCTGCTCGATTTGCTCGACCATTGGGGTTACGACATGGTGATCCCGCCAGCCTTGGAGTACCTGGATTCTCTGTTAACCGGCACCGGCAAAGATCTCGATTTACGTACCTTTAAAGTGACCGACCAGCTGTCGGGTCGCATGATGGGTCTGAGTGCTGATACCACACCTCAGGTTGCCCGTATTGATGCTCACAGTCTGGCACCGGAAGGTGTTAGCCGTTTAGGTTATTGCCGTACTGTTTTCCATGCCAAAGCACCGTCTCTGTTAGCCAGTCGTACTCCGACTCAGATTGGCGCAGAACTGTATGGTGAAGCCGGTGTGGCGGCCGATGTTGAAATCATCAGCTTAATGGTGGCGATGATTGAAAAGTCTGGCATCAACAATATTCACCTGGACCTGGGCCATGTGGGTGTGTTCCGTGCGCTGGCTGATAAAGCCGGTATTAACGCAGAACAGCAAGCCGAACTGTTTGACCTGCTGAAGCTGAAATGTGCTTCGGATCTGGATGGCTGGGCGGATCGTGAAGTTACGGATGCCAAGCTGAACGAAGCCTTTAAACTGCTGACACGATTACAGGGTGACCGCAAGCTGCTGGACGAATCCATTGCTCGTCTGGCAGAACTGGTACCGGAAACTTCGGCTGAACTACAGCATATTCAGAAAGTGACCGATCAGCTGGCAATGCGCTTCCCGAATACGCCGTTCTACTTTGATTTAACCGAACTGCGTGGTTACGACTACCACACAGGTCTGGTGTTTGCGGCGTATGTTCCGGGTTATGGCGATGCCGTGGCTCAGGGTGGCCGTTATGATGAAACCGGTGCGGTATTTGGTCGTGCCCGTCCAGCAACCGGCTTCAGTGCCGACTTAAAAGTACTGGCGCGGTTTGGCGCGGTGGATGCTGGCGACAAACAAACGGTGATGGCACCAGCCAGTGAAGATCCGCAGCTATGGGCTAAAATCCAGCAATTACGTGAGCAAGGCTACCGCGTGCTGGTACAACTGAACGCAGAAACGATCCCGGCGGATCAGGCTCTGCAATATCAGGATGGCCAGTGGCAACTGGTTAACGCCTGAAAGAATTTATTTTTTAATTGATAACGGCCAATTTGATTCGATCAATGAGGCCCTAACAGAGTGATTGATACCGAGATGGGCAAAAGCGTTGTTGTTCTGGGCACCCAATGGGGTGACGAAGGTAAAGGTAAAATTGTTGATCTGCTGACTGAAAAAGCCACGGCGGTTGTGCGTTTTCAGGGCGGTCATAATGCGGGTCATACACTGGTAATCGACGGTGTAAAAACCGCGTTGCACCTGATTCCGTCTGGCATTCTGCGTGATGGCGTGCGCTGCATCATTGGTAACGGTGTGGTACTGGCTCCAGACGCACTGTTAAAAGAAGTGCGCTCGCTGGAAGAGCGTGGTGTTCCGGTGATGGAACGCCTGCGTATTTCTCACGCTTGCCCACTGATTCTGCCGTATCACGTTGCTCTGGATCAGGCACGTGAGATCAAGCGTGGTAACGCTAAAATCGGTACTACTGGCCGTGGTATTGGCCCGGCTTACGAAGATAAAGTATCCCGTCGTGGCTTGCGTGTGGGCGATATGTTCCAGCCGGAATTCGCCGACAAGCTGAAAGAAGTGATGGAATACCACAACTTCTCGCTGAAAAATTACTACGGCGTTGACGAAGTTAACTACGAAGAGACACTGGCTTCCTGCAAAGAGTGGGCTGAGCAGATCAAAGACATCGTGGTAGACGCAGTCGATATGGTTCACACCATCCGTGAAGATGGCGGTGACATCATGTTCGAAGGTGCACAAGGCACGCTGCTGGACATCGACCACGGTACTTACCCGTTTGTAACCTCTTCTAACACCACGGCTGGTGGTGTGGCGACTGGTTCTGGTGTTGGCCCGCTGTATCTGGATCAGATCATGGGTATCACCAAGGCGTACACCACACGTGTTG
This sequence comes from Bacterioplanoides sp., assembly GCF_965226395.1. GTDB lineage: Bacteria > Pseudomonadota > Gammaproteobacteria > Pseudomonadales > Oceanobacteraceae > Bacterioplanoides. Next base: position 1,197,043 of record NZ_OZ245358.1, on the reverse strand, counting down.
GTTCTGGTCCATTCCCAACGGAACTGTTCGACGAAGTGGGTGAGCACTTAGCCACCGTTGGTCATGAGAAAGGCACCACCACTGGTCGTTCTCGTCGTTGTGGTTGGTTTGATGCGGCACTGGTGAAACACTCCATCCGTGTTAACTCAGTGAACGCCATCTGTCTGACCAAGCTGGACGTACTGGACGGTTTAGAAACCGTTAAAGTGTGTGTCGGCTATCAGGACGAAAACGGCAACCGTATGAACGTACCAGCCAGTGCCGATCAGTTCGAAAAAATCACTCCGATTTACGAAGAACTGCCGGGCTGGACTGAAAGCACGGTGGGTGCGCAGAAGCTGGAAGATCTGCCAGAGAACGCGAAAGCCTATATCCGCTTTGTTGAAGAAGCGATTGGTGCACCGATTGATATTATCTCCACCGGCCCTGACCGTGTAGAGACGATTGTATTACGTCATAGCTTCGGTCTCTGATTAAGGTCAAGCGCCTGAATAAACCCGCCGCTTAAGGCGGGTTTTTTGTACTCTGGCTCCCACGCTAAGCCGGCAGCCCCATCTTCTGATTTTCTCAATTCAGATGTGACTACCACGCAGAGCGTGGGAGCCAGACGTAATTCTCTGAGGTTCTGATGATCCAAGGCAATTCCCGCACGGTCGAAACCAACCAGCAAGGTCTGCACGAACGGCTGGATGATATTGTGCGCAAGCATTTATCTGGCCCGTTCCAGAAGCCGTTTCACGATGCGACTCTGGAAACCTTTTATCGTTTGAAGGAGGCCTGGCAGGAGGATGGCCGGCCGCTGATTCTGGATTCCTGTTGTGGTGTTGGCGAGAGTACGGTGAACCTGGCAGAGCGTCATCCGGATGCTTTTATTCTGGGTCTGGATAAGTCGGATATGCGCATTGAAAAGCACGACAGCTATCGCCGCACGGCGGATAACTATCGGTTAGCGCGGGTGGATCTTAACGACTTCTGGCGCTTAGCCGTCGCCGATGGCTGGCAGTTAACGCATCACTATATTCTGTATCCCAACCCATGGCCGAAGGCGACCCATTTTAAACGTCGCTGGCATGGTGCTGCGGTGTTCCCGTATCTGTTGATGCTGGGTGGGCAATTGCAGATGCGCTCGAACTTTCCGTTGTATCTGCAGGAGTTTCAGCGGGCGCTGGAAGTAGCTGGCTTGAATGGTGAGTTTTCGCCATTAATGATGGAAACAGAAGACTCGGACATCACACCATTTGAGCGTAAATACCGCTTAAGTGGTCAGCCGTTATATCGCCTGGATGCCAATCTGACTGGCTTTACCCTGCCATGGCAGGCTGCGCTGTCTCTGCCGTCAGCATAAAAACACGTACTTCAGCATAAAAACGAGGGTTTTTCTGAGCCGTCGATACAAATACAGTTACGACCTTGTGCCTTAGAGCGGTAGAGACTCTGATCGGCCCGGGCAAATAAGGCCGATGGATCATCCCCTTTAATAAGTTCGGCAATGCCAATGCTGAGGGTTGGTGCCTGTTGAGTGCGGGGATGAATCAGGTTGCTCTGACTGAGTCTTTTCTGCAAGCGGCTGGCTAATTCAGCCGCACCTTCGGCACACACCTCTGGGCAAATTACACAAAACTCATCACCGCCCCAGCGGCCAATACTGTCTGATGGGCGCGACTCTTCTTTCAGAACATCCGCCACGGTAATAATGATATGGTCGCCAGCCTGGTGGCCGAGCTGATCATTAATGGCTTTAAAGTGGTCGATGTCGATCAGCAGAAAGGCCAGCGGATGCTCATAGCGCTGACAACGCTCGATTTCCTGATACAGGATACGGTCGATTCCCAGGCGGTTACGCACGCCGGTTAAGTGATCGGATTCCGACAGCTGCTTGAGCTTCAGTTCTTCTTTACGGCAACGAATCATGGCAATCCGGTGAATCGATCGGTGCCCGTTGAGCGTCGCCAGCTCAATATCCAGTGGCAGGGACTCACCATTCTGATGAATGCCATAAAACACCGGTTTGGTGTCATCGCCACGACCTTGCTGAAAGGCTGAGCGTATATTTTGTTGTACCGCATCCGGGCAAATCAGTTCGTCCAGTTGTTTGCCTAATAAAGTCGCTGCCGGATAACCAAAAATATCACTGGCATGAGGGTTGGTTCTGACTACCCGACCGGAACGGTCAGCCACCAGAATGCCCTCCGGAATCATAGAAAACAGGGTTTCCAGGTGGCTTTTGGAACGGGTTGCCCGAATAACCAGTGCTGAGGCGTATAAGCAGAAGATGATCAGCAGCGGTATACCAATCCCGGACAGCAGTTGCAGTCGTTGCTTGGCAATGTTCAGCAGGTCGGTGGTTTGCTGATTAACATAATGATAATCGTCTTCCAGTAGCGTATTCAGAATCACCAGTGCATTGGCTGCGGCGGTATCGTCTACTTTTACCCGCTGATCCAGGGCACGAATGGGCATATCGGCAACTTTCGTGTGTTCGATACTCGCTAACTTTTGCTGGTAGTCGCTTATGACCATTTTCAGATCATTCAGCGCAGCCTGTTCCTGAGGGTTCAGAGTTTGTTGTTGGTACTGATGCAGCAATTCCTGACTGGTGACCATGGATTCATGGGCGGCGCGTAAATACTCCGCATCACGGCGAATTACATAATTTTTAAAATAATGGATAAACCCCATGTAACCAATCGACGCGCGCAAATGGTTGATCAGCTCGTATTTGCTTTGAGACTGCTGGCCATAGGTTTGCCATTCCTGATTCAGCTGGCTGATGGCACGGGAGGTAGATAGGGTGAAGGAGAGCAGAACCGCCGTCGAGATCACGAATAACAGCAACACCAGTTTTACCTGGGCCAGAGAGCGCCGATAGCGATGAAACGTCTGGTGCAAAAGCTTCAATTCAGATCCGTTTAATTTGAAAAGCAGTGACTAAATTATCATTTTAGACGATGTGAGCAAAATATAAACACCTAATTAGAGTCCGTTTATAGAGAGACAGGGCAGTTTTTTGTTCCATCGGATTTTTCAGTTATGGTTCAGGCTGACGGAGTAACATACAGCGGCTTTATGATCCGGACGTTTTTATGCTCAGGCTGACACCAGCACATCACAATGCCAGAACTCACAGTTGGAAGATCCTGTTTGGGCTGTGTTGTCTGTGCCTGTCGATGCTGGTTTCGGCTCAGGAGGCGGATGACGAAAGCAGCTGGGTTGAAGAAACCCTTAACCCGTCCACCGAATGGCTGGAGCAGTTGGTGGCGCCGGCCAGCCGTTGGCTGGAGCGTCAGATTCAGGAGCCTGATCAGTCTCCTCCTGTGATCCGTGAAGCGCCGCGGGAAGCCGATTTACCAGAAGGCGTGATTGCGCCTGCAGAAGCAGCACGACTGCTGACCTCATTGTATCCCGGTGATGTGCTAAGTATTCGTCTGATGGATACCACAACCCTGTGTTACAGCATCAAGCTGCTGCATGACAGCGGCACCATCTCAACCTTTTATCTGCATGCCGAAACCGGAATTTTGCTGGATGAGGCGCCTCTGTTTAATCATCCACAAGATAGCAAGCAGCCACAAGACAACAGCCATGGAGTGTCCGAATGAAAATACTGATTGTTGAAGATGATCAACAACTCCAGCAACAGCTGGTGTTACAACTGCAGCAGGCGGGTTTTGATTGCCAGGCAGCCTCGGATGGCATGGAAGGATATTTTCTCGCCAGCGAATATCCATTTGATATGGCGGTGGTTGATCTGGGATTACCCAAGCTCGACGGTATTGAATTAATTCGCCGTGTGCGCGCCGATGGCGGTGGTTTCCCGATCCTGATTCTGACGGCCCGGGATGGCTGGAAATCACGGGTTGAGGGGCTGGATGCCGGTGCCGATGACTACATGGAAAAGCCGTTTCATATTGAAGAACTGACAGCACGATGCCGGGCCTTATTACGCCGTACCACGGGCAATAATAATAACCTGCAGTTTGGCCCGCTGATGCTCGATCTGAATAGCCAGCAGGTTAGCCTGAATGATCAGCCCATGGAGCTGACAGCGTTTGAATATAAAATCCTCGAATACATGATGCGCCGCCCGGGAGAAGTGATTTCTAAAACCGTATTAACCGATTATTTATACGATCAGGACTTTGAACGCGACAGCAATGTTATTGAAGTATTAATTGGGCGCCTGCGTAAAAAGCTGGCGAGCCATCCTGACTTTGCACCCATTGTCACCTTACGTGGCCGTGGCTATCAGTTTCAGAAATCACAGTGATTCCAGCCAATGCTTAACTCCTTAATCGGCCGGTTAATGACATTTTCAATGTTGGCGTTATTGCTGCTGATGACGGGGTTGGGGTTATTGCTTGAGCGGTCGTTTTATAATTCACAATTAAATGCGATGCAGGACCGCCTGAAGCTGCATAGCTATTCGATATTATCGGTGGCGGAATATTATCAACAGCAATTGTATTTTCCGGCGTTTTTACAAGAACGGCGCTTTAATCAAGCTGGCTCCGGGTTATATGCCCAGGTTCTGGATAAACATTTTCAGCCGGTGTGGGCATCGGTTTCTGCGGTTGATATTCCGGTGTTTAAAACCGCATGGGCCGATCAGGGTCAGTGGATGTATTCCACCGTTAGTCGCGGTAACAAACAATATTTACTGGCACGCTTTGGTGTTAGTTGGTCCGGGCCTGAGTCCAGCCAGGCTGAATCTAATCAGTCCACGCGCAGTCAATCCGGGCGAGTATTTAATATTATGATTCTGGAAGATTTACAGGAGTTGCATAATACCGTTTCCGGCTATCGGAAAACTCTCGCAGTATTGTTGGCGGCGTTAACGGGCTTTATTTTATTGATGCAGTATCTGATTCTGCGTTGGGGATTAAAACCATTACACCGGGTTGTGGCCGATCTGGAAAATATTCAGATGGGTAATCAGGCTGAATTACAGGGTAAATACCCAACAGAATTACACCCGCTGACTTCCGGACTGAATCGTCTGATTTATTCCGAGCGCAGTCAGCGAGAGCGCTATCGCAACACCATGGCAGACTTGTCTCATAGTTTAAAAACACCGTTAACCGTAATGTCAGGCATTCTGTATCAGCAGAGTCGTGATAATACTGAGCTGACTTATCAGCTTGAAAAAATGAATTCGACCATCGCTTATCATCTGAAGCGAGCTGGTGGCGGTACGTCTGCATTAACTCGTCAGCAGGTAGCGTTATTACCCATGTTGCAATCCATTTGCGCAGCCATGGATAAAGTATACGCCGATAAAAATATGGCAATACACCTTGATGTTGATGAGCAACAAACGGTGAATATGGATGAAAATGATCTGATGGAAGTACTGGCCAATCTGCTTGATAATGCCTGCAAATACGGCGAACGCACTGTTGAAGTCGCAGCTCAACAAACCGAAGGGCAGCTGTTGTTAACCGTTGCCGATGATGGTGACGGCATACCTGAAGAAAAGCAGGCGATGGTATTTCAGCGTGGGCAACGGCTGGATACGGCTGAACCCGGGCAAGGGCTGGGGTTATCTCTGGTGCGGGAAATTGCTGACAGCTATCAGGCACAATTGACTATTGGCCGCTCGGTTCTTGGTGGAGCCTGTTTTTGTATTGTGTTGAATACTGAGTAATAGAGACAACTGAGACTGAATCATGACGAAAAAAAATGGATTAACACTGGTCATCAGCCTGTTACTGATGTGTTTAACCGCTTGTTCCAGTGTCACTATGCGCCCTTATGGTGGTGAAAAAGATACCTCAAAGCCCACTTATCAAAGCAGTAAAAATTATTATTGGTGGGGGTTAAAAAACGAATATGACATTGATACCAGTGAGATTTGTCAGGGACGTCGTGTGATGCAGATGCAGTCGGTGACAACATTGTCTGATTGGTTGTTACAGGCGGTGACGATAGGCATTTATTTTCCGCGTACGGCCAAAGTCTGGTGTGAGGAAAAAGGATGAAATCGTTTTTATTTATTCAGCTCTTTATGGGGTTGTTGCTGTTATGCGGTTGCGCAACCATGACATTTACCCAGCAAACCGAACGCCCGGTCAGCGACGAAAAAATTCAGCATTGGCACCACACTATTATTAACGGCATTGTTGAAGTCAGTGAACCTGCCAATCTTTACACTGACTGTCGTGGCAAGCCCTGGCAATCGGCTCAGGTGGAATTCCGTTTTAAAAATGTGCTGGCGGGTGGCTTTGCCAATGTGGTGGCCGAAAGTGTGATCTCCACATCCGGTTTAATTGCCTTTTATTCGCCATGGAATGTCGAAATTCAGTGCACGAAATAAATCAAATTTTTCCTTTTTCCACCAAAAAATCAATTAAGGCTCTGACCCGCAGGGCCTTCTGACTGTTCTGCACAAAATACACATACAGGCCAGAGTATGGCTGCCAGTATGTTGGTAATACCGGTTTTAACTGGCCGCTATCCAGCTGATTCTGAATCATCGGCGTCACAATACGGCCAATGCCTAAGCCTTTTTCTGCGGCATCCACCATAGCATCGGTATCGTTAACGATCAGTGCCAGTGGCATCTGCACTGTGATGGCCTGGCCATGTTCCTGCAATAATAAAGGGGCCAGTTTATTCGATGCAATAAAGCGATATTGCACCAGTTTATGAGCTTGTAAATCTGCAGCCGTTTGTGGCTGACCGTAACGTTGCAGATACTCATCTGAAGCAAATAAGGCTTCCTGCATCGGCGCCGTTAATTGGCGGGCCACCATGCCGGGCTCAACCCGGTTACCAAAGCGAATACCGGCATCGTAGCCTTCTTCCAGAAGATTAACGGCTTTATCTGAGATGGAAATCTCCAGCTGGATATCCGGGTAACGCTGACAAAACTCGGCATAAATGGGCTTCAGGAAAAACTGAAACACAAATCGTGGCAGCGTAATGCTGACCCGGCCCGATGGCTGTTCGTTCATATCACGAATACTTTCAACGGCGTAATCCAGGGTTGTCATTGCGCCGCTGGTGCGTTGTTGCAGTAACCGTCCGGCTTCGGTCAACTCGATACGCCGGGTTGAACGGGTAAACAGCGGCAGACCCACTTCGGCTTCCAGCAGTTTTAATGCCTGGCTGACCGACGGGGGTGCCATCTCCAGTTTACGGGCAGCCCCGCGAATACTGCCCTCGCGCACAATGCTCTGAAAGATCGTAAGTTGATTAAAGGTTGCACCTTTCATAACCCATTCCTGCCACTCAACGTCTGTAACGTATTGATCTTAATAGAATTTAATATTGTTAGTTGCTAGCTAACAATCCAGTAGGTTTTGTTGTCCTAAAACTTACTTCAACTCAAGCATAGACTGCAATGACTGAATCAAAATGCAGAGATAAGCAGAGGTTGTTATGAGTAAGTCGGGTTCTAAGGTATTGATCATTTCAGGTCACCCAGATCTGGAGCAATCCTATACCAATAGTGTGATTCTTGAGCAGATGCACGGCGCTCTGGATAACGTTGAAATTCGTCGACTGGATACCTTGTACTCCGATTACTCGATTGATATCGAAGCCGAACAGCAAGCCTTACTGTCAGCTCAGGTGGTGGTACTTCAGTTTCCGTTTTACTGGTACTCCATGCCTGCACTGCTGAAGAAGTGGATGGATGATGTGTTCGCATTTAATTTTGCTTACGGTGCTGAAGGCGACAAATTAAAAGGCAAAGACCTGTTTCTGTCGTTTACGGTGGGTGGCCCACAAGAGTCTTATAACCCGCTGGGTTACAACCACTTTACTATCGAACAATTCCTTCGTCCGTTGCAGCAAACCGCTTACCTGGCAGGTATGAATTATCACAAGCCGGTGTACACCCACAGCATGGTGTACATCCCGGGTGTGTATAACAAACTGGAAGATGTTCAGGCTCGTGCGGCGAACCACGCTAACCGCCTGATAACTGATATTCAAACTATTCAGAATTCAGCAGAAGAAAAAATACGTCGCTTTGTTGCCGACTGGTTTGCTGAATTTGATCAATTACCGCAAGGCGATGAGTTTTTTATTCAGCATTTAGCGCCGGATGTGAACTGGAATATGCCGGAAGGAAAGTTCAAAGGTCATCAGGGCTTCAGTAGCTGGTACGAAATTGCACGCAGTACTTTTAAGCCCGGTTGTGACCATCAGGTTGAGCAGATCGAAGTTATAAAAAATGAATCCGGTTATCAGGTGGATTTACGTATCCGGATGTTGGCTGAAACATTCCCGGACTCACAGTTTAACGGTGAAGGCATCAACTTGCTGGTGAATGAAATCTGGCAGGTATCGCTTGATGAGCATAGTGCTGTGACGATTCATGATTATCAGGTAGAGCCGGTTATTAGCTAAATCTGTAGTGCATTGATTGGAGAAAGGATATGTCAGGTTCAAACAGAAAAGTCGCATTGGTCACCGGTGGCAATCGAGGCATTGGTCTGGCGATTGTAAAAGGGCTGGCTAAGCTCGGATTTAACGTACTGATGGGATGCCGGGATGTGAAAGCCGGTACAGTAGAAATTGAAAAAATTCGGGCTGAGCTAACGGAAGCTGATGTATCTGTTGTGAGGTTAGACCTGGCTGATGCTGAAACACTTCCTCAACAAATGCAACAAATCACAGAACAGCATCCATCGGTGAACGTACTAATTAACAACGCTGCAATTCTGGACGAAGGCGATTTCAGCTCACTCAGTCGTGATGACTTTTATCGCTCAATGCAGACCAATGCACTATCTGTATTCGACTTGATGCAGCACTTTGGTCTTGCGATGGAGCAGCAAAAGTATGGCCGTATTGTGAATATCTCTTCTGGATGGGGAGCGTTCTCTGACGGCCTTACTGGACCGGCAGCTTACTCTATGAGTAAAGCGACACTGAACGCCATTACCAAGGTGGCGGCTAACGGTTATGCCGGTTATTCAGATATCAAAATAAATGCCATGTGCCCGGGTTGGGTAAGAACTCGTATGGGTGGCATTGCAGCCAGTCGCTCTCCAGAGCAAGCAGCAGAAACCGCAATTTGGTTAGCAACCTTGTCGCAGGATGGCCCCAGTGGCGAATTCTTCCGCGATAAAAAAGCAATCAACTGGTAGTACCCATTAATTAAATAAATCGCAATAAAAACATTTAGTGAAAACACTCAGGAGCAAGGTATGAAAACATTAACTCTGAAAACCTCTGTTGGTGAATTAGCTGCCAATTTGTATTTGCCGGAAGGTGAGTCCAAAGACTTACCACTGGCGATTGTCACCGGAGCCTGGACAACCGTAAAAGAACAAATGCCAGCGACATATGCCAAAGCATTAGCCGAACAAGGTTTTGCGGCGCTGACGTTTGATTTTCGCGGCTGGGGCCAATCTGCTGATAGTGTGCGGTATTTAGAAGACCCGGCACGTAAAACGGCAGATATTGCCGCTGTGATTGATGCACTTGCTGATCAATCATTTGATGAGTTTGCGGATATCGATACTTCCCGAATTTACGGGCTGGGTATCTGCGCATCGGCCGGTTATATGCTGGATGCTGTAAATCATAACTCTAAAGTTAAAGCAGCAGCTGTTGTTGCTCCCTGGCTGCATGACCGTGAGTTAGCAAATGCTATTTATGGTGGTGAAGAGAGTGTTAATGGATTAATTAAAGCAGGTGAGGAAGCTGCTGCTTCTGCTGAATCTGTTCTGATTGAAGCAGCCAGTAGCCGTAATGAAAACTCCCTGATGTATCAAGCGCCTTACTATACCGAAGCCGATCGTGGTTTGATCCCGGAATATGATAACCAATTTAACGTCGCTTCCTGGAAGCCCTGGTTAACCTACAATGCTTTAGCCCATGCCGGAAAACAAGATAAACCGGTCTTAATGGTAGCTTCTGAATCCATGGCGCTGCCAGATGGTGCTAAAAAATATCTGGAACTCTCCGGTGATCATGTGAAAGCTCAATGGTTAGCTGATATCACTCAGTTTGATTTTTATGACGTGGCTGAACCGGTTTCACAAGCGGTTAACTCAGTAGTACAACACTTTAATGCTAATTAAATAATTATTTGATGGCTGAGAATTTTTTCCTCAGTCATCAGTAATTTCAGGAGAAATAACTATGAAAAAAATATTAGTCGCATTAATCATGGGATTGTTAGTTATGAATGTTCAAGCAGAAAAACCTGAACTTGATCAGGAAAAAATTAAGTTGCAGCTACAAAGTATGGGCACGCTTGCAGACCAGAATGCTTTCGAATATTTGGGTCGTATTTTTAGCGATGAAGTGTTAGTGGATTACACCTCAGCATTTGGCGGTGAACCAGCAACAGTCCCTCGTGTTGAATTGATGAAATCCTGGGCCGGCTTATTGCCAGGCTTCGATTTAACTCGGCACAACCTGAGCAATATGAAAGTGATGGTAGAGGGCAATAGCGCCACCGCAACTGCTGATATTACTGCTAACCATTACCTGATTGATCCTGAAACCGGAGAAAATGGTTTCTGGCAAATTAGTGGTCAATATAACTACGAGTTGGAAAAAGGTGCTGAGGGCTGGACGATAAAATCTCTGACCTTGATTGCTGGCCCAGAAAAAGGAAGCCGTGATGTGTTAGGGAAAGCGGGTGAATTAGCACAACAACGCTTGGCTAGAAAAGAGAGTCAGAAAATTTCACTGAAATAAACGGAGAAAGATGATGGATGACGTATTCAAATTTATTGCATCAGCCACTGTATTGTTGTCATTAGCTGCCTGTTCAACTACTCAAAGCGTGAATCAACAAGCAGCAAACGATGCGGTTGAAATTAATCAGGCTGAGTTGTGGCCAAAACCTGCAAATCCAGTTGCTTCGGGTTCTGAAAACAGCGCAGCATTAAAAGTAGTTCAGGGTTTCTTTGGCGCCTATGGCAAAGGAGATATGGAAGGGTTGAAGTCGTTTGTTGCGGAGGACGTTGAATGGCATATCCCAGGTCAGCATAAACTGGCAGGTACAAAGCGGGGCATTAAAGAATTCACTGATTTCTTTGCTCAATTAGGGACTGCGGGCTTTAACGCTGAAGTAATGATTCTGGCAGCGAATGATACCTATGTGATTGATGCGCATCGTGGCTGGAGTACCAAAGGCGATGATAATATCGATATTAACTGGATGTTGCTGTACCAGGTCGAGAACGGAAAAATTAAACGGGTACAAAATTTTTCTGGAGATCTATATAAGTCAGATCAGTTTTTCGAAACCTTCTTTGCAGAGGATGGCTAATATTAAGCCCTGTCTTTGCAGGGCCATTAATTTATAAGGTCACTATAGTATTTAATGAAAATAGTAATAATTTTATGACGTTCTATCAGATAGGACTTTCTTCTGATAGTCAGTCTCGTATTTTTCGGGATGGTTAAAGTTTGGGCTGTCAGGTTTTATAGGTAGATTCCTGCTTCTTATGATGGGTTAATATTATGTACAACGCAAAAGTTGCAGAACAAAACAAGCAATCAGCTAAAGCGTTTTTTCATGCAATCGAAGAATGCAATATTGATAAAGTTCTTGATTTATTTGCTTACGATGGTGTTCAGTTTAATCCGTATTGTTCAGGTATTTTTCCTGAAGTGGCACATGGGCACGATGAAATACGGGAATACTGGAAGCCAGCTTTCACTAGTTTTGATGGCATGAAATTTCCAATTCATGAAGTTTACGCTATGGAAAACTGTGATATTGTGTATGTGCATTACAGCGGTGAAATTACATTAAAAGAAAATTCCGGTGTTTATCGAAACGATTATTTTTCGATCATTAAGTTTGACGATAGCGGTAAGATTCAACACCATACTGAAATCTTTAACCCGATTATCGCGGCTAAAGAACTTGGCTTGATGGAGCAATTACTGAGCACAAACATCAGTACAACAAATGTTAACGCCCGTTCCATATAATAGCCTGAACTGACATCCCACTCATCCTTCTCAATATCTGTATCAAAGCCTTAACCCAGGTTTAATGGTTGTTAAGAGCATAAATATCTCAGTTACTCTCAATCCCTCTTATATTGGCATGCCACTCCAGCTTGATAGCAGGTTACTAAAAAGTAACCTGGGCAGTTTTCAGTGCCTAATTGTGCAATGGGTTATGATTAATTACTATGGTATACATAAGTAACTTACTTAGAAAAGACAACAAAAAAGAAGACTTTCAGGAGTTTATTATGTGGAAATTCATAACCTCGTTAATACTGGTTGCAACAGCTGCTGCAGCTCAGGCAAAGGATACCATTCAGATTGATCTGACGGCGTTACAGAAGGCCAGCTGGACCGAGCAGGAACAGCAGAACGCTGCTGTGATTACCGACTTTGTGCAGAACCTGATGAACAACCATAACTTTGAGTATGTGCTAAAGCACTATAACGACAGCGCTTACACTCAGCACAACCGCAACCTGCCCGATAAAATCACAGGCCTTGTTAGTTTTCTGCAGGAGTTTGTTGCGGATTACCCGGAGTACAGTTACGACGTTAAACACATTTATGTCGATGGCGATTATGTGATTTTTCACTCCCATGCCACGTTAAGCAAAGACGACCGTGGCAATGATGAAAAAGGCATGAATATTATTGATACCTGGCGTTTAGAAGAGGGCCGTATCGTTGAACACTGGGATTCAATCCAGGCATTAGATGGCTTTATGCGGTTTTATTCGCTGATCAGCGGCGGCACAATTCGTAACGACAATGGCGTATTCTGAACAGGGTTGCCGCAGAGTAAAACTCTATCAAAAGCGCCTGCTGCGCAGGCGCTAGTGAGAAGATTTTTTACTCACCAGCCAATAGGAAACTCCCAATGCCAGCACAACTGTTGCAATGGCAAAAATATAGTTGGGAGTGATGGCATCAAAATCAAGGATGATGACTTTTCGGGCGATGGCCATCAGAGCGGTAGCGATAACCAGTTGTATCGGTAATACATTGGTGCCGAGGTAGAGCCGGATATTAATAAAAATCTCGATCGCAATCAGTACCACCATAAAAGCGGCAAACACCTGAAAAATATCATTCACGCTTAATAGCAGGAATGGAGGTTCAACCAGACGCTGGTACACCACAAAGACAACATCCGCGACTCCCCATAGTATGATCAGTACCATCATCACGGCCAGAGCTTTGATGGCGAGACGAATGATCTGATGCAGAAAGCGAATTAACGGATCATCGTGTTCTTCTGGCAGTTCTTCATGAACAATCGACACTTTTTGGGCTTTGCCGGGCTTGTTGGCCTTATTGGAGTTGTTGGCTTTACTGGAGTTGTTGGCTTTACTGGAGTTGTTGGCTTTACTGGAGTTGCCTGCTTGCTCAGTCATGTTGTGCATTTCCCTGATACGGCTACATCGAGATGCAGCCTAACATTTGATAGCTCAGTTCAGTGTACGCTACCAACTGACAATTGGTGTTGGGATTTACAAATCAAATAACGGCTTGATTGTGCCTGATGTTTCGGGAAGTAAGAGGAGCTGCCACAGCGGGTGTGGCAGTTTTCAGTCGAACCGTGTTGAGGGCTATGCAGGAGAGTGCAGTGCCGGATAGTCGGTATAACCCTCCGGCCCCGGGGTGTAAAAAGTATCCGGATTTGCCTGATTTAATTCCGCGTTTTGTTCAAAGCGCTCTACCAGATCCGGGTTGGCAATAAATGGCACACCAAACGCCACGGCATCGGCCTGTTGATTGGTGATGGTGGTGTCGGCTTCTTCGCGACTATAACCCATATTAGTAATTAAATTACCGTTATAAATTGCCCGGGCCGGAGTCACCACATCGCCACTTTGCAGACCAAAGAAATCAGCTCGCATCAGATGCCAGTAGGCCAGGTTTAAATGATTAAATTGCTCAGCCAGATATTGAGTCATGCCCACCGGGTCACTATCTTTCATACTGTTAAAGCTATTTAACGGCGAAGTGCGAACACCCACACGGCTGCTGCCCCAGACGTCAACTACGGCTTCAATCACCTCCAGCAGTAAACGAGCACGGTTTTCCAGTGAACCACCGTAGGCTCCGTCGCGTTGGTTGCTGCCATCACGCAGGAAACTATCGAGTAAATAACCATTCGCACCGTGTACTTCGACACCATCAAAACCGGCTTCTTTAGCGTTTTCTGCTGCCTGACGGAAGCCGGCAATAATGGCCGGAATTTCGTCGTCGCTTAATGCACGTGGCACGGTGTACGGTTTTTTCCCCGTGGGTGTGTGTACCTCGTCATCAATCGCGATGGCACTGGGAGCGATTGGCTGAATGCCGTTGTTAAGATCGGGGTGACATGCACGACCACCGTGCCAGAGTTGCAATACAATACGGCCGCCTTTGGCATGAACGGCGTCGGTCACCTGTTTCCAGCCCGCGATTTGTTCGGCGGAATAAATGCCGGGTTCGTTAATAAACGCCGAAGCGTTCTCCATCGCCATGGTGGCTTCGGCAATTAATAATCCGGCGCTGGCACGTTGAGCATAATAGTGGGCCATCATTTCACCCGGTACATGGCCGGGTTCTGCACGGCTGCGGGTCAGTGGCGCCATAATAACGCGATTGGGCAGTTCCATATCACCCAGGGTGATCGGACTTAAAACATGGCTGGATGTGGTCATCATTACATTCCTGAAAGTGGGTTATGAAAAACATATCCACTAATGTAGGAACGTCTCAGCTGTTCAACAAGTGTACTCAAATGCAACGATTTGTTGCTTCTGAGGTTGCAATCATCGTTTAAAGCGTTTTATTGATTGAGCCAGTGGGCCAAAGAGGACTCGGCTGCGAAAATCCCGAATATTCCAGCGGCCATCAACACTGATTCGTGGCAGCTCGAATGCTGTGGAATGTTTGTCGATATAGCCCATTTGGGTGGTAAGCGCATTCTCAAATCCAAGATCGCGGACCAGCTTGGGAGTTTCAGTAGTACGTGCCCATGGTTTTCCGAATGGGTAAGCAAACCAGTTGAGCGGTGTAATCCCCCACTGTTTTAAATGTGTGCGGGAATCGCCGATCTCTTGTCGCTGAGCCTCAGGACTCATCAGAGACAGGTTGCTGTGGTGGTGGGTGTGTGGTGCTAACAAAAGCTCATGTTTTTTCAGTGCCGAGTGTAAATCCTGCGCTCGGCAATAGGCATTACCTGCGAGATCGGTCTGCTCAATAATTTGCTGAGCCACCTGCTCGGTTGCACTATGCCCCACCTGTAGTGCCAGAAACTGCAAATGATTCTGAAGTTTTTGGCGGTCATCTCGATTGCTGATATCAAACCGGGCATTAACATGTTCACTATGAATCTGAATGTTTCCTGCGGTTTGGTTTGCCAGCCAGGCTGACAGATCCCACCAGGGAATCCAGTGTTGATCAGCCACCGGACGAGTCGTAATAAACCAGCTCACCGGAACTTCAAAAGCGTTAAATATCGGTAACGCCAGATCAATAACATCGCGATATCCATCATCAATTGTAATCGCAATTTGCCAGCGTTTTTTGTTTGCTGATTTCGATATTTTCTTGAGTGATGTTGGGTGAAGTGTTGCTGATGATTGTATTTCTTCCAACGGTACAAAATCAGCAAATTTTTTTAACCAGCTTAATTGTTTTTCCAGCTCCTGAAGAGGCACAGTACTGACCGGGGAATGAAACAGGTCAGGATAGCCCGGCGCAGAAAAGCGGTGGTAACATAAAATTAATTTGCGTTTCAATGAGCGGGTAACGAGAGGCGATAGCCGCGATAACGCAGAACTGGCATGACGCTTCATGATGATTGAAGCCTCTTTTTTAAAGACTTAAGCAACTTTAAAAGAGGTGAGTATATTTTCTGGTATTTATATAAAGTAACGGCCTGCCCACCAAAACCCCGCTTGAATTGAGCAATGCGATACTCTGGGTCGTTACGATCTTCTGTGTCGGAATAACCACCTAAATCGAAGATGGCTCTGCCGCACTGTTTTGCATCCTGGATAGCTTCCCAGATCAATAAACGATTGGCATAACCGAATTTTTTCGACAAGGTTTTATCATGCATTTCTAATCGTTTAGAGCCACTTAATATCCAGCGGGCATGACGCTCGTCCTGAATCACCAATAGTCCGGCAATCAGTTGCTCTTGCCAATAACAGGTGTAAAGAGTGCCGTTTTCGATGTATTTCCAGTAGCTATCCAGGTCGCCGGAGAAAACTTTGCTTTTAACAAAGTCAGAGTACATATCAAAAAAAGCCTGTTGATCGGTATTTTTCTTAACAATCAACTCTTCTTTTGCAGCCCGGTTGATGTCATAACGACACCCCTTCGCCATATTTTGTTTGAGGGTTTCGAGGTCGGCAGATAAATCAATAAACCAGGTTTTGGATTCATTGCAGCGAGCGGAAGGCAACTCGGTTTTTTCTGTACAGGCATAAAAAAAAGCAGCGCTGCTGCCTTTAATGTCTTGCGGCGATGCGTACCAAAAACTGTCTTTTACAAAGAAAAGTTTACGCGTCTGAATATGGATCAAAGTGACTCCTTAAGGTGTTGAGCTCTCCTCTGGCAGGTGAGTCCAACCACTCCAGCCGATGTTTTTACCCGGGCGTGATGCCTCTGGCGCGTCAAACTGGCGTGGAGAAAGAATATTAATATGGCCACGTTTTACTGCTGGCTGATTTCTTTTGGGGCTGTAAGTGACGCCAATACCGCGATAACAAGTGTCGGTATTGTCAGCACTGATGTCATTACAAGGGTAATGAAGGTTAATAATATGTGGGAGCCAGGTATCGTCACCGGTTGCCGGAAAGTTGGCATGAACATTCAGCCAATGAAAGGCCCGGAATAATGCACTGTCTCCCCATTCCCAAACACAGCCACCTTGCTGATAAGCATAGGTGTCACCGGGGGAATAGCAACTTTGATTAAAGCCAAGGCGATCAAGTAACACCGCCTGAGAAACAGCACCTTGCAAGGCTGAATAAACGTAGTTTTCCTTAACCGGAGGCCAGGAGAAAGAACCACCCCGGCGCTGATCGTCGGGCAATACGCCGTCAACCGAATGACCCTGAATGCTTGAGCCTACTGGATTGATGCCGAGTGGCTCCTCTGGGTTTGCCTGCCAGGAGTCGTTTTTAAAACGAAACGCCGGGTGTGTTTCTTGTCCGCCTAACCAGGCATTAAACACTTTGGCGGCGCGGTTGATATCACTCAGAGCCCGGGCTCCGTGTTCACTGTCTGGGCCGAGGTTTTTTGCCAGATACGCCGATAACGCAATCCGGGTTGCACCGGCATAGGTGCCCCAGTTATTCGGGCGGCGTTCATGGGTTGAGGTAATGGTCTTACCCTGCTTAAACACATAGGTCTGCATTTCTTTCAGAAAAGTGACAAAGCGGGAGTGATCTTTGACCTCTTGTGTTTTTTCACTCGGGGTCATGCTGTTTAACATTTCCTGGCTGCCAAATCCGACCAGATCGGCTGCCAGAATATAGGCCATTAACTCTTTAGAGGTTTCCAGTGAACGAGAGCCTGCCTGAGTGCCGATGATATTCATACACGTGGCAATCACTTCCTGGCGCAATTGTTGTGTGAATTTTTTCTCAACAATCCTGCTCTGACGGGCTGGTGGTTCGTCTTTTAATCGTGCATAAACCAGCGCTTTGGCAAACACCTGAGTATTGGTTTTATCATCCTGATCCGCCAGATTCGGTAAACCAACCGGTTGCTGAGCAACGCGCTTCAGTTGTTGCCAGGCCGGGTTGTTATCAATGGGCAGAGTTAATAAACGGGACTTATCGATCCACAGATAATCATCCGTGGGCAGGCTGGCTTCACCGATGCTGCTGGCATTGGCTTGAGGATTCGGGTACAGCCATAAACCAATTAAAATGGCGCTCAAAAGCATGACCACCAGCATGTCGGAATATTTGAGTGTCATTGTGATCCTTGGCGGCGTTTTTCAGTAATACAGAGTCGATGGCATTATAAACACGATCGTTTTGCCTAAGTATATGTTTAAAAAGCAGTATATGCTTAAACAGAGCTGGCTTGATTTGCGCCCGGATAATTATACATAATCCCATCCCTGACTTGCCTCAACAGCCGATATTAGGAAAGCACCGTGTCTGTCATTCGTTTGATCTCAGTTTTATGGGTCGTTTGCCTGTTAGGGGCGTGTTCCAGTCACATTGGTATGTGGAGCCCGGGCGACGGGGTTGCCCCGGATTATGATGGTGATGGTGTGCCTGATGATCGCGATCGCTGTAATGTAATTTTGCCTGACAGAGTTGCGGTTGATGACTTTGGTTGTTCATGGGACGACGACCGTGATGGTATTCATAATGATATTGACCGTTGCCCGGAAACCTATCCGCCTCTGCTGGTTAATCAGTGGGGCTGTGTGGTCGATAGTGATAACGATGGGGTAATGGACGCTAAAGATCAGTGCCCGGGTACTCCTGCAGGGGTGGCTGTTGAGGTAACCGGTTGTCCGCTGGATTCCGACCATGATTCGATCAAAGACATGCTGGATGAATGCCCCGGAACACCACAGGGCACTCCGGTGGATAATAAAGGCTGTGCTCGTCTGACATTACCAACGCTCAGCTCCGTACATTTTGAATTTGACCGTGATGTGCTGAAACCCAGCGGTTATCCAATTCTGCGTCAGGTTTCTGATTACATGGCGGCTTACCCGCAACAGAAAGTGTTGATTACCGGGCACACCGATAGCAAAGGTAGCGAAGTATATAACCTCGATCTCTCCTGGCGTCGGGCACGCTCGGCGTATCAGTATCTGTTGCGTATTGGTGTTGATGCTCAGCGTTTGATTTTATCCGGGCAGGGGGAATCGGCTCCGCTGGATTCCAACCTTTCCGCGGAAGGACAGGCACGCAATCGTCGGGTGGAGTTCCGGGCGCTGGATTAACTCCGAACGCTGATCAGACAATACGAACATTCCCTTAATACTGCAGTAACAGGGTGCTATCACTATGACCATTCGCATCAGTGCGATTATCCCGACCTACCACCGGCCGGTTGATCTTAATAAGTGCCTGGAATCGATTCTCAGGCAAACCCTGTTGCCGGATGAAATTGTCCTGATTGATGACGGTGATCTGGGTGGCTTCCCGATGCGTGAGCCTCTGGAACAGGCAGGCATCGACTGCATTTATCTACAAAAAGACATTCCGGGTGTAACCGAGTCACGTAATAAAGCCGCCGATATTGCTCGTGGAGCCTTGCTGATTTTTCTTGAAGATGATGTGGTGTTATTTGATGACTATATCGAGCAGCTGGTGACCACCTTCGAGACTCAGGATAGTGATGGCCGTTTAGGAGGCGTGGGTGGCTTAATTGAAAACGAGCATCTGTCATGGTTTGAACGTTTTTTTGAGCGAGTGCCGTTTGTCTTGTTTGGTATTTCCGGTTTTCGTGAAGGCAAAGTGCTGCGTTCCGGATTTGCCACCGATTATGGCCGCACCGGATTTCCTATTCGTAAACTCACCGACGTGGATTTTTTGTTGGGCGGGGTGTCAGCCTATAAACGCGAAGTGTTTGATCAATTCCGTTTTTCTAATCGTTACCGCAGCGCTTCCGGTTATGGCCAGGGGGAAGATAAGGAATTCAGCTACCGGGTTTCGCGCCAGTACCGTTTGTTAATTAACCCTGACGCCCGGCTCTATCATTACCCGGCTCCGAAGAAAAACTTCAATCGTTATATCAAAGGTCGGGCGTTTATTTTGTCGCGCTATTATTTCTTCAGTGAAAGCGTCAAACAATCCTGGCTGGACTGGCCGTTTTTCTGGTTGGCAACATTGGGGTATACCGCTTATGCCGGTGCCCGGGCGATTTTGTCTTTGCGCAAAAAAGAATGGCAGCGTTTTCGCGGCGCACTGGCAGGTGTGAAAGATATTATCACCCGCAAAAGCCTGGATACTTTGTGATCCGACAATCTCTGTGAGTCAACAACCTCAGTGAGCCAAAACCCTCTATGATTTCCCGGAAGATGATTCTCGGTGGCATTAAAACCCTCGGGCTGAAAGTATTTAACCTGGCTGCCATGTTTGCGGTGTCCGTCTTGCTTGCCCGGGTGCTGGGCGTTGACGAATATGGCAATTATGTCTTTGTTTTTACCCTGGTTGGTTTGCTGTCTGAGCCGTATTTTATTGGCTTGCGTACACTGGCGGTTCGTCATACCGCACTGAATATGGAGCCCGGTTCGCATGGACTGGTGCGTGGTCTGTTTGTGCGCTTGTGTCAGGTGTCTCTGGTCGGTGCAGCTGTCGCTTTTTTGGTGCTGCTGATTGTTGCTTTGGTGATGGGCGATGATTTGGGAGAGCAGGGGTTGTTCCTCTGTTTGGCTGGTGCTTGTTTACCTGTGTTTCTTGGTATTAACCGGGTCCGTGATGGTGTATTGCGTGGCGCAGGGTATCTGGTTGAAGGGCAAATCCCCAAGCTGTTGCTGCGCCCTCTGTTTCTGCTGATTTATATCTTTCTGGCCTGGTGGATTTTTGCTCAGGAATTTTCGGCCACTTTGGCGATATTAATGCAGGTGTGTGCCGCACTGACGGCCATGTTTGTTTATCGTTATATCGTCAACCGTAAAGTTTTCTCTGCGCTGGCCGATGTAGCGCCGCAATACCAGACACGTAACTGGTTGCGGGAGTTGCTGCCATTAATGCTGACGGCTGGATTAATGGTTGCTGATACCCGGGTAGGCATCCTGATTCTGGGAGTGATAGAAGATACGGCAGAAGCCAGCAAATTACATGCTGCGTTACGTGTCGCTGAGTTGATTACTCTGGCTCATGCGGTCGCCAATCTGATTATTGAGCCCATGATTGCCCGGCATTATGACAAGCAAGAGATGGCATTGTTGCAGAAGAAGATGACCCTGGTGGCGGGACTGATATTGCTCTCGACACTTCCGGTCTCGCTGATTATGATGCTGCACGGCGAGTGGATTCTTTCGGTTTTTGGTGAAGAATTCAGGAGTGTTGCGCCAGTATTAACTATACTGGCAGTAGCACACTTGATTGATGCTTCAATGGGAGCAGTAACTCAGACCTTAAGCATGACCGGAAACGCAGGCGAAGCAGTAAAAGGAATGTTGCTTGGTCTGGTCATTAATATTGTTCTGTGTGTGGTATTGATTCCTCAGCAGGGTGCGATTGGCGCGGCATGGGCGGTGCTGTTAAGTACTCTGGTATATAAGGTTTATCTGGTTATACGTATTTACCGGTTAACCGGAATATGGACAACACCCCTGTATTTACTGTTTCAGCTACCGGCGAGATTCAGGTGATGTGCCACCCGTTGAATATATTGCCCTGACGTATGTTAGGACAGATGTTATAGATATGAGCTGAACAGCCAGATATTTTGCTGTTGTAAGCTACCAAGGAGTTGTTGTGTTTAATACTTATCACCTGATTAATAAGGAGCCTTTTCTTAACAGGCCTTCGGCGAAAGTATTCTTTAAGTCCAGTAATCACGCCAGCGCCTGGGACTTCCTGTTAGAAAATATTGACTCTCAGGAACCGGCGGTCATGGTTTCGGGTAATTATGGCGTTGGTAAAACGGTTCTGTGCCTGAAGCTGATTGAGCAGCTGGAACAACAACAAGTTCCCCATGTCTATGTTTCCACGCCAATGCAGAGCTACCGTGAAGTCTTATTGGGTATCTGCGGAGCATTAAAAATTAAGCGAATTGCTGCCTCTGCCGATGAAGATGATCTGCACCGGGCGATTTACAAATACCTCGATAATAATCCTGAAGCCAATGTCGTTATTATTGTTGATGACGCTCAGGAACATAACTCCAAAAACCTCAATAAAATTCGACTGCTGGCCAATTACACTCAGGGTGGTCATTACTTTTTCCGGTTATTCTTTTTTGGCAGCCCGGCCTTCCAGCAACGCCTGCGGGCGGTGGATATGGAACCTCTGGACCAGCGCATCAAGCGTCGCTACGAGCTGAAAGGGCTGGATTTTGAGGATGCCAAAGAATACATCTATTTTCGTTTGATTAATGCCGGTGCTAAAGGCTCTCCGTTTTTCAGTGATCAGGCCGTTGAGGTGATTGTTGACAGCACCGAAGGCGTATTACGCAAAATGAATAATTTGTGTGATATGTGCCTGCAGATTGGTGCGTCAAAAGGGCTGGAGGATTTAGATGCTGAGCTGGTTCGTGAAGCGATTACCGCGCTGGGCTGGGAAGATGCACCTCTGATCGCTGAGTCTGATGACAAGAGTGGTGATGGTGCTGATGCGGTTGAGTCAGCACCTGTTGCTGCGCCATTGCAACCCTCAGTACAAGACCCAGTACAAGCAGCCGATGCTGGTTATGCGGCAACAGACGTCGCAGCGGAAGAAGAGTCAGCAACAACAGGTTTTAAGCTGCATTCCGATGTGTATAGCGCGCCGCCTCATCAACAACAGTCGCCGCAATATCAGCATCCTTCATCGGCTCCGCCAGCTCCGGCTTCCGAGCCACCGGTTTTACAGCCGATGACACCTCCGCCAGTGGCTCATCCGCCCGCGAATGGTTATTATCCCGCCAATAGCAATGCTCCAACGGCTTATCAACAGCCGCCGGCGCAGCCTGATAACGATGCCGTGCAGGAAGGCACTCAACCTCAGTCAGAGACGGTCTGGACATCCTGGTTATTCCGGGGTGTGGTGGTGTTCTTGCTGATGGCTATTTTCGCAACGATTGTGGCAAAAGATCTGAATATTGGAGGGTGAACCGTTGCGTGACCGGAAAGACATAAACACGGATAAAACAAACACGGATAAAACAACGGAAGCCGCTTCTCAGAGTTATTATCACGAATTTCTGAAGATGAGAGGTGGAGACGCGCCTCAGCCAACGGCGTCTGAACCAGCATCGTCTTCTCAAACGTACAGCAGCCGTTATTTACAACGCAGCGAATCCGCTGCTGCGCCATCTCCGTCTGCCACTGAGACAGTGGCAGAACCGGTCGTGGCTAAAGCTGAAGATGCTGGCCGCCATGTGGCCGATAACGATCTCTCGAATACGGAAGAAGCTCCGGCACCGGTAAAAACCAAACCTCTGCGTAAGTTAGTGCCACGTGGGGTACAGATTCCGTTGGCCAAAAATGTGAAGCGTCAGATTGCCCGCTCTGAACGTGAACTGGGCATGTTTGAAGGTAACTTATCCAGTGCCGGTAAAGATTTAACCACGTTGTATTTCACCAGTTGTTTTGACGGCGATGGTAAAACCATTTCTGCGTTATATGCCGCCTGGGGATTGGCTAATCAGGGAGAGCGGGTACTGCTGATCGACACCAATATTACCAAGCCGGCATTACAGCGTTATTTCCCGGACAGTGGCCCTGGGTTTGCCGAAGTGATTGCCGGTGGTGTGCCGCTAGAAGAAGCATTACACGCAACCGATCACAAAGAGCTGGAATATATTTCAGCCGGTACGCTGCCTTTAGGGGCGCACATCACAGATACCGCCATGCAAGACATACTGACGGCGCTCAAACCGTATTATAAGTACATTATTCTGGATGGCAGCTCGGTCTTTTCCGGCTCTGAAGCCACCCGTATGGCACCGGTTGTTGATGGCATGATTCTGGTTGTGACCTGTGAGCAAACCCGTTGGGAAGCGGCACAAAGTGCAGAAGAAAAAATCAGTAATTCCGGCGGTAATCTGCTGGGCATATCCATGAATCGCAGGAAGTTTTATATTCCCAAGCGAATTTATAACTGGCTGTCTAATTAATACTGAAAGCGATGAATAAATTGTTTAATGCCCCCAAAGTTTTTGTCCGTCTGCTCAGCGCCCTGATCGTTGCTCTTATATTTGTCGGTTGTGCAACGAATGGTGACAGTGAGAACGATAAATTTGCTGAGACCAATGTGGTAGATCACACCAAAGGGGTGCCTTCAGCAAAAATTGCAACGCTGAATATGACCAATGACTACCCGGTATTTGACTACTATTACATTACCCCGGGGGATGTACTCGACATCGTTTATAACCTGGAGCGGGAGCTGCGTAATACCCGTTTTGAAATCACCCTGTATCACCGTCTTAAGGTCAGCTTTATTGGCTCCTCTGAGCTGAATATTGATCAGGATGTCTTGCCCGACGGAACCATCACCTTACCGTATCTCGGCCCTTACTCTGTGTTGGGGAAATCAACCCGACAGCTGAAAGCAGAATTAGAAAAAGAATACGCCCGTTATTTACGCTATCCGGAAATCCTGGTCGAGATCAGAAACATTAATGCCCGGGTTGAACAGATTCGTACTGATTTACGTACCGCAGGCCGGGGTTTAAGTAAGCTGGTAAACGTGCGTCAGGATGGTTATGCCTCGTTTCCGTTAATTGGCGAAATTTATGTCGCTAAACGTACCATTGCCGATGTTAGTGGTGATCTGATTGCCGCTTATGAGCAGTATATGCCC
The DNA here is from genome assembly GCF_965226395.1 of Bacterioplanoides sp. GTDB lineage: Bacteria > Pseudomonadota > Gammaproteobacteria > Pseudomonadales > Oceanobacteraceae > Bacterioplanoides. Next base: position 1,172,654 of record NZ_OZ245358.1, on the reverse strand, counting down.
GGCTTAAAGTCCAATCTGTTTTTACATGAACAGGCCGGAACCAATATCTATGTGATGGGTGAAGTTCAGGAGCCGGGTGCGATTGAGATGAATCGTCCGGTGAACGTAGTACAGGCTGTTGCTATGGCGGGCGGTTATACCCGCGAAGGTCAGACTGAATATGTCGTGGTCTTCCGCCGCGATAAAGATCGTTTACATGCACACCGCTTTAATCTGAAAGAAATGGAGAAGTACGGAGCGCATGCCATCAGCTTCTATCTGCGTCCGGAAGATATTGTGCTGGTGCCTCGCAGTAAAGTATCCAGCCTGGCACAGCTGATGTCAGAAATTGCAGATATAACTTTCTTCCGCGGACTGGGAATCAGTTATGAGGTCAACCCGTAACCGGGCTGTCTTGTTGGCTAAAGGCGATAACACATGAAGACTCAAGATTATATTAAAGAATTTGCCACCATCTTTTTTATTCAGCGCAATATTATTGTTGGTGTTGTGTTGGCGGCAGTTCTGATTGGCATTCTCGTGGTTTTATTTGCCCCCCGATCCTATCAGGCCAAAGGGGCGGTCATTCTTAAAGGCAGCCAGTTGCTGCAATCTCAGGAAACTCTGACGGATGTCCGGGCCGAAGTTGGGCCGATTTCTGAAGCGGATCTGTTTTCGGATATGGAGATTATCCAGTCACAAGATGTGGTGATGGGTGCGATTTTCCGGGTGCAGGCCAGCGGCCATCTGGATGTTGATGTAACGGATTCAGAAGAACTGAATAAACTGGCTGTAAAGATACAAAAAAGCCTGAACACCACACTGGTTCCGCGTTCGACCATTATTCGTGTTGCCCTGAACTGGAACAGCCCAGAGGTAGCAACGTATCTGTTGTCGGCTATTTTTGAAGAATATCTGCAGCGCCGTCAGTCGGTATTTAATCCGGAGGAAGAAGTAGCGTTTTTCGAGACTCAGTTAAACGCCTTTCATAACACGCTGGATGATCTTGAAAATGAGATGGTATCGATTTCTGGTGGTACCAATGCTCAGTCTCTGAGAAATCTGATTAAACGTAATATCGAATTATTAGCTGATCTTGAACGCGATCTGACCGGTCTGGAAGCGGATCGTATTGCCAAATCGCACTATGTTGATTACCTCGAAGCAAATCTGGATAAAAAAGGGTTTAACCTGTTTACCTCAATTGATAGCCTGGAGTTGGGTGATTTCTCGAAAAAGGTACAGGATCTGCTGATTGCCAAAGAAGCCAAATCCCGGGTGTATACCGATGTTAATCCGGAAGTGATTAAAGATAAAAAATTACTTGAGCGCCTGTATACCGTTTATAAGGAAGAGGTGATCAGCCATATCGACAAAGAACGCTCAGAGCTGCGCGGCGTTGAAGGTCAGATCAATATGGCAAAACAACAAATGATGAAGGTGGAAGAAAAGAACGCCGAACTGTATCAGATGGTACTGGCGGCGGAACGTCTTGATCGTGAGCATGATGTGATCGAGGATTCTTACAAAACCTTTGCTACCCGTTATCGCGAAGCCAAAATCCGCAGTGAGACACAGTCTGATCGCTTATTCTCCGTTGCGATTCTGGAGCGCGCCTACGCCTCAACTCAATCCATTTTCCCGAAAGCCAGTAAGGTTCTGCCCATCAGCTTAATCCTTGGCTTGTTGTTAGGGGTCACGATTGGCTTCCTGCGGGAATTCTTCGATCACCGCTTCAAACGACCAGAAGACATCAGTAACTACATTGGTCTGCCCTACCTGTTTTCGGTACCAGAGAAAAACAACCATTAATAGCGCCTATTTCACATTCTACGCTGGATTGCTGGATGAACTTCTGGCACAGTTAATCGGTCTAAGCATAAAGGATGGCTTTGGTGATGATATCACTAGTGACTTCGGTGGAATTTGAGCGCTTTCGGTGGTTGCCGGGAGGTACCTTATAAGTTTTAACGGAGCCTCTCGCAAGAGAGACAGGTATGAGAGTATCGTTAGTAGAACGTTGTTTAGCGGTTGTTATTCTGATTCTTTTGTCACCTTTGCTTGCTATGGTCTGCCTGTTTGTCGCAGTTACCATGGGACGACCGGTTTTTTATGTCGGTGAACGTCTGGGCTATCAGAAAAAACCTTTCAATATTATTAAATTTCGCACGCTGGGCATTGGCGCACAACAACGTATTGGTGGCCAGCTCTACGATCATACCTACGAACAGATTCGTCAGTCTGCGCAGTTTATGCGTGACAGCCGCCTCGATGAATTACCCCAGTTACTGAATATCGCCCGGGGTGAGATGCAATTTATCGGGCCACGACCCGAACGCTATGAAGTGTATCTGCAACACTGCAAAGACCTGCCAAATTATGAAGACCGCTTTCTGACCGCTCCCGGAGTCATTGGCTTTTCGCAGTTATGCACCCCTCACAGCGCACCTAAATCGATGCGCGCCCGCATTGACCGTCGTTATGTCAGAAACACCTCACACAACGGCATTGCCTTCGGATTATTTGCCATCTGGGCGTTGTTCCGGCGTTTGGTGCTGGGTTTTGTTAACTTTATCTGGCGCGATAAAATCACGGTTCAGTTGTTAAAAGGACAAGCTGAACGGCGCAGTCATTCACGGGCAAATCTGCAGCACAGTGAACTTAAAATTTACAACGAAGACGGCAGTCAGCTGCTGTTTTCCGGTAACGTGTGTGATATCAATCAGGAATATCTGCGCATTGCCGGTGATTTTGAACTGGATGATAAAGTGACGTATCAGGCACGGATGACATCCTGCTCATTAAGATCATTTGGCAAACGTACTAAGGTTGCGTACTCTTACATCAAACTGGTTAGCCGAAAATCCAGTTACGACAGTACTGAGCATGAATACCTGGTGGAATATAAAGCCAAGTCTCCGCTGAATCGCTATTTGATTGATCAGTACTTTTTACATAAATCAATTATTTCTCATCCGATATAGCCCCCGTCTATGGTGAAACAACCGCATCTGTCTCCACTTGAACAACTGAAACAAACTGTCTTTGACGGACGTTACAACAGTTGTTTTGACGGCCGGATGGTGCAGCTGTTTTTTATCATTATTATTTGCTCGGTACCTTTTTTTAAATGGCGCGCTTTGCCAGGCCCTTCGTTTATGCGGGTTGACTGGTTAGCGATGGGCATGCTGATTCTGCTTCTTGCCCCCTGTGTGATGATGAATAAATCCTCATTAAGCAGGCTCGACTCCAGCATCTGGGGTGCGTATTTACTGTTCCTGTTTATGAATGTGATTTCTTTTCTGCTGTCGCCGTTTCCGGACAATGCCAGCAGTGGTCTGGTCACACTGGCTCAGGGATTTGTTCTGGTGGTTATGACCATTCTGGTAGTCAATCCAATCAGTATCGAACGTGAATTATTCTGGGCTATTGTCTGGAGTACCGGCATTGGTGCCCTGTTAGCCTGTTTGGGTTACTTCGGGGGCATGGAGCAATTTCAGCAGGAAGGTTCTAATCGTGGTGTCGGAGCCACACTCAGCTCCAATAATATGGCCATTATGTGTATTTTTGCCTATCCACTGGTGGTCTATGCCGCGGTTTATGCCAAAAGTGGTGGCGGCAAGCTGGTCGGTTTTTTGTTTACCTTATTTGTAGTGGGCGGCATTGTTGGCACCTTATCCCGTGCCGGATTTCTGGTGATGTTATTGACCAGTGCACTGTTGCTGAATCAGTACAAGGGTAAATTTCAGGTGCGGTATTTTGGTCTGGTAATTGCGGCCTTCAGTGTGTTTGCTGTTGTCGCGGTATTGTTTACTCCGGATGATTTTGTCGAGCGTCAGTTGTCGCTGGTCAGTGATGAGCCGGCCCAGGATCGCTCGCTGGATCGCCGTTCAGCTTATGTCACCGTGGCCTTTGATGCGTTTCAGGACAATCCAGTGATTGGTACTGGCCCAGATACCTTTAAAGCACACTGGGTTCGTTCGGTTGAAACCCGTTTCTTTGATATGGAAGAAAGGCCAGCGCATAACACCTATCTGGAGGTGTTAGTGGCTAATGGCTCGATTGGTTTTATTATTTTTTTAGTTCTGCTGGGGAAAATGTACAGCAACTTTAACAGTGCTGAAAAGAACCTGCGCTTGCATGGACTGGAACGGGAGTCGCATTTGGCTTCGGCCTTTAAATTATCCTTTATCGGGATTTGTCTGTACTTTTTCTTTAAAAGTGGTCTGGAACATAAATACTTCCTGCTGCTGATTGGTTTGGCTGGCGCAATCAAACATTACGAAGCCTTTAAACTTGAGCAACAACAGCTTGAGCAACAGGGTGCATTACCAGAGCATCTTGAGTGATTGAGTGAAATCAGTGAGTAAACAGCAGGCAGTCAAACGGGTTGGTCTATTAATTGGCACGCTGGAAGTGGGCGGCGCAGAACGTATGGCACTGGCTGTTGCCCGGGGGTTACTGGATCAGGGGTTTGACGTACGATTTTATTGTCTCGACCCGGAAGGTGATATGCCGATGCCCGGCACTCCGGAACAACAGCAGGAGCTGCTGGATCGGTTGCATATCATTAATCAGACGCTGGCAACCTCAACCTTCTCCAAAGTACTGGCGCTGCCTTTGTCCTGGTTACGTCTCAGAAAACGGGTAAAAGCCGATGGTGTAGAGTTGATGATCAGCTTTATGGAACGCGCCAATATTTTAAATTTGCTCGGTGGTTACCGGATACCAAAAATTATCTCCATTCGTAAGCATCTGGGCATGGCTCTGAAAGATAAAGATCCGCTTAAGCGTTCTTTGGTGTTCTGGGGTTATCGTTTGTTATTAACCCGGGCGAATGTCATTAATCTGAATTCCCACGAAGCCGCAGATGATCTGCGGCAACGATTCCCGGCAGTAGCGGATACCTCTGTGATTCATAATTTTTATGATGAACAAATGCTGCAACGTGCGCGGCAAAGTCTGCCCGAAGAAAGCCTGCGGCGATTGCAGGGCACGGTTATTATGACCTGCGGGCGACTGGTCAAAGTAAAGCGCCAGGATGCACTGCTACGCGCCTTCTCTTTATTAGCAGAGCGCTTTCCTGAAGCCCGGCTGGTGATCGTTGGTGAGGGGGCAGAAAGAGCCGAATTAACAGCGTTAGCGGAACGTCTTGGATTAACTCAGCGGGTGGTCTTCGCCGGATTTCAGGCAAACCCGTATGCCTGGATTCAGCACGCTGATGTGTTTGTTTTATCGTCTAAGGCGGAAGGATTTCCGAATGCGTTATTAGAAGCGATGGCACTGGCTCGCCCGGTTGTTTCCAGTGACTGTCGCTCTGGCCCGAGAGAATTGTTAGCACCGGATACTGCGCCGCTGGAAAAAACGCAGACAATGGATCAGGCAGCCTATGGCCTGTTAACAGCGTCGATGGAAGAGCGCCCACATTACGGCACACAGGTATCGCCGCAGGAACAACATCTGGCAGATGCCATCGGTTTATTATTATCCGATTCCACACAACGCCAGCAATACGCTGAAAAAGCACAACAGCGGGCACAACAATTTTCTCGTCAGAATATTATTGATCAGTGGGTTTCTCTGGTCTCCGATCATCTGAAACGCGGATAATAACCGTCTTATATTTAGGTCGTGGTAGCTATGATCACCGAAGTTATTTTTATTATTTCACTGCTGGCCATTGGTTTGGTATTTACCGGCTACCCACTGATTTTATGGTGGTACGGCCGACATGTTACGCGCCTGCAACCGGTGTCGGAACAAGAGCTGTCTCAACAATCGATGCCATTGGTCTCGGTTCTGGTGGCGGTCAGAAATGGTGAAGCGTTAATCCGTAAAAAAGTGGAAAACGCGTTAGCGCTGGATTATCCGGCAGAGAAACTCGATGTGGTTATCGTGTCAGACGGTTCTGATGATGGAACGATGGCGGTATTAAATGCGATACAAAGCGAGCGCCTGACCGCTCTGGATTTAGGGCAGCATTTGGGTAAACATGAAGCATTGAATGCCGGTATGCAGCATTGTTGCGGGGATATTATTGTCTTTACTGATGCCGATGCGGAACTGGAGCCACACGCAGTTAGCCAACTGGTGCGCCACTTTCAGGATGACCGTATTGGCGGAGTGGGTGGCCAGCGGGTGATCGCTGAGCAGCAGGGCTCACTTGAGAATGCCCAGTCCACCTACATTGATGCCGACAGTAAAGTAAAACAACTGGAGTCTGTTATTGGCAGTGTGACAGCCAATGACGGGAAAATTTATGCTATTCGTAAGTCGTTATTTAAAGGTGTTGCTGCGGCAGTGACCGACGACCTGTATGTTTGCCTGAGCGTATTGTCGCAGCACCAACGCTTTGTCTTTGAGCCACAGGCGAGAGCCAATATCAAAACGCCATCGCGCAATAGCGATCATGAAATTTCACGTCGCCGCCGGATTGTTAATCGTTCATTACGAGGCATCTGGCTGAACCGGAAGGTTTTAAATCCGTTTTATTCATCATTTCAGTTAGCTGCCGGATTACTGATTAATAAAGTGATGCGCCGCTTATTGCCGTTTTTCTTAATCACATTGCTGCTGTCGAACCTGGCTCTGATTTCCAGCTCAGTATGGTTATGGATTTTCCTGCTGCCTCAGCTTGGGGTGTATGGTGCGGCTCTGGGTTATTGGCTGCTTAATGGTAAATCTTTCCCGGTGGCGATTGTGCAGAAAATATTATCGCTCTGTTTTTATTTTGTGATTGGCAATCTCGGTACCTTGCTTGGTGTGGTGGATTTTTTACGTGGCGAACAACCGGTTCGTTGGGAGCCAAAGAAGTCAGACTGATGGTTTAATTGAATAAACTTCTTATAAAAATGCCCGGAAATCCGGGCATTTTTATGGGTTAATCACAGCGTTAATTATCGGATATTCTCTAGAACGAGCAGGGTAAACAATTAGTGCCGCAATCCTGGGTAGAAGAGTCAACTTCTGCTAAAGGTTATAACCCTTGGTACGCCTATTTATGGCACACCAACCTGCCGGAAAAATTCCACCGTCCACAAACCACTATACCTGCTGATGTGTTTATGGCGCGCGGTATTTTCGGGCAATGGATTGCAGTGATTCCACTGCATAATCTGGTGATTGCTAAAAACGCCGATGATCAGTGTGCGTTGGATGAAGCTAAGTTTATGGAGATGGTGATTGAGGCGGTCAGTTCGTAACTGCTGGGTCGCTTCTGGCTGAATGACTTTTTACTGAGACAAGCCGCCGAATCGAAAGATTCGGCGTTTTTTTATTGGCTTCGAAGGACTATAGATAATTCATTAGAGGGTATAAAGCTAGCCTCCTAAAGTTAGTCAAATGAACTGGAAATTTTCTGCTTTTATCTAGTCGTTATGTCAGTAACTTTGTTGATGATTAAGAGATTAATGTGTAGATTTACAGGTGTATTTAGTGTAGTTTGATGTGTAATACATATGCATTTTTCTGAAGATAACTGGCCTAGCATGAATGAAGTATATTTATAAAAATAGTGGTTTTACCATTTTGGAAGATAGGTGTTTATTTAGGTGATGTGTGCAAAATTAAAAGGTTATTAAATTATTTATATGGGGAATGGAATGAAGAAATCTCTTTTAGGAATTATTTTAAGTATCTTTTTAAATCATCAATCCAATGCTGGGATTAAATTAGAAGGTGAAATCACCGAACTTTGGGTTAATGATGTTCGCGTCCATAATGCAGCTTTTGTATCTGTAGGTGAGAATTACCAGTCACCATGTAATTCTGGAGTTCAATCCAGATACATTATAATTGACTTGGCAGACACTGATCCAAGTATGAAGAATGCATTTTCTATGGTTCTGGCTGCTTATATGTCAGGTAAACCGGTAACATTAGGCGGTACTGGAGAATGCTTTCCTGGAACTAATAATGAAAAATTAAAATATCTGTTTTTCGGTGATTACAACTAGGTTCTCCATAACAAAGAAATTTTATTTTCTTAAAGCAGAAACCTTAGATATTAAACTATAATAGCTCTTACAAGTGAATGTAGCCTGGAATTATCAAAGAGAGAATTTTTCCGGGGAGAAAGCTAAAGGCAGCTTTTAGGCTTGATGCTTACTTTGCATAAAACCTAACTACCTGCCAACAAACCAATAGCGAATGTCAACTAGCAGCTCCAGCGCTCTCTGACATTTGCCTTCATCATAAATATCCAAACTTCTGAACCGGCAATGCCTCTACCAGCATCGTCAGCATACGTTTGATGCATCTAAGTTTATAGTGATTGAGGCGGTCAGTTCGTAACTTTAATAGTTCTGTGGAAAGATGATATGTTACCTTGCTGATGACAAGGATTATTCCCATTCGTATCAGTTTAATAATGGAACTTAAATGAATTTTATAGATATCAGGAACAATAACCTAAATAAGCTTTCAGAACTTGGTTTTAGAGTGGCTAGTAGCTTGCCTGTTTCTAGTGGCAGTGACTTGAGAGGTTATAAAGAGATTGCTTCAAGGCTTTACGCTTTGGATGCTGTTGTTTGTTGGGTTGTTTTTAGTGAAGAGCAAACATCATCAGATCGAATTAAAAGTTATGTCGAAAAAAATCAGCTAAATGAGTATATGACACAGGAGGAACTGGGAATTATCTCGCTTCCTCGCGCTGAAGCTAATGAACAATACCTTAATACCATCGGTTGGCGTTTGGAAAATATGTGGGCTTTATCATGGGTGTTAGGTTTTGATATTGAACCTTTGGTTAATATCGGCCAGCTACCGAATGAAGTTACAAAAGCAATGATTTATGAATTCATGCCAGGCCTGGATTCTGTCGTTGATGACTTGCTGGCGTCTGATAAGGCTCGTAGCCTTGAAGAAATTATTGCTCTGGAAGATCTATATTATTGCGCACATAATGCTGTCAGAAGCGCTCAGCTTGGTGGCGCCACCGTTCCGGAAAATTATGATCCGGTTAGCGATGGAGGAGCCGTTCATGAGCGCAGACATAGTCTGACCTGGTGTCTCTCCCCAAATGAAAACTGGGAAGAAACCGATTTAAGTACATAAATGCAACATGGAAGTATTCTGATGATGCCAGAGGCTGGGATATCCCAGCACTAGCGAATTTCAGCCAGCAGCTCCAGTGCTCTCAGACGTTTACCTTCATCATAAATATCCATACTGAACATAAATTCCTGCACCGGTAATTGTTCCGCCAGCATTGTCAGTTTGGATTTTACGGTTGCCGGGCCACCCACAACCGCCAGATCTAAAAAGGCTTCAACCTGCATGCGTTCCATCGGACTCCAGATGCCTTCCATGGTTTCTACCGGTGGTGGCAGGTACAGAGGCTTTCCGGTGCGCAGGGCAATTACCCGTTGCTGGGCACTGGTCAGCAGGTATTGCGCTTCTTCATCGGTTTCTCCCGGAATCACTGGCAGGCACAAAATTGCGTAAGGCTTTTCCAGCACGTCGGATGGCTGGAATAACTGGTGGTACAGGTTCAGTGCCTGACGTGCCAGTGGCGGGGCAAAGTGTCCGGCAAAGGCATACGGCAAGCCACGTTGTGCTGCAAGCTGGGCACTGAACAAGCTGGAACCCAGTAACCAGATATCCACCTGGCTATCAGAGCCGGGATAAGATTTAACCGGGTGTGGGCCGCTATCCGGCCCTAACAGACGTTGTAATTCACTGACTTCGTCCGGGAAAAAATCAGCCCGGCGTTCATCCCGATACAGTGCCCGCATGGTGACCGGATCGGTACCCGGCGCACGCCCAAGTCCTAAATCAATACGCCCCGGAAACAGACAATCCAGTGTGCCAAATTGCTCGGCGACCACCAGCGGCGGGTGATTCGGCAGCATAATACCGCCAGAGCCGACCCGGATTTTCTCTGTTTTGGCGGCTACCTGACCAATTAATACTGAGGTAGCGCTGCTGGCAATGCCTTCCATATTGTGATGTTCAGCCAGCCAGAAACGCTCAAATCCGAGCTTGTCAGCATGTTGAGCACAGCGGAACATGCGCTGCAGGGTGTCGCCAATGGAACTGCCACGGGTGACCGACGCCAGATCCAGCAGAGAGAAGGGAATATCAGCAAGAGAAGTCATGATTATTTACCGGACAATAACAGGGTCATAGCATGGCATAACCCGAATGTTGGATCATCCCTGCTTTCTGACAAAGAGTGTTGCTGATAAAGAGTGCTTTCAGAAACTCAGGTTCACACCAAGGTAAGAGTTGGTTTTACCTTCACGCCAGTGCCAGCCCAACTCCAGATATTTTAAAACAGACACTCCGGCCTGAACCGAGCGTGCGCCGCGCTGATTCAAAGTGCCGCCGACAAATACACTCGAATACGTGCCGGGCAGGGGTATCACCCAATCCAGACTGAGGTCCGTTTTACCGTATTGATCATCATCCAGTACTTTATTCAGCGACGGGCTGTAGCTGAGATACGCTCGCCAGAATAAATCCGGATTTTGATTGTGATAGCCGAAGCGAAAACCATCCTGTTGGCGTTGTGAATGATTAAATCCCTGCACAAAATAAAACGCCTGGCTGGTGGCAGGCAGTAACAATAACAACAGAACAACGGTGAGCTTGGGCTTCATGTTAAACATCCATGATTCAGGCTTTTTTAGCCAGAAAGTGAACATAGCGCCCCAGACGACGATACGGTTCCTGTAAGCCAAACTCCAGGTCTGCAAGATTCACTTTATCCTGGCCAATACGCTCGCGGATTTTCTGATGCATATGGTCGTGTACACAACGAATGCCACGCCAGCGTTGTATCGAAAAACCAAGCGCTTCCAGCTGCTGCTGAATAACATCCGGGTCCAGTGGATGCTGCGGAGCGTTACCGGATTCTCGCAGGCGCTGATTACTGGAAGTGGGAGCGTGGGTGCGGCCGTTCATTAATTGCCGCCATTGATGGCCGTGCAAGTTGTAAAACATCAGCGATAACCAACCACCGGAGCGAACCCGATCGGCCAGTTGTTGCAGTGCTTCAAACGGTTGCTCCAGCCATTCGAGCACCGCATGGTTCAGCACCACATCGTATTGTTGCGGAAATTCGCCAGCGCAGTCCTGCAGCCCACAGTGTTTACTGATTAACGGTAACTGCTCGGCGGCGAATTGATCGCGCGCCAGTGCCAGCATCTCTTCGGATATATCACACAGGCTGATGTGTGCCTGTTGTTGTGCCAGCAGCAGGCTGAACTGCCCCTGGCCGCCGCCAATATCCAGCACCTGAGCGTTGTTCAGCGACACGTTCAGATCGCTGAAGTCTTGTTGTAACGCCGCCAGCCGCAACTGGCCCTTAGGAGTGGCGTAGATGGTGCGACGGAAACGCTCGGCCAGATCATCAAAATTACGATCCTGTTGGCTCGCTGTAGTCGATGAAGTTGTTGCCGGTGATGAAGACGTTGCCGGTGATGAAGCAGATGTTGGGTTCATAACACGTTATTCAGTAAGCAATGACGACAGTTTACCAGTGACTGTCAGAATGTGGCAGAAAGCCGTCGAATCCGTCGCATAAATAACAGAAATATAAAGAAAGTTACGAGCAATCACCGAGTGAGCTGCTAGACTCAAAGCCTACTCCTGTTTTTTCGATGTATAAGGGGCACATCGCTTTATGGCCGAGGCGCTGTCACAACCAGACACCATTAATACCTTGTGTAAACACCGTGGTGACTCTCCGGCAGATGGAAACCAATGCCCGGCGGGTGAGGAATGTGCTTATTATCAGGAAGTGGTCAGCCTGCGTACCGAGGTGGTAACCGATCCGCTGACGGGGATGTTTAATGTTCGCCATTTCCGTGAGGCGCTGGAAATTGAACTGGAGCGTACCGAGCGCACTCTGATTTCTACCGCCGTGATGATGATCGATCTGGATCATTTCAAACAAATCAACGACACCCACGGCCATGAAGCCGGTAATCTGGTGTTAAAACAAACCGCACGTATCATCCGTGATACCACCCGTCGGCTGGATATTCAGTGCCGTTATGGTGGTGAAGAATTTGTGGTGATTCTGCCAACCACCGAGTTGATGCTGGCAGCCCATGTGGCCGAGCGTTTACGTGAAAATATTGCCGCCACACCGGTTTTTATTGATGGTCATACGGCTATTGGTGTTACCGCCAGTATTGGTCTGGCGCTACACAGTGCTGAGCAACCAACGACGTCCTCACGCTTGGTTGAAGCCGCTGATGAGCAGTTATACCGGGCCAAAGCCGAAGGCCGTAACCGCGTCTGCTATCCGGTGTTTGAAGTGCCTGAAACTCAGGTCTCGGGTGATGAAAAACAGGCACTGGGCTCTATGTTCAGCGAAGTGGAAGAACCGGAGCCATCGCTTGGCAGCGAAGAACAGCCGGATTTTGGTTTTGCTGACGGTCATGACGATGAAGATGACTTTATCGATGACGATGACGGCGAGCAGTGGATTCTCTGATGAGGTCATTGCCTCTGCTGCTGTTTGCGCTATTGCTGATGGCAACCTCTTTTTCTGCTTACTCTGACAACACCTCTCTTGACGGGACCTCGTCTGACTTACCATTACGGCTTTGTACTCTGGATCATTGGCCACCTTTTGTTGATCGCAGTGCATTGAAGGGCGGCTGGGCCGTGCAGGTGGTGGATGAAGCGTTACAATTGGCGGCTATTCCGTTTCAGCGCTCGTATGTTCCCTGGGCGCGGGCGGTTGAACTGACACAGGGTGGTCGTTGTGATGCAATTACGGAGTTGTATCATGATCCACAACGTGAGCACTGGGTTCACTTTTCCGATCGTTATGGGGCTCTGTCTATGACGTTGTTCGCCCATGCTGAGCGTGAGGTCCACTTTTCTAAGTTAGCCGATTTGTCAAAATATCGTATTGGTATGCTCCGGGGAGCGAACATTTCACCGGAATTTCATCGTACTCCAAACCTGCAATTAGTACCGCTCAATAGTGTGCAGCAAGGTGTTAAGCTGACCTATCATCAGCGCATTGATGGCTTTATTACCGGTGAAAAAGCCATTCGTTTTGCAATGTATCAGCTACAGCCTCAGTTGCCTGACATCACAACACGGTTAAAGCCGGTAAAACCGGTAATTCATCAAAACGAATTATTTGTTGGCTTTAACAAATTACGAGCAGAAAACCGCGAATGGCGTCAGCGCTTTAATCAGGCATTAAAAATGCTGATCAACTCTGGTCGTTATCAGCAGATTTTAGAAGAGCAACATCTGGTTAATCGCTAAGCCTCTGGCAACCTCTTCCTGCTCAGCCGTGTTTTGCCAGCCAGCGGTCTAACGCATTGGCAAAGGTCTGTTTGTCTTTATCTGAAAATGGCGCCGGGCCACCGCTTTGCACACCACTTGAGCGTAACGTTTCCATAAAATCGCGCATGTTCAGCTTCTGGCGAATGGTCTCTGGTGAATAAGGTTCACCCCGGTTATTAATCGCATCCACCTGTTTTTCCAGCACTTCGGCAGCCAACGGAATATCCTGACTGATCACCAGATCCCCGGGTTGTGCCTGTTGCGCAATCAGGTTATCGGCGACATCAAACCCAGCTTCAACCTGAACATTAATCAGAAAAGGTGAGGGCGGCAGCGGGATGCGGTGATTTGCCACAAAGCGTGTTGTGGTCTCGGTGCGAACGGCGGCACGGCAGATGATTTCGCGTACGGCCTTTGGTGTGGCATCGGCGTCCACCCAAATGATTGTCATGATGTTTTCCGGATTTGTTTTTGTGAGCACTGTGGCATACAGCCTGAGGGGATATTGTAGTCATAAGTCATGCGCCTGTCTGGCTTAATAACACCTGTTTCTTTGTCGTGAAAGCACCTGTGTTTTATTGCGGATTAAACCCATTATGAATAAATAACAATGATAAAAGTGAGGCTGGACCATGACACAGGCATCAGAGGCCACAGAGCTGGGTGGCAAAGTCGATATTAAACCGCGGCGTATGTCGTTCCCGTTTGAAACCGTTAAACAGCGCTTTTTTTATAAAAATAATTCGGTTATTTCAGTATTTGGTGCGGCGTTATCCTCTACTTTCCCACCGGGAGAAGCTGAGTTTATTGCATCCGTGCGGTTATATCGCGATCAGGTGACGGATGAAAAACTGAAGCAACAAATACGTGGGTTTATTGGTCAGGAAGGGCATCACAGTCATCAGCACAAACGCGCCAATGAAGCCTTAAAAGAATTAGGTCTGGACGCGGTCCGGTTAGAAAAGCATCTCGAAAAAGACATTAATAAATTCAGAGCCCGTAAATATGCCACTCCCAAATTCCGCTTAGCGATGACGGTGGGTATGGAGCATATAACAGCCATCATGGCCGAGTTTATATTGAATAACCCGGAAGTGCTTGAACCCATGGAAGACTCGGTTAAAGAATTATTATACTGGCACGCCGTCGAAGAAATTGAACATAAAGCCGTGGCGTTTGATGTGTACATGAGTGTGGAAAAAGATCAGAAATATCTGCGCCGCATCCTGCGACTGGTAACTGCATTATTTTCTATTCGTATCAGCTGCTATATGGTTGCGTTGCTCTGGTGGGCGAGAAAAATGCCCAGCTGGCGCGAAATAAAAGGTTTTTATCAATTTTTATGGGGCAGAAAAGGGGTGATTCGTAATATTCGCCAACCCTATCGTGATTATTTTAAAGAAGGTTTTCATCCCTGGGATCATGATAACCAGGAGCTGGTGGATAAGTGGAAATCTGAAATGTATCGTCCGGAACATGATTTGAGCATCAAGCAGACCAACGCATCAGATGACAAAGTGCATCAGAAAAATAATGATATTCATGGTGCGTTAGCCTGATTATTTAATATGAGTGTGTATGACTCGTTTGCCGGAGCTTGCTCCGGCTTTTTTTCGCCTAATTTTTTATTCACCAATATACACCCGGTTAGAGTTATAGTTTTTGGTGTACCAATCGGTGGAGGTTAATCCGCCACTTTCTGCCCACTGGCGATAGTCGGCATAAACATTAACGATATTGTCTCCGGAGGTTGGGTGTAGCCAGCTATAGGGCATATTCAGTGCCCAGGGCATGCTGTCAGCCGTTTTATAGGTTTTACTGAAATCATATCGGTTTGAGTCATCATCTCCCTGACCAAAGCGGCTTTGGTCAGCGCGTGATGAAGGGTGATGGTTAGGTAAATGCACTTCACGACCACGATCAAAGGTTGCAAAAAGATAAGGGTTATAAGGAGCGTTGCCCATCTGGCTGCGCAGCTTGGCATCATCAAAAGTGATGCCTAAACGGGCGGGAATTTCCGGACGGAGCGGGCAGTTGCTGTCGGTATTATAAAACTGGCAACCCGCCGGAGTGGGCATAATCGTCTCGGTATTCTCAACAACCACAAAGTTCAGATGAGAGCTGCCAGCTTCACTGCTAATAGTTTCGCTGTCGCTACCATTAACGCTGAGGCTGGCGCTATAACCAACATCATCGGCAATATTATTCAGTGCTAAAGCAAAGCCATTGGCACGTGATGCGCCCCGGGCTGTGAAGGTGTAATCAACGTCGATATCTTTAATTCGGCCCAGGCTATTTCGGGTTTCTTTATAGCGGTATTTCACCACCAGGTCGTTCAGATCGTAGTCGCCTTCGTTAGGCCAGTTATCTTCAAATGCCAGTGTTCCCTGACCATCTTCGCTGGGATAATAGACGTCAAAAGCGCGTTCACTGTCGTGTGGATAGTCATCGTTGGCATCGAGAACGCCGTCGTTATCGCTGTCGAGGTTTTCTGGCAGTTCATGAATAATACTGTGATCGATTGCTGTCGATGGCGTTGCCGAAACCATAAACATAATATCATTGAAGTCCTGGTCGCAGCTTCGGTGGGTTCTTAATATATCTTCCAGGCCGAGCACAATATTGCCACTTTCATCATCGTATAACATCACCGTGTGTGCTTTTAATTCATCGATATTTTCAGCATTAAGGTCTTTAATGGTGTAAAAAATCCAGTCGCTGCTTTGCCAGGGTTTTATGCCGTGATAAGGCGTGAAACCATTGGCGATGACAAAAAATCCGATATTCGTCCCGGCCTCGTGAGTGCCCAAACTGATGGTATCACCAACACGCATGCCATTACTGTCGCCACCGCTGTAAAAATAAGAGGCATTGGGTAATAAAACAATTTCGTTAATGTCGTCACGGCTGGTTGGGGTATCTCCGGTATAGGTAAAATAACCAAATCCATTTCGGTAGCCCGCACCTTCATGCAAAAAGGTGACAAATACTTCTCCGGTTTCGATCACACGGATGTTGGCACCACTATCATCGGAAATATAATCCGGATTGGTCAGAGTAATATCTCTGCCTTCAGGCAATGCGGTTGAAATTTTATTTAATAATTCAGATGGCACAGGGATGTCTTCATCCATGGTTAACGGAATACCGCTGTGGCTGTAATACGTGTTGTAATCACCCAAAGCATACTCCCATGCCTGAGTGGTGAATGGCAGTGAGCTTAAGGTAGTGAATACCAGGCTGTATTGAATAAAACGCTTCATAATAACCTCACTTAAATTCGTGGAAGATAACAGGGTTGTTAATATTCAGAACGGCAACATTTTCGATCCCCAATTGTGAGACCTGTACCCGAACTTCTCTGAGATAACCTGGCAGGCGAATCAATTGTTCAAAATAACCCTGCGCATCGGTTTGTCCGCGGCTGATCACATTCTGTAATGGCGCGGGTTGAGGAACCGGGTCTTCATCCTGGCTAAGCTCAAACGACGTGGCTTCTGTTACGGTAACCGCGATGTGTTTACCAGGGTTGCCGTTGTGATCCAGCACCTGAATACGCAGAGTGATGTCTTGATTCATGTTGTAATCAAAATCTTCGGGCACAACGAGGTGGGTATTGTCTGTCTCCGCTGGCGGCAAGGCCGGTTGTGTCGAAGAGCTTCCACCTGAATCTCCTTTACCTGACCCCCCGCCACCACAGGCGGCCAGACTGATGGCGGTTGTTAGCAGCAAAGAATGACGCTTAATAGATTGAATAATGTTCACAGTGACTCTCCGGTTATGGCGAATACTGTGACTCAGCAGGCTTTGTACCAAATTGGTAAGGTTTTGATTTATATAGAAATTATCAAAAGGAGAGGGATTTTATTAGCGAATTGACAGTGCATTTTGCAACGCTGATTCCGGCGCTTGCAAAATGCAAATGTACAATAAAAAGAAAAGGTTAGTTGTTGCTGATATCCAATGCGTTGACTAAATCGTGTGCTTTTTCTGCTAACTCAACACCACGATCGGTCAGATAGCCGCCGTCGGTTTGTGACACCAGACCTTTGTCGAACAAACGCTGAGCGGCGGCAATCGTTTCGGGTGCAGCATCATGATGAACCTTGATACCGGTTTGCAGGCTGGAGTGGCGATCAAATTTCACCAGCAGGTTTAATTCATCAACAATTTCCGGGCGATAAGGCATAGGGGCATTCCTTGTTATTATTGGTTCACCTGTTACCCTACGCCGGTCGATGACAGACGGCAATCAATAAAAATGGATCAGCCGTCGTTGCTTGCTTCCGGTGCTGTGTCTGGTGCTATTCCCTGAGTCGTAGTTTGTTCTGAGGTCGTAGTTTGTTCTGAGGTCGTAGTTTGTTCTGTTGTAACAGCGTCTTCGGTAATAACTACCCCTGCTGCACTGGCTGTTTCTTCAACCGTATTTACTTCAGCAGAAGTCTCGATTTCAGCAGAAGCCATGGTTTCAGTAGAGGCAGCTGTTTCAGTAGAGGCAGTTGCTTCAACCGTAACAGCCGCTTCGGCTTGCGCTGGAGATTGCTGCTTTTCCATCTCTTCAATATAGGCTTCTAATTCAGCAATCTGCTTTTGATAACGGGCGGCAATACGCATTTCCTGCTCGGCGGCCAGCTGCTTCAGAGCCAGTGTCTGATCCTGTAGCGACATGTGGCGTAAATCATCGGCGTTTAACGCGCTGCCAATATTATGCAGATGATCTTCAAAGGTGAGTGCCGCTTGTTCTGCCCGAGGTTTATTCATTTGAAACAGCAGCGTGACTTCACGGCCAATATAAAGCGCATGCTGAGCGGCTCGTAGGGCGTCTTTACCGGCTTTGGCAACCAGTTCGCGGTCTGTGTAATGTTGGCGAATTAAGGCTTCGTTTTGTTCAACCAATGCTTCTGCGTAATCGAAGGTTTTTTTAGCATTGGAGTCGGCGTCTTCGTTATCGGCTTTATCCAGCGTATCACGAGCGGGCTGCCAGTGCTTTACCAGCATGGTGTTCAATTCAATATCTTTCAGCTCAGCCAGTACCGATTGTGATGCTTTAGCGATTTTTGTCTCTTCGCCGGCTTCAATCAAATGGATCAGCTCTTTAAAGTCTTCGATACCTGTCTGATAGTGCTTGGGCACAATACGTTCGGCCTTAATCTCATCGAGAATCCCCTTTTGTTGAATTAAATCCGGTAATAAGGCTTCGGTTTTGGTTTTGTTGGTTAACCCGGCTTCGGCTAACGCAACCACCTGAGCACAGGCCTGAATCGACTCATCCTGCTTGCCTTGCAATTCCAGCGTACGCGCTTGTTTTAACGTGGTACGAACCTGCTCCATATGCAGTGGGGCATAAAATTCCAGTTCAGCCTGTTTGGCTTTTTTGTAAGCTGCTTCGGCATCGTTTAAGGCTCGTTCATTATCACCGAGAAACTGTTCGGCTTTTTCATTGGCAACAGAATTAACCTGGGCTTGATTGGCAATTTGTTTATTGGCGCAGCCGCTGATGATCAGGCTGGCAAGAATCAGAAAACAAGGGAGGAAATTTCGCAACAACATATCGGACTCATAACAGGTAACGAAGAGCGCGATAAGCCGTCAGTAAGGAAGGATAAAAATAACGATCCGGAAAAACTAACCGCGCCTGATGACGCGGTTAGTTTAGAAAAGGAGTACCAATTAATCCAGTAAGGACTTATCGCGTACAGCCCCTTTGTCTGCTGAGGTCGCAAACTTGGCGTATACCTTCAGCGCCGTGCTCACCTTACGTGGACGCTCTTCGGCAGGCTTCCAGCCTTTAGCATCACGAGCGGTGCGGCGGGTTGCCAGTTCTTCATCACTCAGCTGAACATTGATGCTGCGGTTCGGGATATCGATGATGATGTCATCACCTTCTTCCAGCAGACCAATGGCACCACCGGAAGCGGCTTCCGGAGAGCAGTGACCAATCGACAGGCCGGAAGTACCACCGGAGAAACGACCATCGGTTAACAGGGCACAGGCTTTACCCAGGCCTTTGGATTTCAGGTAGGAGGTTGGATACAGCATTTCCTGCATGCCCGGACCACCTTTCGGGCCTTCGTAACGGATAATCACGATATCGCCTTCTTTCACTTCGTCAGCCAGGATGCCAGCTACGGCGCTGTCCTGAGATTCGAAGATCTTGGCTTTACCGTGGAATACCAGAATCGACTCATCCACACCGGCGGTTTTAACCACACAACCGTCTAACGCGATGTTGCCGTACAGAACCGCCAGGCCGCCTTCTTTCGAGTAGGCGTGTTCGATCGAACGGATACAACCATTTTCACGGTCGCCATCAACCGTTGGGTAACGGGTGCTCTGGCTGAATGCGGTTTGGGTTGGAATACCAGCAGGACCGGCGCGGAAGAACTCGATCACTTCTGGCGACGGGTTACGCATGATGTCCCACTTATCCAGCGCTTCTTTCATGGTTTTGGAGTGAACGGTTGGCAGCTCATTGTGTAATAAACCCGCGCGATCGATTTCACCCAGAATACCCATGATGCCACCGGCACGGTGCACGTCTTCCATATGGTACAGCGGCGAGTTTGGCGCCACTTTACATAACTGAGGAACAACACGAGACAAACGATCGATGTCTTTCAGGTCGAAATCCAATTCTGCTTCCTGAGCCGCCGCTAACAGGTGAAGAATCGTGTTTGTGGAGCCTCCCATCACGATATCCAGTGTCATGGCGTTTTCGAAGGCTTTGAAGCTCGCGATATTTCGTGGCAAAACGGATTCGTCGTTTTGCTCATAATAGCGCTTGGCGTTTTCAACGATGCGACGACCCGCTTCTAAGAACAGGTTTTCACGATCCGCGTGGGTCGCCAGGGTCGAACCGTTACCTGGCAGTGCCAGACCTAACGCTTCGGTTAAACAGTTCATGGAGTTCGCTGTGAACATACCGGAGCAGGAGCCACAGGTAGGGCAGGCACTGCGCTCGTATTCGGCCACTTTCTCGTCAGACGCGTCATCGTCTGCGGCAATCACCATGGCATCAACCAGATCCAGCTTGTGCTCAGACAGCTTGGTTTTGCCAGCTTCCATCGGGCCGCCAGAAACAAAGATCACAGGGATGTTCAGGCGTAATGACGCCAGCAGCATTCCCGGGGTGATCTTGTCGCAGTTAGAGATACACACAATGGCATCAGCACAGTGTGCGTTCACCATGTATTCAACCGAATCGGCAATGACTTCACGGCTTGGCAGGCTGTACAGCATGCCGTCGTGGCCCATGGCGATGCCATCATCCACCGCAATGGTGTTGAACTCTTTTGCCACACCACCGGCTTTTTCAATTTCGCGGGCAACCAGCTGGCCCATGTCCTTCAGGTGGACGTGACCCGGCACAAACTGGGTGAAGGAGTTAGCGACAGCAATAATCGGCTTGGAAAAGTCATCATCTTTCATTCCGGTTGCACGCCACAGCGCACGGGCACCGGCCATATTACGACCGCCGGTAGAAGTCTTGGAGCGATACTCAGGCATGGGAGTCTCTCGTCATCATGTCGTTAGCTAATAATACTGACTGGCATTGTATCAGTACGTACGCATTGCTGTCGCCACGTGAGCACGGCCAAACATTGTCGAAAACTGTATATCCTTCAAGTTGTTACGGAATAATTGTGAAGAAATCGAAGTGGAAAACTCACAGTTATCCATGATTTCTGTGGATAAAATTGGGAGTAACTTTGGGGCAAATGCCGCTAGCCCAGTCTACGAGCGCTGCTTAGTTAAATTGGTGAAAAAATAAACGTTTGTTTGAATGCTGCTGAGATCCACAAAAAGCCAGTGCTGGCAAGGGTTTTGTTGAAGTTTTTCAACTGTTTGAGGAAGTGGTTAAGCGGTATAAGTCAATAGGGAAAAATACGATGGATTTTTATAGGGGTGTGGAAAACTTTGTGAGTAAGGTGAGGGGAAGTTGGGGATTTTAGCTATGAGGGTGCTTAACATAAATCATGCTCTTATTGATAAGCTACTCTTTCACGAGTAGATTGCCCTATTCACAGAACATACAAGGACAGAACGTGACCTTTCAAACATGGATGCAGCACAAAGGCTTATCCAAAGCGTCGATCAATAAGTACGACACTGCTGTAAAAGGTGTGATTTCAGACTGGGCTCAAGCCGCTGGTTTATTGCAAGGGCCGTTAACTGCTGTCGAAAGCCATACTCGTTTTTTGGTGATATCAGTACAGATTCGAGAGTTAGCCATCTTCCAGCAGCGTAATTTAATCGGCAAAGGGATGTACAGCGCCGCTTTAAATAAATTTGCTGAATATTTAGAAGCGAATTTTTCAAAAGATGTAGAGGATGACCTTTCCGATATTTTAGATGGCCCTGATATTTCAGAAACAGACAAAATATCGGCCGTTAAAACACGCCTTGGGCAGGGTAAGTTTCGCCAACAATTAATTGGTTATTGGAATGGCTGTGCCATCACTCGATATCCTGATACCACTCTGTTGGTAGCCTCACATATTAAGCCTTGGCGAAATAGCTCTAACGAAGAGCGTTTAAATGTTTATAACGGTTTATTGTTATTGCCAACTCTTGATAAAACCTTCGACAAAGGGTTTATCACTTTTGAAGAGTCTGGAAAAATAAAAGTGTCGGAACAATTAGAAATGCCTGAGTTATTCGGCATTTCTAATGAGATGAAGGTTGTATTAGATACACAGCATCAGGATTTTTTGGCATTCCATAGAGAATCAGTTTTTAAAAACTAACGCTCTCCTAATCTTGCCAACGTCATATAACACGAAATAGAACCGTGGTTTACGCTTATTCAATGAAAAGCACTTTGGCCAATATCCGGTAATTTGTGTGCAATTCCTTTATGGCAATCGATGCAAGTTTTTTCCCCATTGGCTAAAGCACCTGCGTGTTGAATTGCTGCTCTCTGACTTTGTCGTGTAAAGTCCATTGAATCGAAATTGTGGCAGTTTCGGCACTCCAGAGAGTCATTGGCTTTCAAACGTGCCCACTCGTGTTCCGCTAATTCCAGGCGTTTGGCTTCAAATTTTTCCCGGGTGTTAATGGTACCAAAAATTTTTCCCCATACTTCTTTGGATGCTTGCATTTTTCGGGCAACTTTGTCTGTCCAATTGTGTGGTACATGGCAATCGGAGCAAATAGCACGCACCCCTGAGCGGTTGCTGTAGTGAATTGTGCTTTGCAATTCAGCGTAAACGTTTTCCTGCATTTCATGACAGCCAATGCAAAATTTTTCTGTGTTGGTTATTTCCATTGCTGTGTTAAAACCGCCCCAGAAGATAACACCTGCAATAAAGCCACTCATTGTTAAAAAACCCAATGATAAATGAACGGCAGGGCGGTTAAGAATATGCCAGTAATGTTTTATTCGAGCGATGATGAATTTCATAATCGTCTCCTGCTGTTATGGATGCTTTGGAATAATTAGCTCATCCATATCGATAAATTGATTATCAACAATGGGCTTGGCGTTTAACTGAGATACGTGACACTGAGTGCAAAAATAACGACGCGGAGATACTTCTGCCAAAAATTCACCATCGCGGTTCATATAGTGCGTCACGCTAATCGCTGGTGCCTGAGACTCATCGGCATTTTTCCTACCATGACAAGCCATACATTTATTGTAGTTTTTATCTAGCTGGTACTGGCTGATATCGTGTGGAATCGTTGGTGCTTGCTGTGGATAGGCACGCTCTCGCTTCTGGTCGTGATTCTCGACAGGCTGCATTAGCGGGGCACTACCTTCTTGATTCAAATCTGCTGGGCCACGTAAAGAAGCCACTTGAGGTTCTGAATAAACTGCCATAGAAGCTGATGCTAATATTGCTGATGTCACTAAAAAATTTCTTGTTAGTGTATTGAGCTTAAACATAATCCATCCTCCGCCTCAGGCCTTAACAACTTTAACAGCACATTTTTTAAAGTCCGTTTGTTTAGAGATTGGATCGGTAGCATCCAGTGTTACTTTATTGATTAGCTGGCTAGCATCGAACCACGGTACAAATACTAATCCTCTTGGAGGCTTATTACGGCCCCGTGTTTCAACTCGTGTAATAATTTCTCCACGGCGAGACACGACTTTCACCTCATCACCACGACGCATTCCTCGATCTTTGGCATCGTCGGGGTGCATAAATATAACGGCATCAGGAAAAGCTTTATAAAGCTCAGGAACGCGTTGAGTCATTGAGCCAGAGTGCCAATGCTCTAACACCCGACCGGTGGATAGCCATAAATCGAATTCTGTATCTGGACTTTCGGCTGGCGGTTCATAAGGTAAGGCAAAAATAACAGCTCGGTTGTCCGGCTTGCCATAAAACTGCCAGCCAGTACCTTTTTCGACATAAGGATCGGAACCTTCCTTAAAACGCCAGAGGGTTTCTTTGCCGTTCACAACTGGCCAGCGTAAACCCCGAGCGTCGTGATAGGCATTAAAATCTGCCAGGTCATGACCGTGACCACGACCGAAGGTTGCATATTCTTCAAACAGTCCTTTTTGCAAATAGAACCCAAATTCGTTCGCTTCCTGGTTATTATAATTTTTGCTGGCCTCACTCAATGGGTACTGGTTGACTTGGCCATTAGCAAATAAGACATCATATAATGATTTGTTTTTGTACTCTGGGTTCGCATTGAGAATATCGGCAGGCCATACCTCTTCGGTTTTAAATCGTTTAGAAAATTCCACCAGTTGCCATAAATCTGAACGAGCTTCCCCTGGAGCATCGACTAATTGATGCCAAAACTGGGTTCTGCGCTCAGCATTACCATAGGCACCTTCTTTTTCAACCCACATAGCTGTTGGTAAAATAAGGTCAGCTGCTTCAGCAGTTACAGTTGGGTAAGCATCCGATACCACAATGAAATTATCCGGATTACGATAGCCTGGCAGAGTTTCTTCATTAATATTCGCTGCAGCCTGAAGGTTATTATTTACTTGAATCCAGTATGCATTGATTTTCCCGTCTTTTAAGTCCCTACTTTGCTGTACGGCGTGTGCACCGGGCTTTCCGTTCAAAATCCCAGTCGGTAACTTCCATATTTTTTCTGAAATTTCTCGATGTTTAGGATTTTTAACAACCATGTCAGCGGGCAAGCGATGTGAGAATGTTCCGACTTCACGAGCGGTGCCACATGCTGATGGCTGGCCAGTCAGTGAAAATGGACTATTTCCTGGCTCAGCAATTTTTCCGGTCAATAAATGAATGTTGTAAAGTAAATTATTTACCCATACGCCACGGGTATGTTGATTCACGCCCATTGTCCAAAGAGACATAACTTTGGTTTTAGGATCGGCGTATAATTTAGCCATTTTTTCAATCGTTCGAGCGGGAACACCTGAAATCTCTTCTGCATACTCAAACGTATAAGGTTTAACAAACTCAGCAAACTGATCAAAACTTATGGCAGAAGAACCTCCGGCCTTTGAAGAGTTTTTAGCATTCTTCTGCAATGTATGATCAGGGCGCAGACCATAACCAATATCGGTATTGCCTTGGCGGAAGTTGACATGTTTATTTACAAAATTTTTATTAACACTGTTGCTTTGAATAATGTAGTTAGCAATCGCATTGAGCAACACCAGATCGCTATGAGGATTAAAAATGGCTGGTATATCTGCCAAATCAAATGAGCGATTTTCGTAAGTGGATAGCACCGCCACTTTCACATGAGGGTTGCTTAGTCGGCGGTCAGCAATGCGCGTCCAAAGGATAGGATGCATCTCAGCCATGTTGGATCCCCAAAGCACAAACGCGTCGGCGTGTTCAAAATCATCATAACAACCCATCGGCTCGTCAATGCCAAAAGTACGCATGAATCCAGCCACAGCCGACGCCATACAGTGACGTGCATTCGGATCAATATTGTTGGATAAAAAACCGGCTTTCATTAATTTGGATGCAGCATAACCTTCAAACACGGTCCATTGTCCTGAGCCGAACATTCCTATGCCGGTTGGGCCTTTTTCTTTTAATGCCGATTTCCATTTGTCAGCCATTACATCAAATGCTTCATCCCAACTAACTGGAGTGAAGCTGCCGTTTTTATCGTAGTGGCCATTCTTTTTACGCAACAACGGCTGAGTTAATCGATCTTGTCCATAGAGTATTTTTGATAAAAAGTACCCTTTAACGCAAGCCAGACCACGATTGACATCCGCTTTAGTATCACCATGAGTCGCAACAACTTTACCGTTCTTTGTCGCAACGCTAATGCCGCATCCGGTACCACAAAATCGACACGGCGCTTTTGACCATGTCAAAGTATTATCAGAACTTGAAGTAATAATATTGCTGGCTGAGCTGGGTAGCGACACACCCGCAACAGCGGCAGCAGTAGCTGCGGCTTGGGCTTTGATAACATCTCTACGAGTCAGCTTTGGTAGTAGGCTCTTCATAAGGTCACTCCACTGATCTGATTTAATTCATGTTCATTGGCAACCTGGTGATACACCATGGAGATATTGATGATGCCGGGTTGTGCATTAATTTCGTCGATGATTCGTAATAAATCACCACGGTCTTGTCCTTCGCTGACGATGACAAATTTTCCATTTTTATCTTCGCCATAAATATCAATGTGTTTTTGAAGCAATAAATAATCACGCAAGTTCTGAAAAGCACTCGGCTGACAGTAAACAATGTAGCTACTGATATGGACTTCTTCGTTCATAGTTAAACCTCAATGTGCTTTTCTGAATAAAAAAGATTCGGTGAATGGTGAGATTTAGCGGAGTTAATATTGTCAGGCGAAATAGTAATTGCTTCTGTAGGGCAACCTGATACGCAGGCACCACAATAATTACAGGCTTCATTATTAATATTAATTTCAGGGACTGAACGTCTCCAGACTAAAGAAATGGCACGACTTTCACACATGTCTTTACAGCTTTGGCAAACAATGCCTTGCCGATTTAAACATTTTTCTGACAAGGTGATACTTAAGCCCTGAAAAGCTTCGAGTTTATTGGATTTCTGTAATGCAGTAGTGGAACATGTATTTACGCAGTCCTGACAGAAAGTACATTCGCCTTGGCTGAAATCAATTTCAGGAAAGCCGCCATCACCTTTAACAATAATATCCTCTGCACAAACACTGACACACTCATGGCAACGGCTGCACGATTCTACAAACAGTTTTTCTGTCAGGCTCCATGGAGGGCGAATAGTGTTAGGCACAACTGTACGAGCACGAAAAAGTGCTCGTCGTGAATGGTCTATGGTTGCCATATTATTAGCCTATCAATCGTCATGATTCGACTCAGCTTCCAGGTGGGCCATTCAGGATTTGCAGAAACCAGACAATAAAACCATAAGCGCCAATTGCAGCAATAGTGACAGCTGGAATAATGATAAATGTCAGGAATAAGGAAATGCCAAGTTCAGATTTTTTACTTGGACTGTTCGCGTCATCTTCGCCACTGTTATTATTGTCTATGCTCATCATAAAGCTAACCTGATCGGTCGCGTTGTATTAGACATCAGTAAAGCAGTGGTCAGTGGTCGCTACTAGTTTTTTTGCAGAGAAAAAATTGACCTGAATCAGTAAAAAAAAATTTAACTTTTATGTCAGTTGCTAATGGTTTTTATTATATGTAAGAACGCTCTGTTAGAGCGCAAGAGTGAAAATATAACCTTTTAATCAGTCCGGTCTTAACCAACCCCCATCTGCACCAGCATCATATAAACCGCCGTTCCGCCAACAATGCTTAACAGCGATTGGCGGAACGCCAGATGCAATGCGGCAACTAACAATAAGCAGCCCAACTCCGGAGCAGACTCCAGCGAAATAGCGGCGTCGTTTTTAAACGAATATACCACCAATAACACCATCACCATGGCCGGTAAAAAGCGCCCTAAGTAAGTTAATAACGGGTGGTCGGCTACTTTATACAACAGTACAAAAGGCAATACCCGGGTGAAGAAAGTAACGCCAGCGAGCACGGCAATCACACTGCTGAGATACCAGAATTCGTTCATGATTTCACCTCCATGCGGGCTGAGCCTGAACGTGCACGCACCGCATATTGCATGATCAATACGCTGAGGCTGAGCAGAATGGCGATCAGCAACATATGTTCGCGGCTGATGAATACCAGAGTGCCAACACCAATTCCCAACGCCACCAGAAACGGACGAACGTCTTTCAGGTGTTTAAATTGCTCAATGGTTAACACCATAAATAACGCTGGTAGTACAAAGGCGATGCCGTCGGTGGAAAACTCCAGCTGGCTGCCAAGCCAGGCACCAATACTGGAGCCTATGATCCAATAACTCTGATTAATCGCGGTAATTCTGACCTGGAATTTGGCTGGGTCGATGTCTTTTGGTAATACCGTTGAGGTGATTAACGAAAAGGTTTCGTCGGTTAAACCAAAAATCTGATACAAGCGCCGCCAGCCGGTGTTTTTAACGTGGCTCATTACTGATAAGCCATAAAAAATATGACGTGAGTTCAGCAGTAAAATAGCCACGGCCATCTCGGTTAATGAGGCTTGATTAGCTAATAACCCCACCACCAGAAACTGAGCCGCTCCTGCAAAAATAAATACACTCATGGCGCTGGCCCATAACCAGTGGTAGCCGAGTTCGCTGAATAACACACCAAAGGCGGCACCAAGCGGTAAATAACCAAACATCACCGGCAACGATGAACGTAATACCAGAGTATTTAACGGAGATAGCTGAAATAGGGAGGAGGGCATATAAAGAGACTGCATTTTCTAAAAGCACATTCTAATTGACCATTTAGTCAGGCGACAAGAGAGGCGTTAAGACACGCCTCAGTAGCTGGCCGTCTTTGATCTCACTCGATATTCTGAACCTGCTCACGCATCTGTTCGATCAACACTTTTAAGTCCACCGCGTGTTGGGTAATGGTGGCGGTTAAGGACTTCGACGATAACGTGTTCGCCTCGCGATTCAGTTCCTGCATCATAAAGTCGAGGCGGCGACCAATTGGCTCGTTACTGCTAAGGATACGTTTTACTTCATTGATGTGGGTGTTCAGGCGATCCAGTTCTTCCGCGACGTCTGCTTTTTGCGCCAGCATGACCATTTCCTGCTCGACCCGGTCGCTATTGATTTCGCCGCTCAGTTCATCCAGTTTGGTTTGCAGTTGCTGGCGTTGAGCGGCCAGTGCTTGTGGCATATCCGTGGTCACTAGGCTGACGATCTCAGACATTTTTTCTAAACGAGTTGAAATCATTTCAGCCAGGTCAGCACCTTCACGGGCGCGGGTTTCTTTTAACGTTGCCAGGCTGGCATCAAACGCTTCGAGTGCGGCTTGTTGCAGTGCTTTGCCATCCACTTCTTCACTGTTTAACACGCCGGGCCACTGCAGAATTTGCAGTGCATCGAGGGCATTGCCCGGGCCAATCACCGAATGAACCAGATCAGCGGCATGGTTCAGCTGCTCCACCAGCTCGGTATTCACGGTGAGTTTGGCGTCGCCCTGTAACGGCTGAAAGCGCAGTGCACATTCAACCTTACCGCGGCCGAGTTGTTTCTTCAGGCGTTCGCGCAGGTGGGGCTCCAGATCACGCAACGCATCGGGCAAGCGAAAATGTGGCTCCAGATAACGATGGTTAACGGAGCGTAATTCCCAGGTAAAACGCCCTTGTGGGCATTCACTGCTGCTGCGGGCAAACGCCGTCATACTGTAAACCGTGGCACTGTGACTCATGGATCAATCTCTGCTGTAAACACTAAACAATAGGGCGGTTATTGTACGGACGCTTTCCCAGCCTTGCATCATCAGTCACTGCATCTGTCCATCACCGGTAGGCCCACGTATACTGCGCTCCGTTTAAACGAATCTTTTGAGGATAATGCTATGAGACCCAGCGGTCGTGCACTGGATCAGTTACGTGACGTTAAAATTACCCGCAATTACACCAAACACGCCGAAGGTTCGGTGCTGGTGGAATTTGGTGATACCAAGGTAATTTGTACCGCTTCAGCTGATACCAATGTTCCGCCATTTTTGCGCGGTAAAGGTCAGGGTTGGGTAACCGCAGAGTACGGTATGCTGCCGCGTTCCACTGGTTCTCGTATGATTCGTGAAGCGGCCAAAGGTAAGCAACAAGGCCGTACGGTTGAAATTTCCCGCCTGATTGGTCGTTCTCTGCGCGCTGCAGTCGATCTGAAAGCGCTGGGCGAAAACACCATTACCATTGATTGTGATGTGATTCAGGCCGATGGCGGTACGCGTACCGCGTCGATTACCGGTGCTTGTGTGGCGCTGGTGGATGCCATTAATCATCTGAAAGAGAAAGGCAAGGTCAAAGGTGAGCCACTGAAGCATATGATTGCGGCGGTATCGGTGGGTATTTATGAAGGTCAGCCGGTGCTGGATCTGGATTATCCGGAAGACTCGGTCGCTGAAACCGACCTGAACGTGATCATGACTGCTGGTGGTGGTTTTGTGGAAATTCAGGGTACTGCTGAGCAAGAGCCATTCTCTGATGAAGAGCTGGCCAGCATGTTGGCGTTGGCGAAAAAAGGCATCGCTGATCTGGCAGCCGTGCAGAATGCTGCTTTAGAAGCTTAAAAAACAAAGCCGCTGGCAGAGCAATCTGTCAGCGGCTTTTTTGTATCTTCAGCATCTGAAAAAGACATTAGTCTTCGTCGAACTCATACTCCACCATCACAGCGGCGTGATCACCAAAATTCAGGTTGTTATCAATTTTGGCTTCCACCACATACTGGCGAATATTCGGTGTGCAGATCTGCATATCTTTACGCCAGCCATTCTGATTACGGCGCGCGCTGTCTTCATCCGGCCACCAGGTAAACTGGTTTTCACCAAAGTTGGCTTCACGGAAGGCATCAACGTATCCAGCCGGGCCAAACATCTGATCGAACCAGGCACGTTCTTCCGGCAGGAAGCCCGGTGTTTGCTGGTTGGCTTTCCAGTCGCCTAGGTCGATGGTTTTATGCGCAGCTTCAAAGTTACCGCAGAAGATAAACTCACGACGCTTGCGGCGGGTTTTGGTCAGGTGATCCAAAAACGCCTGCTGGAATGCCAGCTTGTCTTCCAGAGTATTATGCTCATCAACCGCCGGGAACAGAATTGAACCCACACTGACGTGATCAAAATCGGCCTGAATAAAACGGCCCTGCATATCACACTGAGGAAACGCCAGACCAGTCATAATGGCTTTGGGCATCAACTTGGTCAGAATGGCAACCCCGGAGTAGTGATCGGCTTCGGCATCAAAGAAGTAGGCGTTAAAGCCATCCGGATACACGACATCGTCTGGTAACTGATACTCTTTGGCCTTCAGGTTCTGAATCGCAATCACATCCGCATCGGTTGTTTTAAGCCATTCGTATAAGCCTTTTTCTACGGCTTGTGCCAGGCCATCGACGTGTAAACTGATAATCCTCATACATGGTTCCCAACTGGTGAAGCGTGTATCATACCGCATCATATTAAAAGCAGGTATATCAAGAGTTGACTATGCAAACCTATCAGAAAGAATTTATTGAATTTGCCATTCAGCAAGGTGTTCTGAAGTTCGGCGAATTTACCCTTAAATCTGGTCGTGTCAGCCCTTATTTTTTTAATGCCGGTTTGTTTAATACCGGTGGCGCTTTGGCCAAGTTAGGTCGCTTCTACGCCGCCGCACTGGAAGCCTCGGGGCTGGAATACGACGTGGTATTTGGCCCGGCGTACAAAGGCATTCCACTGGCAACCACGTTAACCGTGGCGCTGGCCGATCAGTACAACAAAGATATGCCTTACGTGTTTAACCGCAAAGAGGCCAAAACACACGGCGAAGGCGGCAATCTGGTCGGTTCTCCTTTAACCGGTCGTGTATTAATCGTAGACGATGTTATTACCGCCGGTACGGCAATTCGTGAAGTTATGGCTATGATTAACGATGCTGAGGGGGCCACACCGGCTGCGGCTCTGATTGCACTGAACCGTCAGGAGAAGGGCAATGGTGAGTTATCGGCGATTCAGGAAGTGGAGCGTGATTTTGGTATGCCGGTGATCAGCATTGTGAACCTGAACCAGGTGCTGGATTATGTGTCTGAAGATCCTGAACTGAGTCAATACGCCGACGCAATCAGCGCTTATCGGGAACAATACGGGGTTGTCTAACGTGAGTGATGTAACATGAAAGGTTTTGTCTGGTGTGTGGTGTTAAGCGGCTTACTGCTTTCCAATGTCAGTCATGCAGCCAAGTTATACCGCTTTAAAGTCGATGGTCGGGTGATTATTAAAGATCATGTCCCGGCCGAGTACTCTCATCTGGGCTATGAGGTGTTAAACAGTTCCGGGCTGGTGGTGAAGGAGGTTGCACCTGCTCCAACGGCTGAAGAGCTGGCTGCTCGTCGTGCCGCAGAAAAAGCCAAAGAAGAGCGTCTGGCCAAGATCACTGCCCAGCGTAAGAAAGATCTGAGCCTGTTGCGCTTGTACGCCAAACCCGAAGACGTCGAGCGCGCCCGTCAGCGTAAAGCGGACGAAATTGAGTCTTATGTTCAGCTGCAGCGCCGTCGTATCTCGGATTTGGAAGTGAAACTGGAGCAATCTCAGGGCGATGCCGCCAATATTGAGCGTCGTGGTATCGAAGTGCCAGCCGATCTGCGCTTGGAAATTGCCCAGTTACAAAATCGTATTCGCGAAAGCCATAACAATATTAAAAATCGCCAACAGGAGATGATTGACAGCACTAAGGAGTTCTCGCGTCAGTATGAGCGTGTCCGTGTGTTGCAGGTCTATAAACCAGGCACTCTGGATGAAGATGTCGATCTTGATCATGTTGATCAACAATTGGGTGTTCTCTAGCAGGCTGCTGAAAAACTACTTACGTTGCCATAACTTCGTTAAAAATCAGCTCAAAATGCTCATTTATTGCCTATAAACTGCGCGTTTTCGCTGATTTTTGCCTTGTTCTGACTGCCTCAGAAACATTTTTCAACAACCTGGTAAGTCATGGGGGATTCCTCCAGGCTATAAGTCTTGTTGCAAATAAGCACGTAAATCAAGGCCGCAGCGGCTTCACCCGCTGCGGCCTTTTTGCGATAATCGCGCCCCCGTTTTTGAACGGTTAATCGTCCGACGTTAATCATTGCCGCTGAGGCCAGAATTTATGAAACCGCAAATTGCCGAGTTGTTATCCACCGTTGTTGCCACTTTAAAAGCTCAGGAGGTGATTCCTGCCGAGCTGGAGCCACGCATCAATGTGGAAAACACCCGCGATAAAGCACACGGCGATCTGGCCACCAACCTGGCGATGATGCTGGCCAAACCAGCGAAGAAAAACCCGCGTGAACTGGCGCAGCTGATTGTTGATGCACTGCCAGAAAGCGAGCTGGTGGAAAAAGTCGAAATCGCCGGCCCGGGTTTTATCAATTTCTACCTGTCGGATGCTTCCACCAACAGCCTGATTAAGGCGGTACTGGAGCAGAAAGAACAATACGGTCGCTCAAACGAAGGTGCTGGCCGTAAGGTTCAGGTGGAGTTTGTATCGGCTAACCCAACCGGGCCTTTGCACATCGGCCATGGTCGTGGCGCGGCGGTGGGTGACTGCTTATGCCGCCTGCTGGATGCTACCGGCTGGGATGTGACGCGTGAATTCTACTACAACGATGCCGGTGCTCAGATTAACAATCTGGCGCTGTCTGTTCAGGCGCGTTGTAAAGGCTTAACACCAGACGACGCCAGCTGGCCGGAAGACGGTTACCGTGGTGACTACATCAAAGATTTGGCTGACAGCTTTATGGCTGGCGATACCGTGGTATCCGAAGATCAGAGCTTTACCGGGACCAAAGATGCAGACGATTTAGAAGCCATTCGTCATTTCGCCGTGGCTTACCTGCGTCGTGAACAGGACCTGGATTTAAAAGCGTTTGCGGTCGATTTTGATGTCTACTTCCTGGAGTCGTCGCTGTACTCCGAAGGCAAGGTTGAAGAAGCGGTGCAGAAGCTGATTGCCAATGGTCACACCTACGAAGATGGCGGTGCCTTGTGGTTACGCACCACTGACTTTGGTGACGATAAAGACCGTGTGATGCGTAAAACCGACGGCGGTTACACCTACTTCGTACCGGATGTAGCCTACCACCTGGACAAATGGCAGCGTGGCTTTGAAATGGTGATTAACGAGCAGGGTGCTGACCACCACAGCACCATTACCCGTGTTCGTGCTGGCCTGCAGGGGCTGGATGCCGGCATTCCAAAAGGCTGGCCCGACTACGTCCTGCACCAGATGGTGACCGTGATGCGCGGCGGCGAAGAGGTGAAAATCTCCAAGCGTGCCGGCAGTTATGTCACCTTGCGTGACCTGATTGACGAAGTTGGTCGCGATGCGACCCGTTACTTCCTGGCAGCGCGTAAAGCCGACAGCCAGCTGACCTTTGATATCGATCTGGCACGTTCGCAATCGTCTGATAACCCGGTGTATTACATCCAGTACGCTCACGCGCGTGTTTGCTCGATTTTCCGTAAACTGGAAGCTGCTGGCCAAAGCTGGACGCTGGAACAGGGCATTGAGTCGCTGAGCGCATTAACGCTGGATAGCGAAAAAGACCTGATCGTTAAACTGGGTCGTTACCCGGAAGTGGTTAAGAATGCGGCCAATAACCGTGAGCCGCATCAGATTGCCAACTACCTGAAAGAGCTGGCGGCTGAGTTCCATACTTATTACAACTCTGAGAAAACTCTGGTTGATGAAGATGATGTGCGTAATGCACGTCTGACTCTGGCTGAAGCGGTGCGTCAGGTGATCAGCAATGGATTAAACTTGTTAGGTGTTTCTGCACCAGAAGAGATGTGATCTATGTCTGACGGCGCTAGCAAAATTCCAAAGTGGGTGTGGATTACCACACCCACCCTGGCTGTTGCCTTTATTGGGTTTATCCTGTTTTTATCGACTGTTCCTGCAGGTCAGGAATTAAGTGCGGTACAGGGCGATGCTCGTAAAATGCTGCAGCAAGGTGTGGATAAAGCGAAAGAAAAAGCCGCCGAAGATATTCCAAAACCTAATTACGAATTTTATAAACTGCTGGAAAACCAGACCGTCGAAGTTCCAGAAGTCGAAGAGTATAAATCGACTCCGAAAGACGCGGCGGTTAAATACGAATACCGTTTACAGGCTGGCTCTTTCCGTTCCGAGTCAGATGCCGAACGCTTACGCGGTGAACTGATTCTTCAAGGATTACAGGCGTATCGTGAAGAGCGTGAAGTTAATGGTAATGTCTGGCATCGGATTATGGTTGGCCCATTTAATAATCGCTCAAAAATGAATAAAGCGCAGGATATTCTGGCCGCCAATAATATCAGCCCGGTGGTGCATAGAGATAAAATTCAATAGTAAAAATTGCTATAAGGAATATTAGCGATGATAAAAAAAATTCTATTAATGTCCTTGTTTTCAATGACTTCTCACGCAAGCATTAGTGATTGTAAAAACCTATATGTCGGACAAATTTTGTTGACTGAAACAGGGGGGTTGGGTTCGGTTGTTTATATGAATAATCGAAATGATACATCAGGATCGTATTGGAGCTCTTTTGTCGACTGGGAGCCTGAAGCAAAGAAAGCTGCACTTTCTGTTTTGATGGCTGCAAAATTTTCGGGACATCGCGTTAATGTCACAACAAAAAATGCTGATGGATGCGGTATAGCCTCAGGTGGTACTAGAACAAAAAACTTGTATTTAGCCCCAAATCCATAGTTTTACTGCTTAATGGAAGATTACGTATCTGTCTTAAAACAAACCTTTGGCTTTGACAGTCTTCGTCCCGGGCAGCAGCCGGTGGTTGAGGCTTTATTGGCCGGGCGCAGTGCTGCGGCTATTTTCCCGACTGGTTCCGGTAAATCCTTGTGTTACCAATTACCTGCCTTAATGCTGCCGCATCTGACTTTGGTGGTGTCACCTTTATTGGCTTTAATGCAGGATCAGGTAGCTTTTTTGCAGAGCAAAGGCATTGCTGCTGCCAGTATTGACTCCAGTCAGAGCCGTGAACAAGCGCAGCAAATTCAGGCCGATGTGCGCAGCGGTAAAATCAAAATTCTGATGGTATCGGTTGAACGTTTAAAGAACGAGCGCTTTCGTCAGTTTATTGAACAAATTCCGATTTCGTTATTGGTGGTCGATGAAGCTCACTGTATTTCGGAATGGGGCCATAATTTTCGTCCGGATTATTTAAAACTGCCAGATTATTGTTCTGCTTTTAATATCCCTCAGGTGTTATTACTCACCGCGACAGCCACCAAGGCAGTGATAGACGATATGTGCGGGCGCTTTCATATTGCTGCGCAAGATGTGGTTACCACAGGTTTTTATCGCCCGAATTTACGTTTGTTGGTACAGCCTACCGCTGAATCTGAACGGCGAAAAAAATGCCTACAATGGTTACAGCATCTGAATAAAAAGCAGTCTGAAAAAGCTGAGAGCTTTGGTGCAATTATTTATGTCACGCTACAACAAACGGCGCATGAGGTGGCAGATTATTTAGCCCCTCATTTGCCCTTTCCGGTAAAGGCTTACCATGCTGGATTAAGCAGCGATGAGCGTGAAATAATCCAGCAGGAATTTATGGCGGGCACAACGCCTTGTATTGCTGCCACCATCGCATTTGGCATGGGCGTGGATAAAAGTAATATTCGCCAGGTGATGCATTATGACCTGCCTAAAACGATCGAAAATTATAGCCAGGAAATTGGTCGTGCCGGGCGAGATGGTTTGCCTTCGGATTGTGTGATGCTGGCCGACAACTCTGGTTTTCAGGTGCTGGAGAATTTTGTTTATGGTGATACTCCGGAGTTATCTGGTATTCATATTGTGCTGGATCAGATTCGTCATAATCTGACGACACATTTTAATGATCAGCGCTGGGAAGTTTTAATGACGCCGTTGTCGGCGTTGAGCAATATTCGCCTGTTGCCACTAAAAACCCTGTTGGTGAATTTAGAAATGCGTGGCATTTTAACCGCGCAGTTCAGTTATTTTGCCGAATATAAATACAAGCTGACGATCAGCGAAAGTGAATTGCTGGCCAATTTTGATGACGCCCGTCAGCAGTTTCTGCAGCAGGTATTTAATACCAGTCAAAAAGCCCGCAGTTGGATTACGCTGGATACCGATGCGCTGATAAAACACACAAGTGATAGCGAATCCCGCCGTCGCGCAATTATGGCGCTGGAATACTGCCAGGAAAAAGGCTGGCTGGAGCTGCAAAGCAAACAAATGACTGATGTTTATCGGGTGGATGTGGATAAATTGAATCAACCCGGCTTGGCGCAACAGTTAGCCAGCCATTTTGCCGAAAAAGAGCGCAGTGAAATCCAGCGTATTCAAGCCATGCTGCAGCTTCTGCAACAACCGACGTGTTTAAGCCGCTCACTGGCGCATTATTTTAATGACCTCAATATGACGCAGGATTGTGGTCATTGCTCGGTGTGTATCGGCAAACATCAAGCCTGGTCTCAGCCAGAGTCGCTGCCAGCATTACAGTCTGAGCAGCTACAGGCTTTATGTGTGCCGCTACAACAAGCGATCCAGCAGCAATTTAATCAGCTGGCTTCAGCCGATTTATTGACCCGTTACCTTGCCGGTATCACAGCACCATGGCTAACTAAGGTCAAAGCCCGGCAGTTGGGAGACATGGGCAGCTTAGAGCATTACCCTTATGCTCAGGTCAAGAATGAGATAAATAAAATAGTTTAAGTAAAACGATTTATCTAAAATGATCTAACAAAGGCGGTCAGATTATCTGAGCAGGCTCAAAGGAGGAGAGGCTGATGACGGTTTTGCATTCACAACACACTTTAATGGTTGATACCCCTGAAGGGCAAAAGCAGATGGCGTATCAATGCTGGAAGCCTCTGGATCATCTACCTCAGCATATTGTGGTATGTGTCCACGGCTTAACCCGTAACGGCCGTGACTTTGATTTTCTGGCGCGCGAGCTGGCACAGCAAGCTCTGGTTATTTGTCCGGATGTCTTAGGGCGGGGAGACAGTGAGCGTATGCAGGATGCGGCGTTATACGGCTACCCTCTGTATCTGCAACAAATGACGCAATTACTAGCGTTCCTGAAGACTGAATATTCTCCACAACAATGTGACTGGGTGGGCACCTCCATGGGGGGCTTGATTGGTATGATGCTGGCCGCATCACAGTCACCATTACCTTTAACCCACCTGGTAATGAACGATGTGAGCTACTTTATTCCCATGGCCTCCTTACAGCGCATTGCGGCTTATGTCGGAAAACCGCAGGCCTACCATTCCGTCACCGAGGTTGAGCTTCACCTGCGCGATATTGCCCGTTCCTTTGGCCCTCTGACCGATGAACAATGGCATCATTTGGCCCTGCACAGTTGTGAGCCACAGCCTGGGGAGACAAGCGGGGAGGATACATTGATACTGCGGTATGACCCGCAAATTGCTCTGGCTTTTTCTCAGCTGAAAGGGGATGTGGATCTATCGCCCATCTGGGAGCAGGTCAGGCAATCGGTCTTGCTGCTGCGTGGGGCAGAGTCTGATTTATTGCTGGCTGAAACGGCCGCAGCGATGGCGGCACAAGACAATGTTGAGATGGTTGAGTTTGACGGAGTTGGCCATGCTCCGATGCTGATGAGTGATGACCAGATTCAGGTGGTTTCTCGGTATCTTTTTCCATGATGGCAACGCTGACTGGATAAATTACGGCTAATATTTACAGAGCAGAAACAAAACTCTGCAAAGACTACAAGGAAAGCGGACAAGCCAAATCTTAGTATGAAGAGAGTACTTTGGGATCTTCATCTGGATAGGGTGAGTCACATAAGGAGCAACTTATGGATCTTGAACGTTTTGTACCAGAGCTGGGCTACACCGAACAGCAACCTATGACGCGTGAGGTGGTTCACGTCCATCTTTATTGTATGCTGGGAGCGCTGGCGTTATTGGCGTGCGCTGCATTCTGGGTGTACTAGTCGATCTTTCTTATGACTGTCGCAACTTTGCGGTGTGACTCTGTCATTATTTCCAGCTAGCAGAAACGAAAAAGCCCTGACGAATCAGGGCTTTAAAAATAAGTGGTGCCCGGAGGCGGAATCGAACCACCGACACGGGGATTTTCAATCCCCTGCTCTACCGACTGAGCTATCCGGGCACTTCAAGAAGCTGTGTAACGTTTGCCTCTCAAGTGGCGCGTATTAAACCGTTTGGACGTTCTGCTGTCAACACTTGTTTTGAATTTATTTTTCTTTGTTTTCAGGGACATAGCCTTCGGCTTTGTCATACTCCTGGCCGCTGAGGAATTTGTCGCGTTGTTCGGTGATGTATTTACGTGCCTGCATATCCATCATGTTCAGATGTTTTTCGTTGATCAGGCGGGTCTGGTGCTCGGTCCACTCTTGCCAGGCTTGTTTTGAGACATGATTAAAAACTTCTTCACCGGCAGGCCCGGGAAAGGGGAGGGTATCCAGTCCTTCCAGTTCCTGTTGGTACTTTTTGCAGAATACGGTTCGGCTCATAAGATAATTCTCGATGATTCAGAAGATAAATTAGCGCTGTTTCAGGCAGTCAGCTGGTGCTGATGCAGCAGTTTTTTCACCGGTGCTGCCAGTCCCAGTTCGCTTGGCTGAGCAGGATTGTACCAGTGCCCATTATCTTCCCCTACCCAGTTCGCCGTTTTGGT
Organism: Bacterioplanoides sp.; assembly: GCF_965226395.1. Classification (GTDB taxonomy): domain Bacteria; phylum Pseudomonadota; class Gammaproteobacteria; order Pseudomonadales; family Oceanobacteraceae; genus Bacterioplanoides. Next base: position 1,133,758 of record NZ_OZ245358.1, on the reverse strand, counting down.
TAAACAAACTCTGAGCGGCTGGATATGCAAGTGGTAATGGCTGAAGGTATGGCGAAAGCTATCCCAGCTTTCGACTTTGACATCAACGCCTAAGCGCTGTTTGACCCATACAAGGGCAGCATCCGGGCTTTCCACCTCCGGGAAGCTCCACAATCCACCCCAGATGCCGTTTTGTGGGCGTTGCTCCAGGTACAGTGAGCCATCCGGCTGTTGCAGCATCAGTAATGCGGTGTGCTTTTCCGGTTTCTCTTTTTTGGGCTTGGAATTGGGAAATTGGCTGGGGTTTCCGGTTTTATAGCCTGCGCATTGTGGCTGAAGCGGACAGATACCACAGGCGGGTTTACTGCGGGTACAGAGTGTAGCCCCCAGATCCATCATGGTTTGTGTGTATTCGCGGTGGCTATGATCAGGCGTTAGCTGTTCGGCAACCTGCCACAGCTGTTTTTGAACCGCTGTGGTTCCGGGCCAGCCTTCAACTGCATAGAAACGGGTAAGTACTCGTTTAACGTTACCATCCAGAATGGGAGCGCGGATTCCCATGCTGATGGAGGCAATCGCTCCGGCTGTGGAGCGGCCAATACCGGGTAATTCAGACAGCTTTCCAACACTTGTTGGAAAGACCCCCTGGTATTGTTCAACCACTTGCTGGGCGCAGGCATGCAGGTTACGGCCACGAGCGTAGTAGCCTAACCCAGTCCACAGGTGCAGCACTTCATCCTGCTCGGCTGCTGCCAGACTGAATACATCCGGAAAGCGCTGCATAAAACGTTCGAAATAGGGAATAACGGTGGCTACCTGGGTTTGCTGCAGCATAATTTCAGATACCCAGACCCGATAGGGAGTAATATTTTGCTGCCAGGGAAGGTGTTTACGACCGTGTTGTTGATACCAGGCCAGTACTACATCGCTGAATTGAAATGGCTGAGTCATCAGAAAGCTAAATTATTGGTTATTAAAGGTGTTAACAGGCCCTAGTTACCAGGAGCTGTAACTGAGCGCAGCAGTATACCTGAGCCAGAAATTCAGGTTAATTGTTGTGCTGAACATGGTTTATTAGCAGGCTTTAAATCGGCTGATTCTGAGACTGTTGTTGGCGTTCACTTTCCAGTAAGAACTGATGCAGCTGGCCAAGGGAAAGTGGTCGGCTGAACAGATAACCCTGGCCTTCGTCACAGTTGTTACGACGCAGGAAATGCAGCTGCTCCTGAGTTTCGACACCTTCAGCAACAACCTCCAGGCTGAGCTTGTGTGCCATGGCAATAACCGCCGCGGTAATGGCCATGTCGTTCTGATCTTCCGGGATATCGCGGACAAAAGAACGATCCACTTTTAATACATCAATCGGGAAACGTTTAATGTAAGACAGGGAAGAGTAGCCGGTACCAAAGTCATCAATGGCGATAGAGACCCCGGTGGTTTTAATCTCCTGCATGATTTTAATGGCGGTTTCTACATCATCCATCAGTGTGCTTTCGGTCAGTTCCAGTTCAACACACTCCGGTGGAATCTGGCTGATTTCAATAACATTGCGGATTTTGGCAGCCAGATCCGGATCAGCGAACTGCTTGGCTGACAGGTTAACAGCTACCTTGGCGCTTCTGGGTAACACGTTATCGCGGATCAAAGAACCAATCTGATGGCAGCTTTGCTCCAGCACCCAGTTGCCGATATCCAGAATTTGTCCGGTTTCTTCCGCTACCGGAATAAAGCGATCAGGTGTGATTACCCCTTTGTCTGGGTGCTCCCAGCGAATCAGGGTTTCGACACCGGTAATGGAGTAATCAAACAGGCTTATCTTCGGCTGGAACACCAGGGTGAATTGTTCTCTGCGGATGGCTTCGGTCAGCTCTTTTTCCAGTGCCAGGTGCTCAAGAATGGAGTGGTTCATATCTTCCGAATAAAACTGGAAGTTATTACGGCCCAGCTCTTTCGCCCGGTACATAGCCAGGTCGGCGTTTTTCATCAGGGTGTTCACATCGGTTGAGTCTTCCGGCGTCATGGTGATACCGATACTCACTGTGGTGACAATGTCCTGACCTTTAATACGGATGGGTTTCGCCAGTGAATGCAGAATTTTTTCCGCCACCACCCGCACATCGGCAGTTTGGCGGACATCCGTCAGCAGGATGGTAAATTCATCGCCGCCAATACGAGATACGGTGTCATTTTCACGCACGGTTGCATTCAGGCGGGTGGCGACTTCTTTGAGCAGAATGTCTCCGGCATCATGACCCAGGGTGTCGTTGATGCGTTTAAACTGATCCATATCGAGAAACATCAGCGCCATGGATGAGGATGAGCGCATTACCGACTTGACCGACTTTTCCAACCGATTTTTAAACAGACGTCGGTTTGCCAGGCCGGTGAGCGGATCATAAAAGGCCAGATTTTCCATTTTGATCTGGGCCGATTTCAGTTCTGAAATATCAGAAATAGCACCAAGATAGCCGAGTAATTCACCATCGCGGTCGTGTAATGCGCCAGCCAGTAAATGAATCCAGGTGTAATTGCCGTCACGCCGCGTCAGGCGCAGTTCAAGAGCGATACTTTCCTGTTTTGAAATCAGACGATTCCAGGCGTTTTGTGCCGGTATCAGATCCGCTGGATGTACCTGCTTAAACCATTCATGCAGGCTGGGAGCTTTAGCCTCGGTGCCATGAATATCACGCCAACGCTGATTCACATATTGCAGTTGCTGCTGGGCATCGACCTGAAAAATCCCAACCGGTGACAGGGCTGTCAGTTTTCGGAAGCGTTCCTCAGAATCTTTTAACGATAAGTTCTCTTCTTCGATGGTTCCCAGTAAGCCATTAAACAGATCGACCAAGTCACCCAGTTCATCATTGTTTTCTTTGATCGCACGAATGGAATAATCCTTATTGTGCATAATGTTCTTCAGCGTATTACTGAGCTCACGCATGGGGCGCGCCACCACGTCTTGTAACTGGTTGGCGAGAAAGACAGCCAGCATAACGGAGACAGCCAGAATAATGACCGAAAAGAGTAAAAACTGATTAAAGCGATTGAGCAATTCCTGACGGCTGTTTTCCAGATACAAGGTGCCGATGTGCTCATTCTCCAGGCGAATAACAAAGTATTGGCTGAAGTTACTGTTTTGTTCTGACTGCAGCTGCAGCAAGCGCTCCGGGCAGTTGGCCTGATTTTGTGCCGCCTGATACTGAGCGACCAGACTTTGTTTATCATCGTAGATACAGCCACGCAGGATGCTGTTATCGGCTTTTAAGGTTTTGAGATTGGTTTGCAGCAGGTCATAGTCGCTGAAGGTGAGTGCGGTGGTTGCGCGTTTGGCGATCATTTCACCCAGTACTGACAGCTTTTCCTGAGTATCGTGACGGCTCAGGTAATATTCCAGCGACATAAATGCCGTGTTAGAAAGCAGCAGCGTTAAACTACTGGTAATCAGGGAGATAATAACCAGCTTGCGGCGAAGTGACTGTGTCTGAAGTGACTGCATTAAAGGTGTAACTCATTCCATTAGCGCTGGCATCAAAAACGAATAAAGCCGATATAGCCTGACATAAGTCAAACTATAACATCTAACCTTAGCTGATTTTGCCAGACAGGCAATGAGGCATTGCCTGTTTTCAGAGATGAGTCACACGGATGGAGTGGTGTTTTTAGCGGCTGGCCTGTTGTGTTTCGGCCTGAGAGAGTTCGGTTAATAACTCGGCGATAGAGATAGTTTGTAAGCGTTCGCTAAGCTGCTGACGATAGGTTTTTACCATACCTAACCCGGCAACAACGGCATCATAAACCAACCACTGCTGGGTCTTTTTATTCCGGTACAAGCGAAAATCGATCGGAACCACGCTGCCGTTATTCTGAACCAGTTTGCCTTTTACCAGAGCACGATTTCCCTTTTTATTGAACTTAGCGGGTTCAAATGAAAACTCTTCACCATTAAAGGCTTTAAAAGCGCCGGTATAGGTGCGAATCTGAAGCTCACGGAAGTTATCAATAAAGGCCGTTTGTTGCTCTTCAGTCGCCCGTTTCCAGTGTTTGCCTAATGCGCCTTTGGCAATTTTTTCCTGATCAATGGCGGGTACAATATACGTCATAACTAAACGACGAATTTGTTCTTCCGTACGGTCTTCTTTGTCGAGCTTGGTCAGCTCGCCAATAACACCCTGTGTTGCTGTTTCTACAACGGCTTTTGGTTCCTGAGCGTGCGCCGTAACAGCAAACATCAGAGCGAGAAAAACCGAAAATGAAATCAGTGACTGAATAGCAATTCTCATAATAACCTCGCTTGTACCTGTCGATTGAATAGGGCAGCCAGTATGAGCACCACGTCACATTAAATAAAGCAAAAAAAGATAAAATAATTGTTCCTTGTGTGGAACAACTCTGGCTGAGTGCTAGGGATTGTATACCCAGTTGTTGCTTTTGTTAACAAAATCGCGATGTGCAATTGCTGCTCGCAAGTATTCAGGAAGTGATTGAATAATAAGGGTTTTTTCTTCTTCTTTGGCCCACTTTTGAGTGTGGTGCAGGAGCTGATGAAGCACGCCCCGGCGCTGGGTGATCTGGCGTACTGCCGCTTGTTCCAGTAGTACGCCTTGTTCTGTTTCAGTAGCGATCATCAAGCCGATAATGCGATCGTTAAAACGCCCTGCCAGAATCCAGCTGCCGTTATCCAGTTTTTGCTGTAGCTGCTCAGAGGTGTCTGTTAAACCGTTATCGGATGTTTCCTGGTGAATTTTGCCGATATCCTGCCAGTCGGCATCGTTTGGTTGACGAATATGTTCTAAGCGGACTGGCATAACGATTACCTCTGATCTGACGACTTATCTAAAAGCAGGAGTTTTTTGTCTGGCTGCTTTATAATGCGTTTTTCAAAATTTTGCGAGAGTTGAGTTCATGACCACTAATGCCGCTGTTGAGCGCAGTGCAACGGTTGAGCGAAATACGCTGGAGACAAAAATCCGCGTCAGCATCAATCTGGATGGTACTGGTAAGGCGAAGTTTGATACCGGAGTTCCTTTTCTGGAACATATGATGGATCAGATTGCCCGCCACGGTTTAATTGACCTCGACATCTATTGTGACGGCGATACTCATATTGATGATCATCACACAGTAGAAGATATCGGCATTACTCTGGGTCAGGCGTTTGCAGAAGCGATTGGCGATAAGAAAGGCATCGTACGTTATGGCCACTCGTATGTGCCATTAGACGAGGCACTGTCACGCGTTGTCATCGACTTTTCCGGTCGCCCGGGTCTGGATTTTAAGTGTGATTTTACCCGTGGCAACATCGGCAAATTTGATACTCAGTTATTCTGGGAATTCTTCTACGGCTTTGTGAATCACGCCAAAGTAACGCTGCACATCGACAACCTGAAGGGCTTTAATGCGCACCATCAGGCCGAAACCATTTTTAAAGCGTTTGGCCGGGCACTGCGCATGGCGGTGGAACAGGATCCTCGTATGGCCGGTGTGATGCCTTCTACCAAAGGAACTCTGTAACTCATGGCTGCGAGTAAAGTATGTGCTGTTATCGACTACGGCATGGGCAACCTGCACTCCGCACATGGTGCGTTACAGAAAGTGGCTCCCGACACTCAGGTATTAGTGACCTCTAAACCAGAAGAAATTCTGGCCGCTGATCATGTGGTGTTGCCGGGTGTCGGCGCTATTCGTGACTGCATGGGTGAGATTAAAGCCCAGGGCATTGATCAGATTGTGGCCGAAGTGAAAAAGACCAAGCCTTTGCTGGGTATTTGTGTGGGTTTGCAGGCGATGATGAGTCACTCCGAAGAAAACGGTGGCGTTGATTGCCTGAATCTGTTCGACGGCCAGGTCAAATATTTTGGTGATGACCTGAAAGAAAACGGCGAGCGCCTGAAAGTCCCTCATATGGGCTGGAATCAGGTGGAAACGCTGGCTCATCCGTTATGGACGGATATTGCTGACGGCAGCCGCTTCTATTTTGTGCACTCTTATTATGTCGATGCCACTGACAAGAGTCAGGTAAAAGGCCGTGGTTTTTATGGTAAATCGTTTGATGCGGCATTAGGGCAGGATAATGTGTTTGCGGTGCAGTTCCACCCAGAGAAAAGCCATAACAATGGTTTGCAGTTATTAAAGAATTTCCTGAGCTGGGACGGTCAGGCTTAAGTATTCCGGAACACGATATTTGTTTCTTCAGCACGTTGTAAATACATCCATGTAAACTCGACTGCCGCATCCATGCGGCAGACGGCTGCCGAAACAAACATCGTCTTCCTCATGTATAAATTGGCGGAGGGAAAATAATCGTAGCGGGCGCAGATGGCATGGATGCCATGTACGAGCGCACATGGATGTGTTCACAGCGTCCCGCATAGGTTGTTCTCCCTTCGGCAATGTTGTCATCGCCAGATTTATATTGAAGAGATAATAAATGGCATTAGCAAAACGAATTATTCCTTGTCTGGATGTTGATCAGGGCCGTGTGGTTAAAGGCGTTAACTTTGTTGGTATTCGTGATGCCGGTGACCCGGTTGAAGTTGCCAAGCGTTACGATGAGCAAGGCGCTGACGAAATTACTTTTCTCGATATTACCGCGACCCATGAAGATCGTGGCACTACGGTGCAGATGGTCGAGGCCATTGCCGAGCATGTCTTTATTCCGCTTACCGTTGGTGGCGGCATTCGCGAAGTGGATGATATCCGCCGTATGTTAAATGCCGGGGCGGATAAGGTATCGATCAATTCGGCGGCTGTGTATAACCCGGAATTTGTGCGTGAAGCTTCCGAGAAGTTTGGCGCTCAGTGCATTGTGGTCGCGATTGATGCCAAGCGTGTTGCCGGTTCTGGTGAACTGGGTGACCCGCAAAACAAATGGGAAATCTTCACCCATGGTGGTCGTAAGCCAACCGGTATTGATGCGGTTGAATGGGCCATTAAAATGGCCGACTACGGCGCCGGTGAAATTTTGTTAACCAGTATGGATCGCGATGGTGTTAAAACCGGTTTTGATCTGGGAGTAACACGTGCGATCAGTGATGCGGTGAATATTCCGGTCATTGCGTCCGGTGGTGTTGGCAATTTAGAGCACCTGGCGGAAGGTGTGACACTGGGTCATGCCGATGCGGTTCTGGCAGCGAGTATTTTCCATTTTGGTGAATACACCGTACAGCAAGCTAAGCAGCATATGGCGGATGCCGGAATTGAGATGCGCCTCGACTGAGAATATTGCTGAATTAAAAAGCCCCGTTTTTACGGGGCTTTTTAATGGGGCTAAGAAAGTAACCTCAGCACATCTTCAGCTCCGGCATTGGCTTGTAACTGGGTGGCAATCTGAGCCTGTTGCTGAATCTGACCACGGATCAGTTCAGAGACTGAGGTGGCTAAATCGGCATCCTCAATCCGGCTGCGGGCCGCCTGAGAATTTTCGTTGCTTTGCGTCAGGTTATTAATGCTGGCGTCCAGACGATTGCTGACGGCTCCCAATTCGGTTTGCCGTCCGCTGATTTGCTGCTGCAGTCCAGACAGCGTATCCAAGGCATCAGCGCTGTCTGCACTGGAAAAATCGATCTCACTTAATGCCTGATTAAGGTCATCCGCTAAAGTATTGGCGCTTAATGACAGGCTATCACCCGCATCTTCACCGATCTGAAATTCAAAGTCGGCTGTTTCTCTGGTGTTTTGTAAGCTACTGCTCTGTAAGTTATCGCTCTGAAAAATAGCCCGGCCATTAAACTGGCTTTGTTCGGTGGTTTGCCGGATCTGATCGGTGATCTGCTGCGCTTCTGAGGTCAGTGCCTGGCGATCAGAATCATTCAGAATGCCATTCCCTTGCTGTACTGCGATTTCCTGTAAGCGTTCTAAGCCGGCACTGATGCCTTGTAGTGCGCCATCTTCGGTCTGAATTAATGACTGCGCGTTGATCGCATTTTGTTGTGCTTGTTGATTGCCGTTGATCTGACTGGAGAGGCGAGTGGCAATGGCCAGTCCGGCGGCATCATCGGCAGCTGAATTGATACGACGGCCGGAAGCAATCTGCTGCTGAGATTGAGGCGCCGTATTATTGCTATTGATCAGGCTGCTGGCAGCGCCAGAATTAATGGTATTCATCAGAAGTCTCCAGCAGAGTTAGCTGAAGCTTAATAGTATGAAACAGAGAAGGGCGGGTTAAGTAACGGAATGTCAGGGGTTACAAATGACAGTTGCTAAAGCCTGAAGGCAAAAAAGCCACGCATAAGCATGGCTTTTTAATGGCTGAAAATCAGCCGCTGAATCAGTACAGCACGCGAGCGCGGATGGTACCGTCAACGGTTTTGATTTTTTCCAGCGCCAGTTCAGAGGCATCAGCCGCTACGTCGATCACAACATAACCTACGTCTTCAACAGTCTGCAGGTACTGACCTGAGATGTTGATATTGTTTTCTGCGAAGATGCTGTTGATGGCGTTCATCACACCCGGAACATTTTTGTGAATGTGCAGGATACGGTGAACGTCCGGGTTGGACGGCAATGCCACTTCCGGGAAGTTCACGGAAGAGGTGGTGGTGCCGTTATCACTGTATTGAGCCAGCTTCTCGCCCACTTCTTTACCGATGTTTTCCTGCGCTTCCATGGTGGAACCACCCACATGTGGGGTCAGGATAACATTGTCGAACTCACGCAGCGGTGACTCAAATTCTTCGTCGTTGGAGCGTGGTTCAACCGGGAATACGTCAATGGCAGCGCCCAGCAGCTTCTTGCTGCGAACCGCATCGGCCAGTGCATCGATATCAACCACGGTGCCACGAGAAGCGTTCAGCAGAATGGAGCCTTGCTTCATTTGCTCAAATTGCTCCGGACCCATCATCCATTTGGTCGCTGTGGTTTCAGGGACGTGCAGGGAAACCACGTCAGCGATGTTCAGCAGCTCATTCAGTGAACCGACCTGAGTGGCGTTGCCAATCGGCAGCTTGGTAACCACATCGTAGAAATACACTTCCATACCCAGGCTTTCGGCCATAACAGATAGCTGAGTACCAATGCTGCCGTAACCGACGATGCCCAGCTTTTTGCCACGGATCTCGTAAGAATTAACCGCTGATTTGCTCCAGCCACCACGGTGACATTCAGCATTTTTCGCTGGTACACCACGCATCAGCATAATGATTTCAGCAATGGACAGCTCGGCAACGGAGCGAGTGTTGGAATACGGTGCGTTAAATACCGCAATACCACGTTTGGTCGCCGCTTTCAGGTCAACCTGGTTGGTGCCAATGCAGAAGCAACCCACCGCAATCAGTTTTTCCGCTGCGGCGAAGATTTCTTCGGTCAGCTGGGTACGGGAGCGAATGCCAATGAAGTGTGCGTCTTTAATACGCTCTTTTAATTCATCATCTGGCAGCGAGGTCTTCAGGTACTCGATGTTGGTGTAACCGGCCGCGTTCAGAGTGTCTAACGCGGACTGATGAACACCTTCTAACAAGAGAAGCTTGATCTTGCTTTTGTCGAGAGACGTTTGAGTCATGGTGGTACCTATTTACAGTCAGTAATAAACGAATTCTGTCGTTTGCGCTGGTGTGGTAATTCCGATTCAACATCACACCAGTGGCTGTCAGCAAAGGGGATGAGTTGTCTAACTGGTCAGCTTTGCTTCTGGTTTCAGAACTGAAATCGCTCTGAAAAATAAGGCGCGTATGCTAGCATACGCCGCTCATAAAGTGAGCCTCAAAGTCGCGTTTATCTCTCGTTCTCAACGAATTTGCGGCGAAGATTTTTCAACTTGAGGTGAAGAAGTTTCATCTAGCTGGACGAACTCATGACCACTCAGACGCAAGCCCCCCTTTCTCAGGACGCATTGATTGAACAGCTGTCAGCCATTGTTGGCGACGATAAAGTGCGTACCGATGCGGATTCACTGGAAACCTTTGGTAAAGACTGGACCAAAATTTATCCGCCAAAACCAAGCGCGATTGTGTTTCCGAAAACCACTGAGCAGGTGCAACAGGTTGTTCAGCTGGCCAATAAGCATCAGCTGGCGCTGGTGCCATCCGGTGGTCGTACGGGGTTAAGTGCTGGTGCTGTGGCGGCTAATGGTGAAATTGTGGTGGCTTTCGACTACATGAATCAAATCACCGATTTTAACGCTACCGACCGCACGGTTAAGTGTGGCGCGGGTGTGATTACTGAGCAGCTGCAAACCTTTGCCGAAGATAATGATCTGTTTTATCCGGTTGATTTTGCATCCGCTGGCTCAAGCCAGATTGGCGGTAATATTTCCACCAATGCCGGCGGTATTAAAGTCATTAAATGGGGCATGACCCGTGATTGGGTAGCGGGCCTGACGGTTGTGACTGGCAAGGGTGATATCCTTGAGTTGAATAAAGACCTGATGAAAAACAACACGGGTTACGACATGCGCCAGTTGTTTATTGGTGGCGAAGGCACTCTGGGTTTTGTGACCGAAGCAACTATGCGCCTGACGCGTCAGCCAAAAAACCTGACGGTTTTAGTGTTGGGTATTCCTGAGTTGGATAACGTGATGAACGTATTGAGTCAGTTCCAGTCGAGCATGGACCTGACCGCGTTTGAATTCTTCTCTGATAAAGCCATGCAGAAAGTGCTGGCGCGTGGCGATGTTCCGGCTCCGTTTGAAACCAGTACCGACTTCTACGCCCTGATTGAATTTGAATCTCTGACCGATGCCGATATGGATCAGGCGATGACCATGTTCGAACAATGCGTTGAGCAAGGCTGGGTGGTTGATGGTGTGATCAGCCAGTCAGAAACTCAGGCGGCGAATCTGTGGCGCTTGCGTGAAGATATCTCTGAGACCATTTCCGAATGGACGCCGTACAAAAATGATATTTCAGTGGTGGTTTCTAAAGTGCCGCCATTCCTGCGCGATATTGATGAAGTGGTTACCCGTGAGTATCCGGACTTCGAGATTATCTGGTTCGGCCATATTGGTGACGGCAACCTGCACCTGAATATTCTTAAGCCAGAAGGTCTGGCAAAAGAAGAATTCTTCGAGAAGTGTGCCAAGGTATCGACCTGGGTATTTGAAATTGTTGAAAAATACCAGGGTTCTGTCTCTGCCGAACACGGTGTGGGCATGACCAAAAAGCCGTATCTGGAATACACCCGCTCGGCTGCGGAAATGGCTTATATGAAAGCGGTGAAGCTGGCGTTTGATCCAAATAATGTGATGAACCCGGGCAAGCTACTGGATGTGTAAGCATCGGTTACCTGATGGTTAACAACCTACACAAAGTAAAGGCCACTAATGAGAATTAGTGGTCTTTTTTTTGGGCCGTAATCGGCAACAATAAGAAAAGATATTATTTTCAGCACAGGATTCATCCCACTATGACCATTACTAAACTGCTGCAGGTATTGGCTAAACACGGTGGCTCAGACCTGTATTTGAGTACCGGAGCCGCTCCCAGTGCGAAGTTCCAGGGGAATCTGAAAGCTCTGAGTAAGGAGCCTTTAAAGCCGGGCCAGATTGAAGCGATGGTCAACGATATTATTGACGATGAACAACGTCAGGAATTTGAAAAAGAGCTGGAGTTGAACATTGCGATCAGCTTGCCTGTTGGTCGTTTCCGGATGAATATTTTTCGTCAGCGCCATGAGGTTTCATTAGTGGCCCGAAATATTGCGGCTGAGATCCCTAAGTTCGAAGCGCTGGGGCTGCCGGAAATCTTGAAAACAGTCATTATGGCAAAGCGGGGTCTGTTGTTATTTGTTGGGGCGACCGGCTCGGGTAAATCAACATCGCTGGCGTCACTGATTGATCATCGTAACAGCCATTCGGCAGGTCACATTATTACGATTGAAGACCCGGTTGAGTACGTTCATTCCCATAAAAAGTCGATTGTGAATCAACGAGAAGTGGGAACAGATACTAAGTCTTTCCATCGCGCTCTGAAAAATACCCTGCGCCAGGCACCGGATGTCATTCTGATTGGCGAAATCCGTGATCGTGAAACCATGGAGCATGCCTTGGCGTTTTCTGAAACCGGGCACCTGGCCATTTCGACGTTACATGCAAACAATGCTAACCAGGCATTAGATCGCATTATGAACTTCTTTCCCGAAGATCGTCGTCAGCAATTACGGCAGGATCTTGGCCTGAATCTGCGGGCTATTGTATCTCAGCGTCTTATTCCAACAACCGACAGCAAACGAGTGGCGGCTTTTGAAGTGTTGCTTGGCAATAAAACCATTGAGGAGTTAATACTGAAAGGCGATATTGCGGGTATCAAAGAGATCATGGAAAAGTCTGAGAATCTGGGTATGCAAACCTTTGACACATCTCTGTTCAGACTTTACCAGGCGGGTCGGATTTCATTAGAAGAGGCGTTAAAAAATGCCGATTCTGAAAATAACCTTCGTTTGCGTATTAAGCTGGGTAAAAAAGCAGGCTCTTCTCAGTCTGCTTCTGAAGGGATGAGCATTACGTAATTGTTATTACGTAATGCATTAGTATTAGAACAGCTGTTCAGGGGTGAACTCTTCATCACTGCTGGCTTCGCCGGTATCAAATGACGGCGCGGTTTTTACTGGTTGCTCCGGTATATTCTGCTCGCGGAAGTATTCAAAAATAGCATTGTCTTGCCCTGGAGTGGCCAATAACCCGGTTTCGGCATCAATACGAACACTGACAATTCCTTCGGGCTGTTGGAATGGACGTTGTGGTACACCATCCAGCGCTACCTTCATGTAATCAACCCAAATCGGCAATGCGGTATTGCTGCCATAGGCCCATTTTCCCAGTGTTCGTGGCTGGTCAAAGCCGACCCAGACGGTAGTGACTAAGTCGCGACTGAAGCCAGAGAACCAGGCATCCTTCTGATCATTGGTTGTCCCGGTTTTACCAGCCAGATCATTACGTTTCAGAGCTAATGCACGTTTACCGGTTCCGCGACGCACCACATCCTGTAGCATGCTCACCATTAAGAAATGTGTTTGTGCATCCATCACTTCGGCCGCAGCGCGAGCTGGCTTAAGTGTATCTGAAGTTGGTGTCTCGGAGGTATTGAGGTTCAGTGTCAGGGAGGCTTGTAATTGCTTCTCCAACTCACTGATTTCGCTTTCGGTTGATTCCTGATTCAGGCATTCACGGCAGGCAACCTCAGGGTCAGCCTGATACAGAATGTTGCCCTGATTATCTTCGATGGTTGTGATCAGATACGGCTTCACTGCGAAGCCACCATTAGCCAGTGCTGCGTAGCCGGTGGCCAGCTCCATAGGCGTGACCGCTGATGCTCCCAAGGCCAGTGATAAATCCTTGTTCAGTTTTTCTTTAGGGAAGCCAAACGGCGTAATGTAATTAACTGCCCGGCGTGGCCCGGTCTGCTTCAGAATACGAATAGATACCAGGTTCTGCGATTTATACAAAGCTTCACGTAACCGGGTTGGGCCATAAAATTTGCCGCTGTGGTTTTGTGGACGCCAGGTATTCTCAAGGCTGGCGTCTTCAAACACCACGGGAGCATCATTAATAATGCTGGCAGGGGTGAAGCCATTGGCCAGTGCGGCACTGTAAACAAATGGCTTAAAGGCCGACCCCGGTTGGCGGTCGGCCTGAATGGCGCGATTGAATTCGTTACTGGCGGCAGAGAAACCACCGACCAGCGCCTGAATCGCACCGTCTTCCGGGCGCAGAGAAACCAGTGAGCCTTCCGCTTCAGGTCGTTGTGCCAGTCGGAAACCCTGCTGAGTTTGTTCTAACCAGATAGTCTGACCTGGTTGTAATACCTCGGTTGCTGAGCCGGGCTCTGTGCCAACCACGTCAACATTAACATAAGGCTTCGCCCAGTTAATTTGAGCGAATGGTAGCCAGTACTCCCCTTGCTGAGTTAACACCCAGGCACCATCAGGGTAAACACGGCTGGCGATTGCCGGGGAAAGCAGACCATTGACGGCTTTTTGATTCAGTAACGTGCGCCATTGATCAAGAGTTTGTGGCCAGTCGATATCAAATGCGCTATCGGCTTTGTCAAACCACTCAAGTAGCTGAGGCGGTTGTTCCGAGAGCGGTCTTGTTAGGGTTAGCGCAACCGGTTGAGAAATCTCACGATTATCTTCATTAACACGCCAGCCATGGTCGCGGTCATACTTTAATAAGCCACGTTGTAGCGCTTCATTTGCCGCTTGTTGGCGTGCCGCGTTGATGGTGGTTGTGACCTTATAACCGGCGGTATAGATATCACTACCAAATCGTTTCAGCATATCCAGCCGAACCATCTCAGCGGCGTAGGGTGCGCTGACTTCTGAAATCAGACCGTGATAGCGTGCTGTAATGGGAGCACTGGCAGCTTGTGTAAATTGATCCTGAGATATTTTGTTGAGTGTGCGCATACGCGCCAGCACATAGTTACGACGACTCTTAGCCCGCTCGGGGTTATTAATAGGATTCGCAGCAGATGGAGCTTGTGGTAATCCGGCAATCATCGCCAGTTGTGGTAATTCCAGCTCATGAATGGATTTTCCGTAATAAACCTGCGCTGCGGCTTCTATCCCATAAGCACGCTTGCCGAGATAAATTTTATTGATATAAAGCTCAAGAATCTCTTGTTTGGTCAGTGCTTTTTCAATTTTGAGTGCCAGCAGGATTTCGGTGAACTTACGGGTAAAGGTCTTTTCACTGGATAAATAGTAGTTTTTGGCCACCTGCATGGTGATGGTACTGCCGCCGGACTTTTTGCGTCCGGTGCGGATCAGTTCAATCACTGCTCGTGTCAGGCCTTTAAAATCAACACCGCCGTGCTCAAAGAAGCCATCGTCTTCTGAAGCCAGAAGTGCATCAATAAACTCAGGCGGTACCTGGTCAAATCGAATTGGCGTGCGGCGCTTCTCGCCAAACTCACTCATCAGGCGTCCATCTTCGCTATACACTCTGAGTGGTGTTTGCAAATCAATTTGGCGTAATTGTTCCGCATCCGGCAGCGTCGGTGCCAGATAAAGATAGATGCCCAGAGAGACCATTCCGGTGCCGGTGGCACTGGACATAATCAGCCAAAATAAGAAAAAAAGTGCAGGGTGTGACTTGTGCATAAAAAAGAATGTCAATTTCCGTGAAAAGCCAGCTATTATGCGGGCTGGAGCATTATAAGGGTTTTTTGTCCTTTTAATAGGATTGTGCTTATAATGATTTCAACTCTATAGGATCTGAGTGAGCTTGTGCGTGCAAGTTCGCGAAATTGCGGGGATTTTATTGTGCTGGCCAGCCTGTTTAATAAAAAGAGCAAAGCGCTGATTGGTGTGGATATCAGTTCTACATCGGTCAAGGTGCTGGAGCTTAGTCATAATAATGGACGCTATCAGGTTGAAGCTTACGCGGCAGAGCCTTTACCACCGAATGCTATTGTTGAACAGGCTATCAGCAATGATGAGGCTGTTGGTGAGGCAATTCGAAAAGCGCTTGGTCGCTCGCGCACTTCAGCTAAACGTGCGGCAATTGCCGTTGCTGGTTCTGCGGTTATCACTAAAACCGTTCAGATGAGTTCCAAACTTAATGACGATGAAATGGATTTGCAGATCCGTGCCGAGGCCGATCAGTATATTCCCTACCCGTTAGAAGAAGTTGCTCTGGATTGGGAAGTTCAGGGGGAATCTGAACAAGCAGCCGATATGGTTGATGTTCTGTTAGCAGCTTGCCGTTCAGAAACGGTTGAACGCCGTAAAGATGCTGTTGAGTATGCCGACCTTGAAGCGGGTATTGTTGATGTTGAAGCTTTCTGTACAGAGCGTGCTTTCGATTTACTGCAAAGCCAACTAGACGGTGATGATATCGAGACAGTTGCTGTGCTTGATATTGGTGCAACCATGACCACACTGAGTGTGCTGCATGAAGGCAAATCAATTTACACCCGTGAACAGTTATTTGGTGGTCGTCAGCTAACGGAAGATATTATGCGCCGTTATGGGTTGTCTGAAGAAGAGGCGACACGCTCCAAACTGGACGGGGATTTACCGGATGACTACGAAAGTGAAGTACTGGATCCATTCCGCAAAGCGGTTGTGCAGCAAGTAAGTCGCTCTCTGCAATTTTTCTATTCTTCCAGCCAGTTCAACGATGTCGACTTTATTATCCTTGCTGGCGGCACTTCAGCGATTCCGATGTTGGCAGAGTGTGTTGAGGAAGAGCTGGGCGTTGCCACTCTGATCGCCAACCCTTTTATGAATATGACCTTGTCGCAAAAAGTAAATGCCAGTCTGTTAGCGAACGATGCCCCTTCACTGATGATTGCCTGCGGTCTGGCGATGAGGAGTTTTGACTGATGGCAAATATTAACCTATTGCCCTGGCGTGAGGAGCGCCGTGAACAGCGGAATAAAGATTATCATACGGCTTTAGTTGCTGTGGCTTTATGCGCTGGGTTCTTGTTATATCTGGTTTATGGCTATTATCAGGATGAAACGGCCGGCCAGAACGCTCGTAATGCTTATCTGGAAAAAGAAACAGAGGTGCTGGAAGCTAAAATTGCTGAAATTCGTACTTTGCAGGATACACGTCAGGATTTGATTGAAAGGATGGAGCTGATTCAAGCGTTACAGGGGAATCGACCGGTCATTGTCCGTGTGTTTGATGAGCTGGCCCGTTCTGTTCCTGATGATCTGTACTTCACCAATTTGGTTGTTAAGGGGGAGCAGGTTTCTGTTTCCGGTGTGGCGAAGTCCAATAATCGTGTTTCAGCTGTGATGCGTAACCTCGATCAGTCGGATTGGTTTACGAATCCGGTGCTTGTGAAAGTTGAGGCACAGCAGTTAAAAGCCCAGAATGAATTTGAGATCACCATGGTGCGTGTTAATCCTAAGCAGGAGGAGAGCGAGTAATGGCTGGTTTTAAAGATATTGACTGGAATGCACTTAAAGAAAAAATATCGGAAATTGAATTAGACGATATCAATAATATTGCCTGGGATAATATGGGGGGCTGGCCTCTTCCCGGGAAAGTTTTTTTTGCTGTACTGGTTTTTGTTGCATTGCTGATCGCTGGCAATATTTTTCTGATTACCGATATGCGCACTTCTTTAGCCAGTGCGGTTGCCAAAGAAGAAAAGCTAAAAGCAGATTTTGAACGTAAAGCTTTCCGTGGCGCTAATCTGGATGCTTACAAAGAGCAGATGATTGAGATGGAACAAAGTTTTGGCTCTTTATTAAAGCAGTTGCCGCGTGAAACTGAAGTACCGGGTTTAATTGATGATATCAGCTCGGCTGCGCTTGGTTCGGGGTTATCTTTAAATGGTATTGACCCTCAGGCTATTATCAGTACCGAGTTTTATAATGAACTGCCGATTGAAATTGAAGTTGAAGGCGGCTATCACGAGATGGGATCCTTTGTTTCTGCTGTGGCTTCACTTCCTCGGATTGTTACTTTGCACGATTTTACGATCAAAGAAGGTTCAGATAATGGGCGTTTGATCATGCAAATTCTGGCAAAAACCTACCAATACAGCAGCGATGAGGAGGGACGTTAATATGTTGCTTCGAATGGCTTTAGTCTTATTGACTGGTTCTTTGTTGGTGGGGTGCAGTAACTCTGGTGATGTGTCCGATTTGAAAATGTTCGTGTCGGACACTTTGTCTCAGCCCCGAGGACGAATTAGTCCTATCCCTGTGTTTAAACCTTACGAATTCTTTAACTACAGCGCTGCGGGTTTACGCTCACCATTTGAGCTTCCTGTGATTGTTGATGCTGATATTATTATTCCTCAGGAGCAGGATGATGTAGCTCCTGACTTTGATCGTCCCAAGGAGCACCTGGAGCAATTTGCTTTTGGTGAGCTTAGCATGGTCGGAACTATGCAAGGGCTTGATAATACATTGTGGGCTCTGGTTCGGGCGAGTGATGGTGGCGTTGTTCGAATTCGTGAAGGCCAGTTTATGGGGCAAAATCATGGACGAGTTGTTTCAATTCAGGAAAA
The DNA here is from genome assembly GCF_965226395.1 of Bacterioplanoides sp. GTDB lineage: Bacteria > Pseudomonadota > Gammaproteobacteria > Pseudomonadales > Oceanobacteraceae > Bacterioplanoides. Next base: position 1,115,874 of record NZ_OZ245358.1, on the reverse strand, counting down.
TCGTCTGAATGTTATTGAAATTGTGCCGAATGGTCTGGGTGGTTGGATTGAGCGACCAAGAACTTTGGCTCTGGATGGTATTGGAGAAGGCTGATTATGATAATGCAAAAGGTGGCCGTAAAAAGCACAAAAATAACGGCGATGATTGCCTTGCTATGCTCTATGGCGTTTTCTGCATGGGCGGTTGAGCTACAAAATATTCGCTTTGCTTCTTTGCCTGGTGATGTTACTGAAATCGAACTGGAGTTTGATGGAACACCACCTGATGTTAAAGGTTATACCATTGAAAAACCGGCACGGATCTCACTTGATATGATTGGTGCTGGCAGTGTTCTGAAAGCTAAGAAGCATCAGATCGGCACTGGTAATGCCCGTAGTGCCATGATCTTACCAACCAAGGATCGGACTCGCTTGGTGGTGAATTTGGTGACTCTAGTGGATTATTCTACGCGGGTAAATGGTAATACTCTGATTCTTAATGTGGGTTCTGCTGAATCCCAAGCACGTTTCTCTCAGGCTGATAACGCATTTACTCAAGCTCCATTATCTTCTGTTAATGAAATGAAAGTTGTTAACGTTGATTTTCGTCGGGGTGATCTGGGGGATGGGCAGATACAGGTGATGCTGAGTGACGATCGTGCTGCGGCGAATATTCGTCGCGAAGGCGGTAAAATTATTGCTGAACTGGAAAATGTTCGGTTGCCGGATGCGTTGCAGCGTCGTTTGGATGTAACTGATTTTGCCACTCCGGTACGGTTTGTTGATGCCAAGTATGAGGATGGAAAAACCATTCTGACGATTGACCCTACGGTTGACGATATTGAGTATCTGGCATATCAGACGGACAAACTTCTATCGATTAATGTGTCAGAATTACCGGAAGAAGCGGTAGAAGAACGTAAAAAACAATTCCCGTTCACCGGTGAAAAGCTATCCCTGAATTTCCAGAATATTGAAGTTCGTGCTGTGTTGCAGCTGATTGCTGACTTTACTGGCTTGAATCTCGTTGCTTCGGATACCGTACAGGGCAGTATTACCTTACGTTTACAGAATGTTCCCTGGGATCAGGCTTTGGATCTGGTATTAAAGACTAAAGCATTAGGTAAGCGTCAGATGGGTTCTGTTTTATTAATTGCCCCAGCTGAAGAGATTGCAGCACGGGAAAAAATTGAACTGGAAGCGGTCAAGCAAGTTGAAGAGCTGGCTCCACTGATCACAGAGTATATGCAGCTTAATTATGCTAAAGCATCAGATTTGGCGGACCTGCTAACATCGGAAGAAGGTCTGTTGTCGGCTCGCGGTACTGCTGTGGTTGATGAGCGAACTAATACTCTGTTAATGAAAGATACTGCCAGTAACCTGGAACGTGTGCGTGAGGCATTAGTATTGTTAGATGTTCCGGTACGTCAGGTATTGATTGAAGCTCGTATTGTGATTGCCAATACCAATGTTGGAGAGGAAATTGGCGTTCAGTGGGGGGGAGCCGGTTATAAAAACAATGGCGATAATTGGCAAACAATTGGTGGTAGTACTCAAACGGTAAGTGAAGCCAATCAAATTTTATTTGATCGGGCGACCAGTGAAAATGGCACTAGTGATCAGGAAATTAACTTCCCACAAGCGAATGTTGTGGACTTCGGTGTAACTAACCCTGCTGCAACTTCATTGGCGCTTGGCTATCAAACAGCCGATTACTTATTGAATCTTGAACTGGCTGCTATTGAAACGGATGGAAATGCGGAAATTGTTTCTCAACCCCGAGTAATTACTTCAGACGGTCAGACGGCAATTATTGAATCCGGCACAGAGATTCCTTTCCAGGAAGCATCCTCCAGTGGTGCAACCAGTGTGTCATTCCGTTCCGCGGTATTAAAGCTGGAAGTGACACCACAAATCACTCCGGATGATCGTATTATTATGGATTTAATTATTAATCAGGATTCCGTTGGGCAAGCTACTCCGGCTGGTCCAGCCATTGATACTAATGCGGTTGAGACTCAGGTGTTGGTTGATAATGGAGAAACGGTTGTTTTGGGGGGGATCTTCCGCTCAGAAGAAGTTAAAACTATTAATAAAACGCCCTTCCTTGGAGACTTACCGTTGATTGGGGCTTTATTCCGTTATACCAATTACACTGAAGAAAAGTCAGAATTATTGGTGTTTATCACCCCACGTTTGGTGAAGGACAGCTTAACCAGCCGCTGATTTATGAAGTTTCATTCTGTCTTTCTTGTTGGGCCAATGGGCGCTGGAAAAAGCACCATTGGTCGACTGCTTTCTACCGAACTGCAATGTGAGTTTCATGATTCTGATAAAGAAATTGAAGAGCGTTGTGGTGCTAACATTCCCTGGATTTTTGATATGGAAGGGGAGGTAGGTTTCCGCGAGCGGGAAGAGCATGCCATTGATGAATTAACGCAGTTAAATGACGTTGTCCTGGCAACGGGTGGTGGTGCGGTTATGCGTGAGCAAAACCGTAAACACCTGGCTGCTCGTGGCACGGTTGTGTATTTGTGTACATCTGTAGACCAGCAGCTTGCCCGCACAGCAAAAGATCGTAATCGTCCTTTACTCCAGCAGGAAAACCCAGAACAGGTTCTGCGTGACTTGTTTGCGGTACGGGACCCTTTATATCGAAGTATTGCTGACATTGTGATCGAAACTGACCAGCGTAACCCTAAATGGGTTGTTAATGAGCTGAAAAAACGCCTGAGCTAATTTGAAGTAAACAATATGAATACCTTAACCGTCGATTTGGGTGATCGCAGTTACCCGATTTTTATTGGCTCTGGCCTGTTGTCTGACCCCTCTTTGTACTCTCCTTATATTAAGGGCAAGCAAGTTCTGATTGTTACCAACACAACGGTAGCGCCGCTTTACCTAGAGCAAGTGCAATCTGCATTAACCAACTATCAGGTCGATGTGGTCGTATTGCCTGATGGCGAGCAGTACAAAAACCTGGAAACTCTGAATCTTATTTTCAACGCCTTGTTAGAAAAGCAACACAATCGTACAACCACACTGATTGCATTGGGTGGAGGTGTTGTTGGTGATATGACTGGCTTTGCGGCAGCGTCTTACCAGCGGGGTGTTAACTTTATTCAGGTACCCACGACACTGCTGTCGCAGGTAGACTCTTCTGTTGGTGGCAAAACTGGTGTTAATCATCCGTTGGGTAAAAATATGATTGGTGCCTTTCACCAGCCTCAGTGTGTGATTGCCGATACCCAAACCTTAACGACGCTACCCGAACGTGAACTGTCGGCAGGTGTTGCTGAAGTCATCAAATATGGCCTTATTTGTGACTACGAATTTTATGGCTGGCTGCAGAATAATACATCACGACTAATGCAGTGTGATTCCAAGGCGCTGGCTTATGCTATTGAGTGTTCTTGTCAAGATAAAGCCGATGTTGTGGCACAAGATGAAACCGAATCCGGCATTCGTGCCATTCTCAATTTGGGGCATACCTTTGGCCATGCAATTGAAGCGCACCAAGGATATGGTAACTGGTTGCACGGTGAGGCTGTGGGAACCGGGATGTTGATGGCGGCTGATCTGGGTTGTCGTATGGGAGATATCCAACCTGCTGAAGTGGCTGAATTGCGTGCATTATTAATACAAGCAAAGCTCCCGGTTGTTGGCCCGGAAGATATGGCTGTGGCGGATTACACATCGCGTATGCAAGTTGATAAGAAAGTTCTGGATGGCCGCATTCGCCTCGTGTTATTGCGTAAAATTGGTGAAGCTTATATAACATCAGATATATCTTTGGAGCTGCTTGAGCAAACACTAACTTCCGGAGAGCAACTGGGTATTTTCTGATTGATTATGATCAGAAGGTTGCGTTGGTGAGGAAAACTGTTGGGGGAAATGATGGACACGGAACTGAATCTGGAATCAGAACACAGCTTTCAGCAATCAGGTTCTGCTGAGAGCTTTTCTCAGCCACTGGTTCAACTCCTGCCAACGCAGCAAAAAAATCTCGAGTTATTATCTCATCTGGCTTCATACAGCGAACTCTTAATTGCCGTTAGTGGGCCTGCCGGTGTGGGGAAAACCACGCTGGCCAATGCCTTGTCGGCACATCGGGAAATGCCGGATGATACCATCACTCTGCAAGCCGACCTGATGACAAGCTCATTGATGGTGTTGCAAAAAATTGCTCTTAGCTGGGATCTGCCGCTGTTATCTGACAATCTGGTTGAGGCGAAAGAAGCGGTTCTGAAAGAGACCGCGGCTCAGAGTCAGGATGGCCGTTCTTTGTTGGTTATTATTGACCAGGCTGAGCAACTGGATGACGATACTCTAAATGAAATTGCTCATCTGGCCTTATTAGCCCCACAATCTTTGTCGTTTGCTTTATTTGGTGCCTCGGGGTTTGAGACCAGATTGCGGGAGAGCCCAACTCAGGCGCCCGTTCATACGCTGAAACCAGAAATGTTACCAGTTGAGGATGCCATTCTTCTGGTGGAGCAGGTGTTTGGCTCGGGAGCTGTTAATGACAAACAGTTGCAGGCCGCCTATTCCCGCTCAGAAGGTTTGCCTGGCGTGTTTTTAAAGGCACTGGAAGATCAGTTGCTGACAACAGATAACAGCCATCACCCTCTATCAGATAAAAGCCGGTTCCCGTTACTTCATATTGTTGCTGTGGCTGCCGTTGCAGCCGCTTTAGGGCTGTCATTTTTATACCAATCTCCTGAATCCCAGCTATCTGAACCCCAATTGCCTGAATCAAAGATGATAAAGGCTAAGCAAGAGCTTGATGACACTTTGCTCGCAGAGCAATCTGATAGCGCTGGTCCGGCAATAAAAGAAAGTGCAGTTGAAGTGATCTTTCAATCGGATGAGAAGACTGATCTGATCACGCCTGAAGTGGCGGTTGTGGGCCAATCTGCTGTCGCCGCTGCGCCTGAAGAGGTGTCAGTTGAAAAGGTGCCAGCTGTAGATAAACGTGAACGCTCAGATGAGGTTGTAGAGGAAGTTGCTGCAACAGACTTTAATTATCAATCGAGTACTGCGAAGTCAGAGGCAACCCCCGTTACAAAATCTGAGGAACAACCAGCTGTGGCTGCGGTTGCCGAAGTAACAAGCGTTGCACAGGCTCCGGGTCCTGTGACTTATTCCACCGATGAACAACAACTGCTGGATGCGTCAGGGTTTGTTGCTCAATTGTTAGGTTCTCATAAACGTTCGGGAGCCAATGATTTTATTGAGCGTTGGCAGAGCAAATTAAAAGGTCGTTTATACCTGTATCACACCACGCACAAAGGGAAAGACTGGCATGTCGTCGTTGCTGGTATGTATCCTGATCGCACGGCCGCTAAGGCCGCTGTATTGAAGATGCCAAAAGCATTGCGTGATCAATCTCCCTGGATTCGAAATGTCCAGTCTGTGCAAGAAATACTTAAATCGCGTAAGTAATTCTGCTTGCTCGAAAGTTAGTCAAATCCCAGTCAAATTTGTGGCAAACCGCTCTGATGTGTAGAATGAGCGTCCTTTTGTCTCGATGCTGCTCATTTTTTGAGCGCTTAGGCTGTGTAAGCCCTTGATTTAAATCGTTTTTTTACTGATGAGAGCTGTTCTATGAGAACTGGTCTGTACACCCCAGGCGACTTTAAGGACAACTGTGGTTTTGGATTGTTGGCACATTTAGAAGGTCAACCAAGCCACGAGCTGCTGACGACAGCAATCGAATCCTTAACGTGCATGACACACCGTGGTGGTATCGCTGCGGATGGTAAAACCGGTGATGGTTGTGGTTTGTTGCTGCAGAAGCCGGATTCATTCCTGCGTGCGGTAACCCAGGAAGCAGGTATGGCACTGCCAGCCCAATATGCGGTTGGTATGCTGTTTATGGACCTGGATCAGGCCATTTTTGAGAAGCAAAAAGCCGCTGTTGAACAAGCGATTCAGGATCAGGGCTTAACGGTTCTGGGATGGCGTACGGTACCTACCAGTAATGATTGTCTGGGTCCAATGGCGATTGATTGTTTGCCACGTTTTGAGCAGATTTTTGTTGCTCCGGGCGAAGAATTAAGCGAACAAGAACTGGCTGTTAAGCTGTTTTATGCACGTCGTTTTGCTGAAAAAGCATTGGCCGAGTATGCCGACTTTTATATTGCCAGCTTGTCTGAAAAGGTGCTGTCTTATAAAGGTCTGATGATGCCGGTCGACCTGCCGAACTTCTACTTGGACCTGGGTGACGAGCGCCTGGAAACCGCTATTTGTGTATTCCACCAGCGTTTCTCGACCAACACCATGCCACGCTGGCCACTGGCTCAGCCATTCCGCATGCTGGCACACAATGGCGAAATTAACACGATTCAGGGTAACCGTAACTGGGCTAACGCTCGTGCCAGCCAGTTTAATACCGAATTGTTACCGAATCTGCAGGATCTGACGCCGATTGTTAATACGACCGGCTCTGACTCCTCATCGATGGATAACATGCTGGAACTGCTGGCAACCGGTGGTATGAACCTGTTCCGTGCCGTTCGTATGATGATTCCGCCAGCTTGGCAGAATGTTGAAACCATGGATGCCGATTTACGTGCTTTCTACGAGTACAACTCCATGCATATGGAGCCATGGGATGGCCCGGCAGGTCTGGTAATCACAGATGGCCGTTATGCCGTTTGTGGCCTGGACCGTAATGGTCTGCGTCCATCACGCTGGGTGATCACTAAGAACAACTTTATTACCGTTGCTTCTGAAATCGGCACCTACGATTACAAGCCGGAAGACGTTGTGGCTAAAGGCCGTGTTGGCCCGGGCCAGATGCTGGCGATTGATACTCAGGAAGGCAAACTGCTGCACACTGAAGATATCGATAACGCACTGAAGCAGGCTCAGCCATATAAGAAATGGCTGAAAGAAAATGCTGTTCGTCTGGAAAGCTCTCTGTACCTGAAGCATGCCGGTCTGGAAGATATGACTGGCGATGCACTGAATACCCATCAGAAACTGCATCTGATCACTAACGAAGAGCGTGATCAGGTACTGCGTCCTATGGCCGAAGGGGGTCAGGAAGCAACGGGTTCTATGGGGGACGATACGCCGATGGCGGTTTTATCCCAGCGTGTACGTCATGTTGCTGACTATTTCCGTCAGCAGTTTGCTCAGGTGACCAATCCACCGATTGATCCGCTGCGTGAATCCATTGTGATGTCATTGGAAACCTGCATCGGTGGCGAGAAAAATGTTTTTGAAGAAAGTGCTGATCACGCGAATCGTATTATTCTGACGTCGCCGGTACTGTCACCGCTGAAGTTTGTGGGCCTGACCAGCAACAACAGTGATGCCTTTAAGCACATTAAGCTGAGCATGGCTTTCGATCCGGTTGTTGGTCTGCAACAAGCCATTATTGATCTGGCTGACAAAGCCGAGCAGGCGGTTCGTGATGGTTATGTGGTGCTGATCCTGTCCGACCGTGAGGTTAGCGAAGATCAGATGCTGATTCCGGCGCCGATGGCGACCGGTGCGGTTCACCACCGTCTGGCACAAAAAGGTTTACGTACCAACGGTAATATTGTGGTTGAAACCGGCGCTGCCCGTGATGCACACCAGTTCGCCGTATTGCTGGGCTTCGGTGCAACGGCGGTATACCCGTGGTTAGCATTCGACGTATTAACCGACTTACACCGCACTAACGAACTGTTGGGTGATCCACTGAAATCCCATCAGAACTTCCGTAAAGCAATTCGCAAAGGCTTGTTGAAGATCCTGTCTAAGATGGGTATCTCTACTATTGCCTCTTACCGTGGTTCGCAGTTGTTTGAAGCGGTGGGTCTGAGCAAAGAAATTGTTGATCTGTGTTTCTGCGGTGTGACCAGCCGTATCGAAGGCGCTGAGTTCACTGATTTTGAAGATGATCTGAACATCATTAAAAGTGTTGCCTGGAAAAAGCGTAAAAAGCTGGAGCAAGGTGGCCTGCTGAAATACGTACACGGTGGCGAATACCATGCGTATAACCCGGATGTGGTTAAAAACATTCAGGAAGCGGTACAAACCAACAGTCAGGCGGCTTACGATCGCTTTGCTGATCTGGTGAATAAACGCCCGACGGCAACCATCCGTGACCTGCTGTCACTGCGTAAAGATGTTGCTGCTATTGATATCTCTGAGGTAGAAGCGGCTGAAAAGATTTTCCCACGTTTCGATACCGCAGCTATGTCGCTGGGTGCTCTGTCTCCGGAAGCGCACGAAGCGTTAGCGGAAGCGATGAACGAGCTGGGTGGTCGTTCTAACTCGGGTGAAGGTGGTGAAGATCCGCTGCGTTATGGCACTGCCCGTAACTCTAAGATCAAACAGATCGCCTCTGGCCGTTTTGGTGTAACCCCACACTACCTGTCCAGCGCGGAAGTGCTGCAGATTAAAGTGGCGCAGGGTGCGAAGCCGGGTGAAGGTGGTCAGCTGCCGGGCGGTAAGGTGAACAACCTGATTGCCACACTGCGTTACTCGGTGCCGGGTGTGACACTGATTTCACCACCACCACACCACGATATTTACTCGATCGAAGATTTAGCTCAGCTGATTTACGATCTGAAGCAAGTGAATCCGCAAGCACTGGTGTCGGTGAAGCTGGTGTCTGAGCCAGGTGTTGGCACGATTGCCGCTGGTGTTGCCAAAGCCTACGCTGACCTGATTACCATCTCCGGTTATGACGGTGGTACCGCCGCTTCGCCGCTGACGTCGATTAAATATGCTGGTTCTCCTTGGGAGCTGGGTCTGTCTGAAGCGCATCAGGCGCTGCGTGGAAATGATCTGCGTGGCAATGTGCGGGTGCAAACCGATGGTGGCTTGAAGTCCGGTCTGGACGTGGTTAAGGCAGCGATTCTGGGTGCAGAATCCTTCGGTTTCGGCACGCTGCCAATGGTAGCGGTAGGCTGTAAATACCTGCGTATCTGTCACCTGAATAACTGTGCAACCGGTGTTGCCACTCAGGATGATAACCTGCGTGACAAGCACTACATCGGCACTGCTGATATGGTAAAAAACTACTTCCGCTTTGTGGCTGAAGAAGTACGTAGCCTGATGGCATCCATTGGTGTGCGTTCTCTGGAAGAGCTGGTCGGTCGTACTGACCTGCTGGAAGTACTTGATGGCAGCACTCAGAAACAACGTAATCTGGATCTGACGCCAATCCTGAGCAACGACCTGATTCCGGCGGATAAGCCACATACTTGTCAGGTTGACCGTAACCGTCCATACGATGAAGGCCTGCTGGCTGAGCGTATGGTGGAAGAAACACTGTCGGCGATTGAAACCAAAGCCGGTGGTGAGTTCAGCTTCCACATCACTAACTGTGATCGCTCTGTGGGCGCTCGCCTGTCGGGTGAAATTGCTAAGCGTCATGGCAACCAAGGCATGGCTGATAAACCAGTACGCCTGAACCTGACCGGTATTGCTGGTCAGTCGTTTGGTGTCTGGAATGCCGGTGGTCTGGAAATGGTACTGGAAGGCGACGCCAACGATTACGTCGGTAAAGGCATGACCGGCGGTAAGCTGGTGATCTTCCCGCCAAAAGGTTCTGAATTCCGCACCAATGACACCTCGATTGTGGGTAACACCTGCTTATACGGCGCAACTGGCGGTAAGTTGCTGGCAGCTGGCCGTGCTGGTGAGCGTTTTGGTGTGCGTAACTCAGGTGCTCATGCGGTTGTTGAAGGTGCCGGTGACCACTGCTGTGAATACATGACCGGTGGTTTGGTGTGTGTACTGGGTGAAACCGGTTACAACTTCGGCGCGGGCATGACCGGTGGTTTTGCTTACGTTCTGGATCGTGATAACAGCTTTGTTGATAAGTACAACCATGAGCTGGTGGATATTCACCGTATCGCTAACGAAGAAACGGAAGCACACCGAAACCATTTACGTGGCGTGATTCGTGAGTTTGTTGCAGAAACTGGCAGTGCCTGGGGTCAGGAGATTCTTGATGACTTCGATGGCTTTATCGGTAAGTTCTGGCTGGTTAAGCCAAAAGCCGCTGACTTACAACAATTGCTGAACAACACCCGTGCTCGTCCTGAATAAGCGGACACATAAGAGAGAAGCGGTCAGGACGAGAGAGAGAGGTTCAAGATGTCGCAAGGTTTAAACAACAATCGTCTGAATAATAACTTTCAGTTTGTTGAGGTGGGTCGCCAGGACCCATCCAAAAAATCGGTAGCAACGCGTAAAGCGCAGTTTGTTGAGATTTACCAGCCGTTCCGTCAGGAGCAGGTAACCGACCAGGCACACCGTTGTTTGGCATGTGGTAACCCGTACTGTGAGTGGAAATGCCCGGTTCACAACTTTATTCCTAACTGGCTGAAACTGGCCAGTGAAGGCAACATAATGGAAGCGGTTGAGTTGAGTCATCAGACCAATACACTGCCAGAAGTGTGCGGTCGGGTATGCCCGCAAGATCGTCTGTGTGAAGGCTCTTGTACCCTGAACGACGGCTTTGGTGCGGTAACCATTGGTAATGTTGAGAAATACATTACTGATACAGCGTTTGCCATGGGCTGGCGCCCGGACATGAGCAAAGTTGTACCAACCGGTAAGCGTGTTGCCATTATTGGTGCTGGCCCGGCGGGCTTAGGTGCGGCTGATATTCTGGTACGTAATGGTGTGACCCCGGTGGTCTTTGATAAGTACCCGGAAATTGGCGGCCTGCTGACCTTTGGTATTCCAGAGTTCAAGCTGGAAAAGAGCGTGATGTCTAACCGTCGCGAAGTGTTTGAAGGCATGGGCGTGGAATTCCGCCTGAACACTGAAGTGGGTAAAGACGTCGATTTCCAGAGCATCATTGATGAATTTGATGCGGTATTCCTGGGTATGGGCACCTACAACTACATGAAAGGTGGTTTCCCGGGTGAAGATCTGCCGGGCGTACACGATGCATTAGATTTCCTGATTGCTAATGTGAATCGCAATCTGGGCTTTGAAAAAGACGCCGCTGACTTTATCGATATGAAAGGTAAAAAGGTAGTGGTCTTAGGTGGTGGTGATACCGCGATGGACTGTAACCGCACCTCGATTCGCCAGACTGCCAATAGCGTTACCTGTGCCTATCGTCGTGATGAAGCCAACATGCCGGGTTCTGTACGGGAAGTACAGAATGCGCGTGAAGAAGGTGTGCAGTTCCTGTTTAACCGTCAGCCAGTTGCCATTGTTGGTGAAGACAAGGTGGAAGGCGTTAAGGTGGTTACTACGGAAATGGGGGAGCCGGATGAAAACGGCCGCCGTCGCCCTCAGGTTGTTGAAGGTTCAGAAGAAATCCTGCCAGCTGACGCTGTACTGGTTGCCTTTGGTTTCCGCCCAAGCCCGGCTCCATGGTTCAAAGACTTCGGTATCGAGCTGAACAGCTGGGATGGCGTGGTTGCACCGGAAGAGCAGGAGTTTAAGTTCCAGACAAGCAATCCAAAAGTCTTCGCTGGCGGAGATATGGTGCGTGGCTCTGATCTGGTGGTGACGGCCATCTGGGAAGGTCGCCAGGCAGCCGAAGGCATTCTGGACTATCTGGATGTATAAACAGCCAGACGTTTAAGAGACACTTGCAAAACCGTCCCTGAAAAAATAAAAGCGCGTTAGTGTTTAGGCACTTACGCGCTTTTTTTGTTAAAGCTTGTGAACTAAATAGTATTAACAGTTCGCTGGTCAGTGCTATGCTAGCCAGTTATCAGAGACTGATTGGGATAAACCTCAGATGGAGCGATTGCGTATGTTTAAGCCCACGGCGATAGCCATTCCGTTATTAACCTTGTTTCTAGCTGCCTGTGGTGGCAGTGGCGGGGGAAGTGATGTTGTCAGCAATGAAACCACTAACAATAATGAAGAGGACGGAGGAAGTACTACTGTTGATAATGGTGATGGTACTTCTGATGACGTGACAACCAATACTTCTATTGATAACCCTCGTTTAGGAACTGGTAGCGGTGCCAGCTTTTCCGTTGGGTCACTAGAGATTACAAACAATAACTTAAGTGCTGGTGGTACCACGAATATCTCTGCCAATATTGTTGATATTGATAGTAATAATGCAAAAATTGTTTCTACAGAATATGAGGTGGAGTTCAGTTCAAGCTGCTCAGCTCAGGTTCCGGCAAAAGCCAGTTTCAGCCGTCAGAGAGTCAGAACATCCAGTGGGGAAGTGAGTGTGACTTATGAAGCTCAAGGGTGCTCTGGAACAGATATTATATCTTTCCGCCTGTTTGCACCGGGCGCCACGGGCGATATTAATACCAATACGGCGGTTCATACTGCAACAGGTACACTGACCGTAGCATCTCCAGAGGTTGGTGCTATTACTTTTGGGTCTGTCAGTGCTCCCGCAATATCTATCTCAACCATTGCTAACTCGGCGCTGCCGAAATTCTCTTCAATTACTTTTATTGTATTGGATGAAACGAATAATCCAATTGAGGGTAAAACGGTTAATTTTGAGCTAACCAACTCAGCTGGTGGCATCTCTTTGGCTTTACCTTCGGCTATCACAAATGAGTCGGGAGAGGCTATTGCTAATATTCGATCCGGTACCGCGAATGCTATTACATCCGTTGTAGCAACAACATTGGCAAATGATAACGTGACTGAAATATCAACCAATTCTTTACCTGTTGCTGTGACCACGGGTCTTGCCGATCAGGATAGCTTTGAAGTTGTTGCTAATATCCTCAACCCTGGGAGTTATGATTTTTCTGGTGTTGAAGTAGAAGTTACGGCCTTTGTTGGAGATCAGTTCCAAAACCCTGTCCCTGACAATACAATTGTTAATTTTACAGCTGAAAGCGGCTTGATTCCTCCATCCTGTTTAACACTGAATGGCTCCTGCTCAGTCACATGGAGGAGTACTGGCTACCGCCCGGGTCAAGAACGCGATCCGGAGTATTCAGGCCTAAATCGTGTTAATGAAACAGATCCTGTTCGTGGCAGCAGTGCTAACGGACTAACAACTATTTTGGCATACACCGAAGGCGAAGCTGGTTTTACTGATAGTAATAATAATGGTGTTTACGATACAGGGGAGTCTTTTGAAGCGTTTGCAGAAGCGGTAAGAGATGATGACAAGCTTAACTTACAACTAAATAGTGATACAACAGAGTTAGATGTTAATGCTAATGGCCCTATTGAATTTTTTGCTGATTATGACAGCGATGGAATACATGATCTGGCACCAACCTTATACCAAGGTGCTTTATGTTCTGATGCTGCAAGATCAGTTGGCCATTGTGGTTCCATGATGCATGTTCGCGATTCTGTAGTCATTAGCCAGGCGACTATACAGCCAAATCAGATACTCTTGTTTGAGTCCGCTAATGGTAGGGATTTTACACTGTTCAATGGTTCATTAGGTGCCTCTGGCAGTTTCTTTGTATATATTGCAGATCAAAACCTGAGTAAAGCCGCAGCAAGTACTAGCCTTTCTGTCACTGGTGATGGTTATGAAATTTTTGGAAGAACGGGCGATGTGGGTAATGATATTGGTTTATTAGATAGCAATTTTACCGGCCTACCATCACGGTTTGGTGATCTTTTTCTGGTAAACTACGTCCAAGAGGGTGCCGCAGTAAGCATTGAGGTAACGATTACAGCACCTGGAGGTTCGATATCACGTTTACTTACACCATAAACTAAGTACGGCCCTGAATTCTCAGGGCCTTTTTGTTTCTTTCGCTCCGCTAACTGCAGAAAACTCAGCTACGCTTATTGCAAAGGATTGACGGTTGCTGAGCTATGTTCCATTCCAAGTCTAAAAAATCACGTTTGCCGGTGTTATACGGGTTACTGACGATTATGACCTTGTTAGGTCTGGTAACGTCTTTAATTCTGGCTTGGTCGTGGAATATGCAGAGTCTGAAGCACGAGTTTGACTCAGAAAGCTACGTGATCAGTCAGTACGTTCGGGAGAAGATGGCCCAGAATGAAACCTTACTGGTTGGTTTATTTACGTATTTCAAAGGTAAAGATTCTGTTGATCTGAATTCGGTTCGCAACTATGCCAGCATTATGGCACGTCGCTTCCCTCATGTTCATATGTTTCAGGTGGCTCAGTTTGTTGAAGATGAAAACTGGCAGGAATATGAACACTATATGCAGCAACAACTCATTGATCCGGCGGTACTTCGGTTTGTCAGTGGTGAAGGTCTGGTACCTCAGAGAATCATTAATGATGATCAGGCCCTGCCAGTGATTATGATTGAGCCGGCTATCGAAGCTTCGCGCCTTGGTCTGGATCTGAAAACCATCGATTTTATTAATGATCATATCCCTCAGGATATCAGTGAAAAAATTGTACCGACCGAACCGTTTCAATTACTGGATGATGAACCGGTTATGGTGATGATGCAGATTGTGGTACACCAGTCTGTGCCACAGTTTTTGTCATTGCTGGTGGTTAAAGTCAGTGATTTATTGCCCTCTATTGCCGATCAATGGCACCTTGGGGTGGAATTGTTTGCCGTCACAGAGCAAAACCGTTTTCGTTTGGTTGGTAAACAAAGTGACGTAGTACACGATGGTTTATTGCGCTTTTTCCCGGTATTACATACAACCAGAGAAATCTCTCTCAGTGACTACACGCTGGAAGTACAGTTCTCCCGACCTCTGACCTGGGCTGATATTAAATGGAGCTGGCTGGTGATTGTGGTTATGGGAATTATTGTTTTCCCGACGTTATACCGGCAAATGTTTCATATTCATTCACGGTTTGAGGCGGGTGAAGAAGAAAAGCGCCGTCAGCTTTATCAGCAGGCGAACTACGATGGCTTAACCGGGCTACCGAACCGCTATAGTTTTGATGAGTATGCTCAGCGCTTATTATCAACTGCTGAGCGATCAAAAGCCGATATGGCAGTCTTTTATCTGGATCTTGATGGCTTCAAAGCGATCAATGATCAGCTGGGGCACGATACCGGAGATTATGTGCTGGAACAGGTTGGTAAAGGTTTGGCCAGCGCATTGCGCCGTGGTGATATGGCGGCTCGCCTGGGAGGTGACGAATTTATTGTTTTAGTTGATCCGATTGAAACCATGGATCAGCTGCTGATGATTCAAAAACGCCTGCAACGGGTTGTTGAAGATATAAATGGTCCGCGTCTGGCGCCACTGAGTATTTCAGCCAGTATTGGTTACGCTTATACCTCTGATCATGGCTACGACTTATCTGAGTTGATGAAAACAGCTGACACCGAGATGTACCGGCAAAAACGCAGGCATCATGAGGTGACAGGATCTTTCGTGACAAATACTGGCGTTTAATTTCTACGCAGGCGTTTTCGGTCTGCTCCCTCCGGCGACAATCGTGATCTGGCGTTCAGGAACCTGTCGATCAATGGACGGTTTTCTACACTGTCTTCGAATATCTGCAGCAGACAGATAATGAGCTACCTCAAACAATAAAAACACACAGGACTCATTCTTATGAAGATGCGAACGATCGTCATTGTTATGGCTTTTATCAGCGTATGCTTTTCTCATCATGGCTGGTCAATGTCAAAACCTCCCGCGACCGGATATACACAAACCAAATATCCAATAGTTCTGACGCATGGCCTGTTTGGCTTTGATGACATTCTCGGTATTGATTACTGGTATAAAGTTCCGGAAACGCTACGCCAGGATGGTGCAGACGTATACGTTACGGTTGTTGCGAATGCCAATACCCCGGAAATTCGCGGCGAGCAATTAATTCCGCAAGTTGAGCAGATACTGGCGATCACGGGTGCTGAAAAAGTTAACCTGATCGGGCACAGCTTAGGTGGCCCAACGGTGCGTTATGTCGCCTCGGTCCGCCCGGATTTAGTCGCTTCTGTCACCACGGTTGCAGGGGTTAACCGGGGAGTGCCATCGTCTTTGCCGGACGACCTGTCGCCGGCTTCTGAACAATTACTGAATACTTTTGGCAATATTCTGCCTAATTTAATTGATGGTATTACCGGCGTTGATTTTGAGCAGGACTATCTTGCGGCATTGCGTTCCATGACACCGGAACAATCAGCTGTGTTTAATGAGCTGCACGGTGATGGCATTCCGGATACCGAATGTGGCGAAGGTGCTTATGAAGTTAATGGCATTCGCTATTATTCCTGGAGCGGTGCCCAGCCAACAACCAATGTACTCGACCCCAGTGATATTCTGACGGCTTTGGGCGCGAATAATTTTCCGGAAGGTGTCGCTAATGATGGCGCTGTCGGAAGCTGTTCATCACGCCTGGGTATGGTGATTCGTGATGACTTCAGTATGAATCATCTGGATGAAGTGAATCATTTATTTGGTATTCATGATCTGGCAGAAACGGATCCGCTAACGGTTTTCCGCACCCATGCCAATCGTTTAAAAGAAGCCGGGCTATAACATGAAATATCTGCGTTGGTATGGCTGGGGACGTTGGCTTTTTGCAGCGCTATTGCTGATGATCATTATGGCTTATCTGGTATCGCCCGGAGAGCTGATGGTGGTTGGTTCTGAGTCACAATATTCCAGTCATGTCAGCGCAGAGAATTCTGATGTAACCGGTACTGCGACGTATATTGATGAATTTAATGGCTGGTTCAGCAGTCTTAAAACATTTCGGGGTGCAACCGTTGATGGTGCATTACAGGTTGATGCCGACGGTGAGTTGGTTATTAATCTGGCTTTACGGCAATGGTTGGATTTTCATTTATCCGCTCAGGGAGAAGTACCCCTGAGCCAGATATTGACGCTTATGCAGGAAAAAATACAGCAATTACCCATGCCTGGCAGAGATCAGGCTGCGCTGCTGTTAATGCAATATGTCGGTTATCTGGATGCGTTGAAATATTATGATGCCGAACAGCAAAAACGTATTACCCTTGCTCAGTCCGATGATATTTTTGCGCGTATACGCTGGCAACAACGACTGAGAAAAGAGTGGTTGAGTGCCGAGGTTGTTAATGCCTTTTTTGCAGCAGATGAAGCGATGGATAATCACACCATTGCCAAATTACAGGCTTATCAATCTGAGGCTGATCAGGAAACGCTACAGTCGTTAGATCAGCAGCTTCCAGAGGCGCTTCAGCAGATGAAACGTCAGACCCGCAGTGTGGTTGAACTTAATCAAACGGAGCAACAGCTGACAGAAAAGGGAGCCAGTTCTGAAGAAGTTCATCTTTGGCGGCAACAGCGTTTTGGTCATGAAGCTGCTACCCGCCTGGCAATGGTGGATAAGCGGCAGGCTGCTTGGCAACAGAAAGTAAAACGCTATCAGCGTTATCAGCGAGAGCTTGAGGCCGGAACTGCTGAATCCAGCGGGCTTGATACTGAAAGCCTTCAGACATTACTCCGCGATTACCGCAATCAACATTTTACCGCGAATGAAAGAAAGCGCCTTAACGCTGCAATGATGATGCTTTCTGATGAGCCATAACGGTCAGAAAATTGATTGAATGTTATCGCCCATAACATAGCGTTGCTGAAACTCTTTTTCAGGAAGAGGGCGGCTGAAATAGTAGCCCTGATAACTGTAACAGTTCATCTCAGACAACATACTCAGCTGCTGATCGTTTTCCACACCTTCGGCCACCAGTTTTAATTTCAAGGTATTGACCATGGCAATGATGGCACGAACAATTGCCTCGTCGTCGGCATCTGAGGTGATGTCGTTAATAAATGAGCGGTCGATTTTCAGTTTGCCTAAAGGAAACTGCTTCAGGTAACTCAGAGAGGAGTAGCCGGTTCCGAAGTCGTCCATGGCAAAGTCGACTCCGAGCTCATTAATTTTCTGCATCAGACGGATATTCTCGTTCAGGTTATCCATCAGCAGACTTTCGGTGATCTCCAACTCCAGTTGCTCGGCCGGAAATTGATACTTATCCAGCGTATTTTTAACCCGTGTGACAAATTGCTCGCTGAGCTGGCGTGCAGAAACATTCACAGAAATAATCAGGTTCAGACCGAATTGTTTATTCCAGCGACTGAAAACGGAACAAGCCTGATCCAGTGCCCAGTCGCCGATTTCTTTAATCATGCCGGTCTCTTCTGCAATCGGAATAAAATCAACCGGAGAGATCATCCCGCGCTCTGGGTGATTCCAGCGGATTAACGCTTCTGCTCCTAACAATACATTGCTTTCCGTGGTTACCTGAGGCTGGTAATGCAGTTCAAATTGACCGAGTTTAATCGCTTTGCGTAATTCATTTTCCAGTATTAAACGTTCTTTTGCCTGATGATTCATATCATTGGAAAAGAACTGATAACAGTTGCCGCCTTTTTCTTTGGCTTTATACATAGCGGTATCGGCATGCTGCATTAACTCATTAGACTCCGTTGCATTATCCGGATACAAACTGATGCCAATGCTGCAGGTGGTGCTGAGCTTGTAGTAATCCAGCTGAAAGGTCTGTGCCAGAATATCGCGGATATGATGCGCCAGAACAATAATGTCTTGTGACTCTCCGGGATTGTTCATCATGATGATAAATTCATCCCCCCCTAACCGGGCTAACAGGTGTTTTTCATTTACGGCTTTTTTTAGCCGCTCTGATACAAGACGAATCAGGCGGTCGCCCACCTGATGGCCGAGTGATTCATTGATGGTTTTAAAACGATCCAGATCAATCAACAATAAAGCAAACGGCTGCTGATGCTGAGTATCACGATTGATATGGCTGATCATTTCGTCATTAAAACAATAGCGGTTTGCCAGTTCCGTCAGAGGATCGCGAGTGGCTAAATACTCAACCTGCTGCTGTGATAATTTTTGATCGGTAATATCAACCAGTAAACCTTCAATGATCAGATTACCGTTTTTACTGGTGGTGATCTGGCCTTTGTTCATGGCCCAACGGCTTTTATTGCCTTGGGTCAGGCGACACACAAATTCAAACGAAGACTGTTCTTTAACGTGCTTTTCAATCTGACGAATAACATTGTCTTTGTCATCTTCATGCAGAAAATCCAGTAGCGAATAGTGGTGCAGAGCAAAGTCATCCGCGGGTAGGGAGAAAATATGCTCGCTGCCCTGAGTCACAAACTTCAGTTTGTAACTCGGATAATCAGCCTGATAAGCGCACCCGGAAATATTATTGAGAAACAGAGAGGTCGTGCTTTCAGATTTTTTCAGCGATTTAATAAACACCTTTTCTTTGGTCAATAATTTCAGATGATTACTTCTTTCCCGGTAAAAACTGAAGTAGATGGCGAGGCTGGTCAGCAGCCAAAGAACCACACCCGCAATACTGCTCCGGGCAAAGCGTTGGTAAACATCGGTTATCGGCAGGGCGACTTCAATCAGTAACTCCTGACTGCCTGCTACCTGATCATTGGCTGCTGACACTGACATAATACGCCGGTAAACCGCCTGATTATTGAGGTTGTCATTTTTGTCGCTGTAATGCAGTGGGGTGTTAGCGTGTTGTTGCAGTGAGCTCAGAACGCGTAACGGCACTTCTTCACCTAACAGGTGACTGAGATCAGCGGCCTTCTCAGGGTGATCCAGATCCATCAGATAGCCATCAGTCGAATATAAGGTCAGGCTCAGGTTTTGGTACAGTCGGGTACGGATAAGCCCGGGGTATTCCTGAGTGCTCAGTGATGATAATGGTGTGTGACTCAGTACCAGTTGCTGCTCAAGCGTCTGGAAGTAACTTCGTTGTTGGCGTTCAAACTCATCATTAATCAGGGCTTTGGTATCGCTCCATAAGCCCATCAGATGAAAAATCAGAACAGCACAAGACAGCAACCAGATCGTCAGGTAACGGTTGATTAATGGCTTAGTTGATTTGCTCCGGGATAAAAACGAATGCATGAGAATCCGGTAGAGATGTATATTCCAGATTCAGTATAGTCGTATCTGCGAATATCACCGTTTGAGCCAGGCAAGAATTTCCGGATAAACGCTGGCCATCATCAGAGGTTGTGCTGCCGCCGTTGGGTGAATGCCGTCAGCCTGCATCATCCCTGGGGTAGTGGCGACTTTATCGAGTAAAAAAGGTACATAAGGAACGGCATTTTGGCTGGCTAATGTCGGAAATATCTCACGGAAAGACTGGGTATATTTACGGCCATAGTTGGGCGGAATCTGCATGCCCAGCAACAATATGTCGCTGTTTGCCTGAGTTGCCTGATCCATCATGCGTTGCAGATTAGCCCGTATCAGACGTATCGGCGTACCCCGCAAACCATCATTACCACCAAGCTCAATCACTACCAGATCCGGTTGGTGTGTGGTCAACAATGCAGGCAACCTGGATACACCCCCCTGGCTGGTATCACCACTGATGCTGGCATTAATGACCCGGGTCGGGTGCCCCTGGCGTTGCAATTCTTTACCTAATAACGCCACCCACCCCTGTTGCATCGGAATGCCAAATCCGGCACTAATGCTGTCTCCGATAACCAGAATGGTTTTTAACCGGGTATCCTGAGCCTTGCTCTCTTCCGACAAGGCAGCCACTGAAAGCGCACTTATCCATACGATTAACAGCAGGTTTCGTAACAATATGACCATCGACACAGCACGCTCCGGTAATTCAACAGATTCACAATCTTCCCCGACGGACCCGGCACTGACACTGCACCAGCTGGAAAAGCGGGTACAGGCGGGCAGTCAGGAGCTGGTCATCTTGCAGGGCGTTGATATTGAGATCAAGTCTGGTGAAAGTGTTGCGATTGTTGGTGCTTCCGGCAGTGGTAAATCGACCTTGTTAGGTTTGATGGCCGGTTTGGATCAGCCCAGTGCCGGGCACATCAGCTTACTGGGCCAGCGTATTGATCAGCTGGATGAAGATCAGCGCGCAGCCGTACGGGCTGGTGGGGTGTCATTTGTGTTTCAGAACTTTCAGCTATTACCCGGTTTAACCGCGCTGGAAAACGTGATGCTACCACTGGAAATTGCTAATGAAAAAAATGCCCGGCAACAGGCCCAATCGTGGTTGGCTCAGGTTGGGCTGGATCACCGCGAGCAGCATTATCCAACGCAGTTATCTGGTGGTGAGCAGCAGCGTGTTGCCATTGCCCGTGCTTTTGCCGGTTCGCCACGCATCTTATTTGCCGATGAGCCAACCGGCAATCTGGACCGGGCCACCGGCCACCAGATCGAAGAGCTGTTATTCCGTATGAATCAGGAGCAGGGAACCACACTGGTGCTGGTGACGCATGATCCTGAGCTGGCCGCTCGTTGTTCACGCCAGGTGGAAATGGTGGATGGCCGCTTGCAGTCAGCAACAGAAGCAGAGGCGTTCATGGCGACCGAGGTATCGTCATGAGCCTGATGCCCATTCGTCTGGCGCTGCGGTTACTGGCTCGTGAAGCACGCAGTGGTGAGCTGACGTTAATTTTGATGGCGCTGTTGATTGCGGTGACATCCACTACCGCCATTGCCTTGTTCAGCGCCCGGCTGGATCTGGCCATGCAGTCACGTTCCAACGATTTATTAGGCGCTGACTTGCGGCTGAAATCCACCAGCCTGATCAATGATGCCTGGCGGCAGGAGGCTCAACAGCGGGGAATTGAAACCGCCCGTACGCTGACGTTCCCCAGTGTGGTGCTGAAGGGAGACGAGATGTCACTGGCGGCGATTAAGGCGGTCGATGACGGTTATCCATTACGTGGACGGCTACTCATCAGCGATCAGGCTTATCAGCAAGCCGCGTCGCATACTTTGGCAACACAAGGCCCGCGTCCGGGAGAAGTCTGGGTTGAGCCTCGCTTACTGGCGCTGTTACAGGCGAAAGTGGGCGATAATATCGAACTCGGAGAGGGGGAATACCGCATCAGTGCGGTTATTCTGGAAGAAAGTGACCGAGGGGGGAATTTTTACACCTTATCGCCCCGGGTGATGGTGCACTGGCAGGATATCGAAAACTCCTCATTACTGGGGCCCGGCAGTCGGTTGCAGTATCGCCTGTTACTGAAAGGCGACAACGATGTGCTGCAACAGCTGCGTAATGGTTGGCAGCTGGACGCGAATCAGAGCTTTGAGTCACTGCAAGACAGCAATCAGGCGATGTCGGATGCCCTCGATCGGGCGCGTCGTTACCTGGGGCTGGCGGCTTTGCTGGCGGTGGTACTGGCCAGTGTTGCCGTGGCGATTTGTGCTCAGCGTTATGCCCAGCGCCACTACGACATTAGTGCTCTGATGCGCACCTTTGGTTTACAGCAACGTCAGGTGTATCAGATTTATGCCTGGCAATTAATGGTATTAGGACTGGCGGCAACACTGGTTGGAGCAGCACTGGCAGCGTTATTACAGCAAGGGTTAATTCAGCTGTTGCAGGGAATTCTGCCGGAAAACCTACCATCGGCTCCATTGTCGGCCTGGTTACTGGGTGCCAGCAGTGGTGTGCTGACCTTACTGGGTTTTGCCCTGCCGTATATCCTGCCGTTATCGCGTGTGACCCCATTGCGTGTGTTGCGACGCGATATCACACCAGTGCCTTTGTCCGGCTGGCTGATAACCTTGCTGGCGCTGGTGGCATTAACCCTGCTGTTGTGGTTTTTCACTCAGGATATGCCACTGACGCTGGGCATGATGTTAGGCGGCAGTGTGGTGGTATTGGTACTGCTGATGGCATTACACGGCCTGATCGCCGCCTTGCGTCAACCTCTGGCGCGGATCAATTTACCGCTGACGCTGCGTTTTGCCTGGCAGCACCTGAGCCGTAACAGCCGCCAGACTGCCGGTCAGATTCTGGCCTTTTCTCTGACTCTGCTGGTGATGGTGGTGATTGGTGTGGTACGCAACGACCTGCTGGCAGATTGGCAGGCCAGCTTGCCGGAAGACGCTCCGAATGTGTTTGCCATTAATATTCAGCCATATGAAAAAGATGAGTTTTATCAGCGTATTGAAGCCGCTGGTTATCGCACCGAGCGGTTGTACACCATGGTGCCCGGCCGACTGGTGGCGATTAATGATCAGGATATTCAGACGTTAGCGGTTGCCTCCGACCGAGCATTAAACCGCGACCTGGCATTAACCTCTGATTCACAACTCCCCGCTTCTAACCGCATTATTGCCGGAGACTGGCAAACCTTGCTGACGCAGAAAAATCAGGTTTCGATTGAGCAGGATCTGGCCCAACGATTAAATGTTGGGCTGGGAGATCAACTGGCATTTCGTGCGGGTGGTGTCGATTTTGAGGCAACCATCTCCAGCATTCGTGAAGTGGATTGGGGCTCATTATCGCCGAACTTTTATATGATGTTTTCGCCGGATGTCCTGGAGCGGCTGCCGGGCAGTTTTTTAACCAGCTTTTATGTACCGGCGGAAAAACAGCAAGCCTTAACTCAATTAATCCGCGACTTTCCAACCGTCACCTTACTGGATATGCAGATTGTGCTGGGTCAGATTCAGACTTTATTAATACAAGTGAGCCTGGCAGTAGAGTTGATTCTGAGTTTTGTTTTAATTGCTGCGGGCCTGGTGATGATTGCCACCCTGATTGCCAGTTTGAACGAGCGTTTGCGTGAAGGTGCCATTCTGCGCACACTGGGCGCCGATCGCGGAGTGATTCGTCGGGCGCAAATGGCAGAGTTTTCATTGCTGGCACTGATTTCAGCCCTGTTTGCGTTGGTTGGCGGCGAAATGATTGTGTTTGGCCTGTATCAGTATTTGCTGAATATTCCTTATGCGGGTGTGTTTCAGGGATTGGGATGGGCCTGGTTATGGTTGCCGCCAATGACCATTTTAGTGTTGGTGCTGGTGGGACGTTTTTTAATGCGGGCAGCAGTAAACGTTGCCCCGCTCACGGTGTTGCGTGAGCTTGAATAACAGGTTTTTAATTAATATAAACACGACATTATTTTTAAAGAGATTCAATGTGATTCGTACACATATTATTACCGGTTTTTTAGGGGTGGGAAAAACCACCGCCATTGTGAATTTATTAAAACAAAAACCAGAAGCCGAAAAGTGGGCCGTGCTGGTGAATGAATTTGGTGAGATCGGAGTGGATGGTGCCATTCTCGAATCTCAAACCGGTGAATTTAACAACGTGGTGACCAAAGAAATTCCCGGCGGCTGTTTGTGTTGTGTCTCAGGCTTGCCTTTTCAGATGGGGTTGAATTTACTGATCGCCAAAGAAAAGCCGGATGTTTTATTAATTGAACCCACGGGTTTAGGGCATCCGCGCAATATTCTCGAAACACTGCGTAATGAGCATTATCAGGATATTCTGGAAATCGGAGCCAGCGTGTGTCTGGTTGATCCGCGCCATCTGAGTCAGCCCCGTTATACCCAACATGAGACGTTTGTTGATCAGATTCAGCTGGCCGATGTGCTGGTGGCCAATAAAAGTGATCTGGCTGAGGATGCTGATAAAGCCCGTTTCGATACGCTGGTGCGTCAGTCACAGCCTGAAAAAGCGGCCGCCGTTATGGTCACTCAGGGGCAGCTGGATATTGCCTTATTACATCATCCTGCTGATCCACAACGGCTGGCGGTACACCCTGAAGCACACGCCCATGTTCATCAAAAAGAAGCGGGGTTAGATGCTCAGCAACCATTAGCAGCCGATGAAACGCTGCGTCGGCAGAGTAACCATGGGCAGGGCCATTTTTCACTGGGTTGGCTGATCCAGGGGCAGCAATTATTTTCGCTGGAAAAAATACGCAATTGGTTATCGGGTCTGGAGGTGGAAAGAGCCAAGGGATTAATAAACACCAATGCAGGCGCGTATGTGTTTAATCTGCGAGAAGGGGTGTTAACCGAGATGCCTACCCGGGCACTGGATGAAAGCCGGCTGGAATTAATCAGCTCAGCGGCCTTCGATGAAGAGGCGCTACAACAAGAGCTATTAGCCTGTCGGCAAGACCCGGTTTAAAAGGGAAAAGTTTAAATGAAAAAAAGTTAAGCGGAAAAAATTAAACACAAAAACCCGGCGATAACAGCCGGGTTAATATATTTGTTTGGATCGAATTTAATCGACTTACGCAGACAGCGCTTGCAGATTATCCAGCTCGGCGCGGATTTGTTTTAACCAGCGATCAATGCGTTCGTCGGATAATTCAAATTGCTGGTCTTCATCCAGTGCTAAACCAACAAAACTTTCACCGTCTTCGGTTAAGGCTTTGGATTCTTCAAAGTCAAAACCCTCAACCGAGAAATGTCCTATGATGGTTGCACCGCGATCACGTACCGCATCATGCAACAGACCCATAGCATCCAGAAAATAGTTACCATAGCCAAACTGATCGCCTAAGCCGTACAGCGCAATGATTTTGTCCTGAAAACTCATGTCTTCCAGAATCGGCCAGAAGTCTTCCCAGTCCGCCTGAATGCCACCAAAATCCCAGGTTGGAATGCCCATAATCAAAACCGGATACTGCTGAATATCCTCAACCGAACAGCTGGCAATATCGTGGGTTTCCACAATGGCCCAGTCGATACGTTCCTGAAGTTTTTGTGCAACCTCCTCGGTGTTGCCGGTGTCGGTGCCAAAAATAAGTCCAATGCGTTGCATAATTAATTCCTGAATAATCACGGATTAAAGTAGAAAGCGTCCGTGCTGACCCTCAATCCCATCTGGTATTACCGCGCTGCAAGCAGCGATGGTAAGTGGATGTTTACACCACGTAACGGGTAATCATCGACAAGTCTTTAAATAACAAACGAACTTTTTGTCGCCCGTTGGGCTGTTCGCGATAAAAATGTTGCAGAGCAAAAAATGGCTGATACAAAAAATCCAGACATTGCTGACGCCAGCATTCATGGCAGTCCAGATTAAAAGCCGTATCACGCAGGGTTTTATAAATCCGCTTCAGCCAGCTTTCCTGTAACGGGCGCAGATTTCGTGTACCCGCGTGCTCAGCCAGATCCAACCCCAGGTCAATGTATTCGTTCAGCCATTCCGGATGCTGGATCGGATCGCTGTATTGTTGAATGCGGCCTTCCAGCTGCTCCAGACGACGAATGGCGTGCTCCTGACCAACCTGCACCACCTGAAAGCGGTTAAGCCGGGTGGTGTGAGAAGGAAGCTGAGCATGCGGTAACATAACAATATTGGGGGCTTTGGCTGGCTGTGGCATAAGCGTCTCCTGCAACAATAATGCTTAAGTTAATGATAATATTTCGCATTTGCAAGCTTTGCGGTGCAAGAAACTGTAAATATCAGTCGCAAGGAGGATGCCGGTACTGAAAGGTGCTGTATGAAAAGAGGAAGTTTGTATCAGCAGAAGGTTTGCTGATAGCTGCTTAATTGTCAGCCATCATAGAGGGCGATGTTAAGGAATAGCGCGCTTTCAGGTGCGAGATTTAATGAAAAGTCGGCGGCTTAACAGCGCCAGCAGAATACCAATTACGACCCCAGCGCTATTGGCGGCCAGATCCAGCCATTCGCCATAGCGATTCACATAGGGTTGAATCAGCTCGATCAGGCCGCTCCAGCCAATAACGAATAATGCCAGCCATAACCAGTGTTTGGGCTTTGCCAGGGCAATCGGAAAGATCACCGCGGCATAACTAACAAAGTGATGCGTTTTATCGCTGCCGGGGACTTTGGGTAATTGGTCCGCAGGGTATAAAGATACCAATGTTACGAACGCTAGCAATAAGGTTGATAATACAGCCCAATAACGTTGTACAAAAATAAGCAGAGTAGTCACGGTTATTTCCAGATAAATGGTTTTTCTTCGCCACGTATCAATTTGATCCAGCCTTGCCCGGACTGATCGTCACCTTCATTCTCCTGCCAACCGGAATCACTGCAACGAATTTCACACTGCAAGGTGGTATGGGCTGAGCGGGCACATTCCAGGTCGGTTAACCAAGGGGTTTTATTTTGTTTAATCCACAGGCTGGCAAAATTTTTCTCAGCTTGTTCGGTAAAATAAATATCCATATCGGCGACTTGCCAGTGTTGAGTATCCGCATCACCATTTTTAACCGTTACTTCTCCGAGCGTTTGCTGCAGCCAGCTCAGAACCGGCTCTGCCTCCGCTTTCATCAGGTAAATTTCAATATCGGGGAAGCGTTCAGTCATGATGTTTCTCATCTGTACGAGTTAAGCGAAAGATTCGCGAAAAACTCAAAAGTATATATCCGGTAAGTGCCAGCAGTGCACCGGCACCACTTAACACTAAGCCACTGCCAGCCAGCAATTCCTGCATAACCGAAGGCAATAATTTTTGATCGGCGTAGAGCACAGCGCCCAGGCCAATAAAAAACGCGGCGGCGCCACTAACAAATAAGCGCAGGTTGTTGCGCTCATTTTCAGCCCGTTGCTGGAGCCAGAGGCGCCATGAGGAAGGTTGCTGGCCCACAGTTTAAACCAACGCCAGCACGTTACATACAAATAAACCAATCACCGACAGCGAACCAATGGTGTAAACACGCATGCGCCATGGCACGTAATTGGAGTGGGTATGAATATAGGCATGAATATAACGGCTAACCGCAAATACCCAGGCCAGTACCAGAGCAGCTGTGGTTACCGCATCCAGGCTGACCAGCATCAATACCAGAACGTAAAACAGCACCGGTAATTCAAACTGGTTGCTGATGTTGTTAGATGCCTGAACGACACGATCAGGCCAGGCTTTATTATCCAGTGCGGTTTTAGAACGATCGGCGCTGCCGTCTTTGATGGCCTGGGTGCGGCGGCCTACCAGCACAATAAACATCATCATGGTCAGGAATACCTGAGCCAGAACTGGCCAGTAAATCAGGGAAGCGTGCATGAGATTACCTCTTAGAATTATTGGAGCCTGATTTTGCATCAGATTGCCATCACTCGCCAGCTCTGACACTGCACTCAGATGAGAACCTTTGTTTCAGCAGATGAACAAGCCATGCCATTGGCTGGCAAAGCTTGTTATATTAATGTTTTATACTGTATATAAAGACAGTATCTAAAAAAGAGGCCAGAAGAACAAATGTCAGAAGCACTGGCGTTAGGAAAATGTGGATATGTCGCTGTCGCGTAAAGTCATTCATATCGACTGTGACTGCTTCTTTGCGGCGGTCGAAATGCGCGACCATCCACAATATCGCGATATCCCGATTGCCATTGGTGGTGATGCCAAACGCCGTGGTGTGATTTCCACCTGCAACTATCCGGCGAGGGAGTTTGGTGTGCGCTCAGCGATGGCGACCGCACAGGCGTTAAAGCTCTGTCCGCAGCTGACCCTGGTGCCCGGCAATATGAATCATTACCGTGATGTATCACGTCAGGTGATGGCCATTTTACGTGACTTTGCCTGGCAGCGAGAAGGGATGACCTTACTCCAGCAGGTGTCGGTGGATGAGGCCTATCTGGAAATAAACCCCGAACATAATGCCAGTGACATTGCCCACCAGATCCGCCAGCGGGTGCGTGAGGAAGTGGGTATTACCGTATCGGCGGGCATTGCGCCGAACAAATTTCTGGCAAAAGTCGCCAGCGACTGGAATAAACCGGATGGTCAGTGTGTAGTAAAACCCCACCGGGTTGATGACTTTGTTCGACTGCTGGATGTACGCAAAATACCTGGCATTGGCCCGGCGATGCAAACCAAGCTGGAGCAGGCCGGTATTACAACCTGCGCCGAGGCTCAGCACTGGAGTCAGGAGGATCTGGTGCGTCAGTTTGGCCGTATGGGCGCGATGTTATATCAGCGCTGTCGGGGGCTGGATAACCGTCCGTTAACTCTGGGGCGGGAGCGTAAGTCGATTGGCGTAGAGCGAACCTTTGCCACCGATTTAATAACAGAGGATGAATGCTTAGCCCAGTTACCACGACTCTGGCAATTATGGTGCGAGCGTGTGGCAAAAACAGAGTTTGAGGTGGTGCAGTTGGCACCGTTCGTCAAAGTGAAGTTTGCCGATTTCAGCCAAACCACATTGGCCGACAGTCACGAAGTAGCCAGCCCGGAAGGCTTTGCCCGGTTATTTCAACAGGCACTGCAACGGCAGGATAAAGGGGTGCGTTTATTAGGCATTGGTGGTCGTTGCCCGCAGTTAAATGAGCAGCAGTTATGCTTATTCTAAAAGCTGTTAACAGCCTAGCCATCCGGTAAGGCGGAGGTTAACTCCGGAATCTGGCGGAAGAGCTGAGTCAACCAGGCCAGCAAGGCCGTAATTTCCGCTTTATCCTGATTATGTTTCGGCGTTACCAGCCAATAGCCTTTATCGGTTTGGTACTGCAGCGGAAACGGCGTCACCAGTCGGCCATCGTTAATCCAGCGGTTAGCAATGGGCAAAATCGCCAGAGCAATACCCAGCCCGTCGGCGGCTGCCTTAACGGCGGCAAAGTGCGAATCACAAATAATGCGGTTATCAAGGTGAATCTGGGTATCCGGAGCAAGAAAAGTCTGCCAGGTCGCCATGTCTTCCGATTCACTGATCAAGCGATGCTGCGATAAATCCTGTAACTCAGCAAAACTATGGGCGGCGGCATACACCGGGCTGCAAACCGGTGTCACGGCGGAATAACATAAACGCTGGCTATACAGCTCTGGCCAGTTGCCATCACCAAAACGAATGGCGGCATCGACCTGTTCGGTTTCAAAATCGACATAGCGGTTGCGCGCTTCAATACGCAATTCGGTATCCGCCGCCTGCTCAGCAAAGCCAAGATAATTGGGCATCAATAATTCCTGAGCAATAAACAGCGGCGCGCTGACGTGTAATGAGCGGTTCTGAAAACGCCGCTGAAATCCCATATACCCCTGGCGATGCTGCTGCATCATCTGGTGCGCCACCTGATAATAATAAGCACCGGCTTCGGTCAGGCTCAGGCTGCGGGTATGGCGCAAAAACAGCGCTTCTCCTAACCACTGTTCAAACGCCTTAACCTGCTGCCCGACGGCCGGTGCAGTGACGTTCAGCTCGGCGGCGGCTTTCTTAAAACTCAGGTGGCGGGCGGCTGCTTCAAAGACCGGAATAAACTGGATGGGTGGTGTGCGGGAAGAAGGATTCATTGCTTGATTATTATTGCCATGAAAAAGTATAGCTTTTCTATAGCGTAGAAATCATAGTTTGTACACGCTTTTTGAATGGCATAACTTTGTTATCACACATAATAAGTACATTCCTTTCAGGAGTTTAACCATGTCTGACAAGCCACAAGTCGCCCTGGTGATGGGTGCCGGAGATGCCATTGGTGCCGCCATCAGCCGTCAGTTTGCCCGCGCCGGGTTTATTACCTGTATGGCCCGACGCAATGGCGATCAGTTACAGCCACTGATTGAAGAGCTGACCGCAGAAGGTCACGATGCTCGTGGCTTTAGCTGCGATGCCCGTAATGAAGAGCAGGTCGAACAACTGTTTGCTCAGATTGAATCCGACATTGGCGAACTGGAAGTGGTGATCTTTAACATTGGTGCCAATATGCCAATGAGCATTTTATCCACCAGCAGCCGCAAGTTTATGAAGATCTGGGAAATGGCTTGTTTTGCCGGCTTCCTGACCGGGCGTGAAGCGGCACGAGTGATGACCAAGCGTAAACGTGGCACCATCTTGTTTACCGGTGCCACCGCCAGTGTGCGCGGTGGTGCAGTATTTGGTGCGTTTGCCAGTGCCAAACACGGTTTGCGTGCGCTTGCACAAAGCATGGCGCGCGAACTGGGGCCGCAGAATATTCATGTGGCTCATGTGATTATTGATGCTGCGGTGGATACCCAATGGATTCGTGATAATCACCCTCAGTATCAGGAACTGGCGGATAAAGATGGTGTGGTGCAGCCGGATGATCTGGCTAAAAACTACCTGATGTTGCATCAACAGCCACGCAATGCCTGGACGTTTGAATTGGATGTGCGCCCATGGGCGGAAAAATGGTGAAGTCCGTGACTTCCAACATGCCGATTAAAGCGATGTAATCAACCATTTAAAAGAGAGAATAGCATGAGCACAACCATCGAATTTTATTTTGATTTTGGCAGCCCAATGGCGTACCTGGCCCACAAGCGTTTTGACTATTTACGTGAGAAATACGACGTGAATATTGAATACCGTCCGATGCTGTTAGGTGGCGTTCATAAAGCGACCAAAAACCAGCCTCCGGCGGCTATTCCGGTAAAAGGCATGTATTTACTGAAGCACGATGTGCCGCGTTTTGTTAAGCGCTATCAGGTGCCGTTTAAAATGAACCCTCACTTTCCGGTGAATACATTACCGCTGATGCGCGGCTGTTTTGCTGCGGAAAAACTCGGTGTTTCTGAGGTTTATAACAATGTGATGTTTGATGCCTTGTGGAATCAGGGGCTGAATATGGCCGATCCGGAAGTGATTAAACAGGCGCTGTTGGATAATGATTTACCTGCTGATGAATTACTGGCAGCTACTCAGGATCCAGCGGTTAAACAACAGCTGATTGATGCTACCGAGGCAGCGGTAAAACGTAATTGTTTCGGTGCGCCAACCATGTTTTTTGAAGGTGAAATGTTTTTCGGTCAGGATCGTTTAGATTTTATTGAAGAGATTTTGCAGCAAGCGTGATAGAGCGTTTATCTTATGATGTATGCGGACACCTTAATCTTAATTAGATTTGGGTGTCCGTTTTATCGGGGGAAGATTACAGTCGCTTGTTAGGAATTTTTAGCCGAACGAAATTAGAGTATTGTTCTCAATACTATTTTTGCAATTTTCGAACAAGTTAAACCATACCACCCTTTCAATATAATAAGGGTGGTTTTCATCCGCTTTTACTAATTCTTGATGTGTTGATTCAGATATTTCGCTACCGTTAACTTTTACATCTATTAAGTGCGCAACCTTAAGAATTTCCAAGAATAACTTCTGGCTTGATCCTAACATCCCTCCAGTCAATTCCTCATCGAATATCACCTCATCAAATTCAATGGGAACGTAGTATCCCTCAGTATCCGAATGGCAAAGTAAATGAGAATCCATCATTTCGGATGCTTCCATTATAAAATTATCATCTTCTTCAGTAAGTTCACCATTAGTTGGAGTAACAGGTTTCTCCAACTTATCTAAAGCATAAATCCGTCGTAAATAGTGTAGGAAACTATAAGGAAATCCCTCGATCGACGACATTGCAACGTCTGGCACTTCGGTAGCTTCAGAATGTTCTGGAATTCCGTTTTTCTTTAGTACTGAATTAATAACTTTGAAGTCTTCTTCCATCCATTTAGCGCCCTCAGGGTCTTCCTTTAGGTAGTAAGCATACTCACCACTTGATATAGTCAATCCCATGATAAATTTCCTTAATTTTTAACGCATAACATTTTAATAGTGTGACCTTACAAGGTCGCATACCTTGCAAGCTAACCCTGTCTTGCAAGCTAACCCTGTCTTGCAAGCTAACCCTGTCTTGCAAGGTTTCGATGGCTTCTTTGGGCTTCCAAAGGCAAGCAGACTTCATTAAGAAACCTTCCATAGCAAGATTATCCCTTTCAGATATGCACCTAGGCACATTATGCTGATATTTAAAATATCAATAGTGAAGCATGTGGGCAAGCTCAGAAGGTGGGGTTTGTTGAAGATGAATGCTCTTCTGTTATGACTGTTTAGACTTTTTTGAAGGGATTTGGCAGCAGGCGCACAGCCTGTATTTTTTAAATGCTGGATATTTTCTTGACTTACGGAGTAAAACGATTAAGCTCCGCACATCTTTTCTACTTACCCACTGCGAAGGAGGTTGTTATGTCTTTATCTAAAACTCTGTTCGCAGGTCTGGCCGCTTAAGCACTCTTCTTATTTTCTGCTTTGCCCGGCCGTTGGCCTGCCAATCTGATTTCAAAATTCATTAAAATTTAAAACAGGATTGGTTTATGGGCATTTCTCATAATCAAACGCCTGCAGCTTCCTCCTGCGCCGATATCAAGGTTATTTCGGCGACTGAAAACTGGATGGAAGGTGCAGCGCTGCAGCAGTTGCAGAAAACTGCTGAGCTTGACGGTATGGTGGCGGTTGCTGGCATGCCAGATTTGCATCCGGGTCGTGGTTACCCAATTGGTGCCGCTTTTTTCTCTGTTGGTAAGTTGTATCCGGCATTAGTCGGTAATGACATTGGTTGTGGTATGAGCTTATGGCAAAGCTCTATCAAAGTGCCACGTTTACATCTGGATAAGCTGGCTAAGCGTCTGAATGACGTTGAACAAGCATTGGATGACACTTGGTCTGATCTTATTGCTGAGCGTAAGTGTGACAAAAATATTCAGTGCAATCATTTTGATCACTCGCTGGGAACCATTGGTGGTGGTAATCACTTTGCTGAATTTCAGGCGATAGACGATATATTGATGCCAGAATTAGCCAAGCAGGCAGGCATTGATAAATCCCAGCTGTTGCTGCTGGTGCATTCTGGCTCGCGTGGTTTAGGTCAAAAAATACTGACAGAACATATTCAGCAATTTAATCATGATGGGCTTATTGCCGAGAGTGATAACCAAAAAGACTATATTGAGCAACACGATGAAGCCGTCCGTTGGGCGGAATTAAATCGTGAGTTAATTGCACGTCGTTTTCTGAAAGCGGTAAAAGCCAAAGGGCAGTGTTTGTTAGACATTAACCACAATACGGTATTACCCGCTGAAGTGAATGGCCAACAGGGATGGTTACACCGCAAAGGTGCAACACCTGCTGATCAGGGCATGGTGATTATTCCGGGTTCGCGTGGGGATTACAGTTATCTGGTGAAACCGATAGAACAGAATATTGCGGCCAGTCTTTTTTCTCTGGCGCATGGGGCTGGCCGGAAATGGAAACGAACCGAAGCGAAAGAGCGCTTGTATCAACGCTTTAAACAGCAAGATTTGCTAAAAACATCACTCGGCAGTCGTGTGATTTGTGGCAATAAAGAGTTGTTGTACGAGGAGGCTCCGCAGGCTTATAAAAGTTGTGATCAGGTGATTGCTTCGATGACTGAGGCTGGTTTGATTCAGGTCGTTGCGCGCTTACGCCCGGTATTAACATTTAAGACTCAAGGAAAATGCTCAGGATGATATTACTGCAATTATCAGCCGGGCAGGGCCCGGACGAATGCGCCAGAGCTGTCGCTCTGGCGCTGGGTAAAATCCAGCAAGATTGTCACCGTGCTGGTGTCAGGTTAGATATTGTTGAGTCCCAGCCTGGTCAACAGAAGCGCTGTTATCAGTCGTTAATTTTGTCACTGGAGGGTGACGCGTCACTATCTGTCGCTGAACGCTGGAGTGGTAATTTACTCTGGATTTGCCAAAGTCCATTCCGGATTGGCCATAAGCGGAAAAACTGGTTTTTTAGCGGTCAGCGAATTGATGCCGGGCTTGAGGCAAGTGAACTCAATGAAAAGGACATTATTTTCACGACTTGTCGCGCTTCCGGAGCTGGTGGTCAGCATGTGAATAAAACCAACTCGGCCGTTCGCGCGCTACATTCACCAAGCGGGCTGAATGTACGGGTTGAAACTGAACGTAGTCAGCATGCGAATAAAAAGCTAGCCATCCAGCTGCTGGCTTATAAGTTAGCTGAACAGGAAAAGAAGGGAGCTTCTGTGCTGAACGCCAATCGACGTATGACCCATCACCAACTGGAGCGGGGGAATCCAGTAAGGATATTTAAAGGCGAGCGGTTTAAAGAGTAAAAACGTTAATGCGCTTTATCGAGAAACCCGATTGATGACAATCGGGTTTCTCTTTTAAGGCTTAAGATGATTCACAAAAAATTATTATTACTATCCCGGCCAATTAATAACTGATCATCCGGGTTTTCAAAACGATCAGCGGCATCATCGGCAATCCAGTCACTCATGCAATCTCGGTTTTCGATACAAGGGTCGGTTAGTGCTTCCAGAAAGGCCACCAGATCACTCACATCCTGATTATTTAAGCGAATACGGGGCAGTTGCGAAGAGCCATTGTTGCGTTCGTTATCCAGTTTGTCGGCAGCCGCCAGGCTATGGCTTAGCGATTCCAGATACAAATTCTGGCAGTTACTGATATCGCGGAATTGTTGCAGATCGCACTGGCGATTATCGCGGAAATAGGCTTCAACCGACGCACGAGGGTTCACATAATGGCGCACCACTTGCTCTAAGTCGGCAAAGGCTCCGGTATGGCCATACGGCGCGGTTTGAGCAATATTTAATAACGAAGGCGTGCGGAAACGATAACGATCATCGCTGTTGCCGGTTTCCCGTTCGCGGCCAAAGTCATCGCTGTTGTTTATGCTGCTGACACTGTTAACGCCATCACCTTTACCCGGACCAATTTGTGGGAATGCCACCACATGATGTTGTTCGTCACTTAACAGTGGGCCATTGTGGCAAGCAGAACAACCCGCCCCCCCTTGTTGTGGGGTATTAAAAAATAACAGTGCACCACGTTTTTCTGCATCAGAGAGGGCGCTGGTATTACCCTCTAAATAATTACGCCACGGCGAATTAATAAACACCATTGAGCGTTCGTATTCACCAATCGCAAAGGCAATATTATCGAAGGTAATTAAATTTTCTGCCGATTCGTTTTGAGCAAAAGCCTGTTGAAAAAGAGCCAGCCATTCGTTGCGGGCTAATTCACCCTGGCCGTCACCATAATTGCCAATACGTGCGGCTAAGTGATCGCGTACGGCTGTATTGCTGTTGCCGGACTCAAAGGTCGTGCCGCGCATTTCTTCGGCGGATGTCACCGGGAAACGTGCCTGAGCCGCTGCCAGATTAGCTCCGGCGTTGGCATCGGCCTGTAAATAAGGAGAGTCTGGTGTGCGGATGCCGCTAACGGCACCGTTAGCGTTGGCTTCTTTGCCGAGACTCTCAACCCGGGAATCCCAGAATAAACTGTCATCCCATAACGCCACATTAAAAACGGTAGGAGAGTTACGTGGCACTTCCGGCAGGCCAGAGGTATGCACTCTGCCAGGGCCGAGAACATCCGGAGCAACCGCGCCAACTCCCACTGGCAGGCTTAGCTGATCGGCTCCGCCCAACATCGGGTGGTGGCAGGTGACGCAAGCGCTGTCAAAATCGCCGCCCAGACTTTTACTGAAAAACAGTGCTTTACCCAGCTGGGCAATATCGGAATCAATATCCGGAATCGTGCGATTATTGGTCGCTGATTGGTCGAGGTTTTGTTGTGCAATCAACGCCTGTAGTTGTTGATCCTGTACTGTCAGAACGGTAGGTGTTTGCGGGTCAGCTGTTTCCGCTGGATCTTGTGTTGTGCTGGTGGTGTTGCTTCCGCCATTTCCACCTTCACTATCACCGCCACACGCTGTTAATAGCAGGCCGGCAAATAATGAGGCAACGCTTGTTTTGGTTAACGCTGTGAGTGTTTTTATTGGTGATGTTCTCATCCTGACGCTCCTTTTGGCGTTCTTATAAGTGCTGAATTTCACTTTAGGGGTCAAAAGCGCAGGAATTCGTGAATGAATGTGCAAGCAATGTGAAAGCGTCGGGAAAAGCGTGAAGTGTGCAGCAAATTTCGTTAATTTATCGTTTCACACTCCGATTGATTTTCAGGCATTCCGTTGACGATTCAGAATAAATTAATAGCCGCTTTTTTAGGCACCATCTCTTTGTTATTGCTGACGATGGTGCTGGCCGTGCAATGGAGCTTTGATCAGGGCTTACTGGAATACGTGAATCGCCAGCAGTTACAGCAGCAGGAGCGTTTGGTGCAACAGCTGCAGCGTTATTACCAACGCTACGGTAACTGGGATGATATTCGTGTTCACTGGCGTTCGATAATGGACAAGGTACTGGAACGTGAGCGCAAACGCTTTAGGCAAGATCGATTGAACAAAGAAAAATCGCCTCATATTCCACCCTCGGGCCATAAACCACGCCGTGGCAGCAATAACTTTCGCCCGGGTTTATTAGCGCCGGATAAAACCTTATTGCTCGGGCGTTATGAGGAAGATTTTGCCCTGTCTGAAATTCGTGTTGATAACCAGCTGGTAGGCTGGGTAACTATGCCGCCGGCGAAACAACTGACTGATGCCGCTGATTTAGCATTTCGTAATCACCAGCATAAGGCGTTGCTGGTGGTCGCTGCGGTGATGATTGTGATTGCGTTATTGGTTGCCATTCCATTAGCACGTCACTGGACCCGGCCATTACGTTCGATTGCGCACACCACACACCGTTTAACTCAGGGCGATTATCAGCAGCGCTTAACACCTCATGGGCGCGATGAGCTGGCGCAGCTGGCAAATGATGTGAATGCCCTGGCACAAACGCTGGAAGATAATGAAAACGCCCGTAAACAGTGGGTGGCCAGTGTGTCGCATGAATTGCGCACACCCGTCGCGATTTTACGTGGTGAAATTGAAGCCATTATGGATGGCATCCGACCACTGGATATGACCAGTTTAAAATCTTTGCAGCAGGAAGCCGAACAACTGACCCGGCTGATTCAGGATTTATACGAATTAACCAATGCCGATCTGGGGGCCATGCGTTACCGCAAAGAGTCTTTTGATTTAACAGTATTATTAGACGACACACTGGCGGTTTATCAAACCGCTCTGCGCGATGCTGGTGTGCAGTTACACTGGCAGGCACAACATAGTGTGCCGGTATGGGCTGATGGCAACCGGCTGCAGCAGGTGCTGGAAAATATTTTATCCAACACCATGAAATATGCGGCGGCAGACGATTTGTACGTCACGTTGCAGGCAGAGCAGAACACCGTTCAGCTAACCATTGAGGATTCCGGTCACGGTGTTCCGGATGACGCGCTGGAAAAATTATTTGATCACTTATACCGGGTTGAAGCCTCACGCAATCGTGAGACCGGTGGTTCCGGTTTAGGTTTAGCAATTTGTAAAAAAATTATAGAAGCACACGATGGTAATATTCATGCCTTTAACAGCCAATATGGTGGATTGGGTATTAAGATAACTTTGCCATTGTTTGCGGAGCATACACGATGAACATTCTGATTATTGAAGACGAAATTAAACTTGCCACTTTATTAGCCGATTATTTACGTCAGGCTATGTATCAGGTGACCATGGTGCACGATGGCAATGAAGCACTGGAGGTATTTCAGTCAGTACAGCCGGATTTAGTGTTACTCGATCTGATGTTGCCAGGCAAAGACGGGTTAACTATTTGTCGGGAAATACGCCAGCAATCGGATGTGCCAGTGGTGATGGTTACCGCCAAGGTTGAAGAAATCGATCGCTTATTAGGACTGGAACTGGGCGCTGACGATTATATTTGCAAACCATTCAGCCCACGTGAAGTGGTGGCCCGGGTTAAAGCAATTCTGCGTCGGGTAGAGCGCCTGCAACAACCGCAAGCCGCGGCTGAAGAAACGTCACTGCAATTGAATGTGGATAAACTGCAAGCCAGTATTTGTGGCCAACCACTGGATTTAACGGCTATCGAATTTCAATTATTACAAACCTTATCGCAGGAACCGGGACGGGTCTTTTCCCGTGATCAGTTAATGGATTATATTTACCGCGACCACCGTGTTGTTAGTGACCGTACGGTCGATAGCCATGTTAAAAAACTGCGCAAAAAAATGTCGGAAGCCGCGCCACATCAGGAATGGATTTATTCGGTTTATGGCGTGGGCTATAAATACGAAGGGGATTGAGAGGAAGTGTTAGAAGC
Source organism: Bacterioplanoides sp. (assembly GCF_965226395.1). Taxonomy (GTDB): domain Bacteria; phylum Pseudomonadota; class Gammaproteobacteria; order Pseudomonadales; family Oceanobacteraceae; genus Bacterioplanoides. Next base: position 1,077,451 of record NZ_OZ245358.1, on the reverse strand, counting down.
TTGATTCAGAACCCATCTGCAACGGTGTGAGATATTGAATCGACAACTAGCTGATTGATACTTTTACCCGCTGCGGCGGCTTTTAAAACCAAAGATTCATGGAGTTCCGGGCTGAGGCGCACATTAAATTTACCGGAGTATTGTTTTTTGGGAGAAACGCCGTCTTCTTCACACATTTTTAGGAACATCGCCAATGAGGCTTTTCCTTCTGTTTGCAAACCGTTGATATCAGCGGCGTAAAAGTCAGCGCCGCCGTTCAGATTAATAAATTCACCTCTGAACATTTCAATATCAGGGTCATAATTAATAACGGCATCATAGCCATCAATTTTCATTACATTAATCATGGTGTTACTCCATGTGCTTCCAGCCAGCGACGAATACTGGCGACAGCGCCTTTGTCGGTATCCGGAGAAGGGTGTGGGCGATGGAATACTCTGCGTTCGTCAAACAGACGAACCCCAATTCGCGAACCTTCTCCTTCGGTAATTTCTGCACCCAGTTCAAGGAAAAGCTGCTCAATGTCTTTCCATTTTACATTGCCGCTCACTGGGCGGTTGAATATAAGCTCAAGCGTCTTCTGATGCTTTCTTTTCATATTAGTACCATTATTTAGTACCGTCAATTGTTTCGGAACTTACAGCAACTTCCAGCTGATGTTGAAAGGATTGAACTCTTTGGTCTTTTAGAATGGAACCGCGAAGGTTTAAAACATGGGCGTTTGTATGTTGACGATAGCTGGCGTACTCACTAATGACGGCATGGGGCATGATAACGGCATCAAGGACATTGAATGCTTCATCGAATATTACGACTGCTAATTCATCAAAGTCGTTTGATTCGAGGTTACGTATGGCGCTTAGTTGCCTTGATGGGTTCTTAGCGGTAACCCGGCGGCCTTTGATTTGGATTTTTGAATGAGATGCAGAAATGGCATCGAAGCCTGCTTTGGAATTTTCAGCTAGCTCCAGGTTCAAGGCTTTGGAAACAAGCCATTCAGTATAATCACCAAGCGGATTATTATGTGTTCTCACAACTCCACGTTCGCGGAGTTCATTTGTAATACTGGCTTGCAATTGCAGGAGCTGTTTAACATTAAAGTTTTTAAAATCCATTTTAATATGCAGTCCTTCTAAGTTTTATCTGAAAATATTTACAGCGCCTTCATCAATGCCGCCAGCCGTTGCTTTTGCTCTTTGTTGTTCAGCGGGTGTTCGATGGTTTCCGGAATGGCTCTGGCAATTTCCATCTCCAGTTCTTCCCCGTTTTGAATACGTTTCAGCAGAATTTCATAATTACGCTTATACACCGGAAAGGCTTTGTCTTCGGGGGTATTGGCAATAAAATACCAGTCGCTGGCGCGGCCGGCGAAGTACACTGCCGGATGGCTCCAACGGTATTCTTTTTTTGGCGACGGCGCACGGCAGGCTTCGATATAAGCGGCGTAGGCGTTGGGTAAACCCAATACTTCTGCGCTATCACAACGCTCTAATACTTCGTGTACGCTGGGCAAAAAGCGGCTTTCTTTAACGGCTTTTTCCGCCGCCCGCATAATCACCTCTCCACTGTATTCCACCAGTAAACGCGACCATAAACGCTTCGCCATAATCATGGTGTCGTAATCCGGAAACGCCTTTAAAAACTGGTTGTGATAATTAAAGCGGAATAATTCAAAAATCTGATTAATCGCTTCTTTTTGTTCAACCGTAGCGTCCGGCGTTTGTTTACCAGCTGGTGTCTTTGAGTCGCTGGACGCTTGCTTCAGCTGTTGTGTAACCCGGTTGAGCAGCTGTGTGCTGGGTGTGTTGTCCATGTTGTTCTCCCGCCGGGTTATTGTTTGAGTGGCTGTTGCCTGAGTGATTGTTGGTTTGAGCTAAACGCTTGGCCCATTGTTGTTTCACATATTGTAAAAAGCGGCTGTTCCAGCTGGTATGCACCTGATTGGAATCGCGCCAGTACAGCACAAATTCAGGCACCAGACTGTGGGCAAACTGATGATCAATATGACCCATGGATAAAATATCAAAACAATCCGGGTCGGGTTGCCAGTTTTCAGCGATGCGGGTGGGTACGGTTGAATGCTCGACCGAAGCACTGTAACGCGCCCATTGCTGGCGCACATGCTGAATAAATTTGCTGTTCCAGGTTTTAAAGGCGTCGCCACGTTCGGCCCAATAAAGCACAAACTCGGGTACGGCATCCTGAATAAATTGTGGATCAATTCCGGCCCGTTGCAGAATCTGACAAGCATCCTGACTGGGCAACCAATCGCTCTGAATGGCTTTGGCTTCGTCGGCCTGCACGGTAAAGGCAGTGCGGTCGCGTGAAGGATTCTGGTTGGCAAAGGTAGGCTGACCAAACGCCTGCTGCTGTAATTGCTTTTGCTGGCGTGCGGCATCGTTCTGAGCATAAGCCCACTGACTTTTCACGTGCTGGAAAAAACGATGATTCCAGTCTCGGCGATTTGCGCCTAACTCCTGACCTTTCAGAATAAAGCTATCCAGCTGGGTCATGGCAAAGGCACTGCTGATACCGTGTTGCTTAAGACGTATCAGCGTATCGGCGCTGGGCTGCCACTGCTGCCCCAGCGGTTGATGCGGAGATTGCTGCCCCTGAAAAGCTGATGCTTGTGGTGCCACTGGTTGCTGGGCCTTTCTTTGTTGAGGTGCTGCTTGTTGAAGTGCTGCCTGCTGCATTGCGAATGGCTGACCAAAACTAAATATCAGCCCCTCACCATCCGGGAACACCTCTCCCTGTAACTGCACCAGGCCTTTATCGATCAAGCTGCGTAACACCCGGCGAATGGTGACATCATCCCAAAACGGCAAGTGATTGCGTAACGTCTGGTTATACAAACGAACCCAGGCCTGCTCCTGCAAGCTGGCTGCATCGTTTAATACGGTGAGCAATACTGCTTCTTCCAGCCCAATGGTGGCCGCCAGAGTGGCAGACAGTGGGATGGTTTTGTCAGTAAACAGCGGATGGCTGGGCATTCATCGGGTTCCGTGTTAGTCGTTCAGTTTCACAATCTGCTATTGTACCCGTTTTGCCACAAGCTACTACTTTTGCAGTGAGTTAAGCCTTTTATGACACGTCCAACCCAAGCTCTTATCAACTGGTCTCATTTTCGTCATAACTACCAATTGGCGAAACAAAAGGCCGCCGGGCGCGTCTATGCCGTGATTAAAGCCAATGGATATGGTCATGGCATTGTCGCCTGTGCCCGGGCATTGGGCGATGCCGATGGTTTTGCCGTGGCCTGTGTTGATGAGGCTTTGTTGCTGCGTGAAGTGGGCATTAAACGCCCGGTACTGGTATTGCAGGGCGCCTATGATGCGACTGAATGGCAACAAGCCAGTGCCCACGATTTGCAGTTAGTGATTCATCACTCTCAACAACTGGCAGAGCGCGAAAAAGCCGTATTGGAAAACCCGGTGGGTGTCTGGCTGAAAATTAACTCGGGTATGAACCGCTTAGGTGTGCGGGTCGAAGAGTCCGAAGCGTTATTGGCGGCCATTGAAGCCGATGAACAGTTGCAGCTGAAACATGTGATGACTCACTTTGCCGATGCCGATACCGCTCAGCCGGAAGCGTTGGCGGATTCAATGGCAGCCATGCAAACTCAACCCTGGCCCGTGCCGCTGAGTGTGGCGAACAGTGCAGCCACCATCACTCAGCTGGCGGCGGAGATCGAAACCGAAGATTCCATCAGCCGCCCAGGCATTATGTTGTATGGATCTTCTCCACTGACGAATCAGAAAGCCGCTGAATTGGGGTTAAAAACTGTGATGTCGTTACGCTCCCAGGTGATTCACACCCATGAGGTTAAAGCCGGAGAAAAAGTGGGTTACGGCGGTGACTGGACGGCAGAGAAAGACAGCCGTATTGCGGTGGTCGCCATTGGTTATGGTGATGGCTATCCGCGTCAGGCTCCTTGTGGTACCCCAATAATGATTAACGGCCACCGCTGTGAATTAGTAGGGCGGGTATCCATGGATATGATAACTGTGGATATTTCTGAATTTGATGATATTGAGATTGGGGACGTGGTTGAATTATGGGGCGAGCAAATTGATGTGGATGAAATTGCCTCTCTGTGTAACACCATTGCCTATGAATTATTTTGCCAGCTAACACCGCGGGTAAAACGGGTGGCTGTTGAGAGCTAAGCCCTCAAAATGAGTTGAATAGATAGATTGTTTTTCAAAGCAGCCACAGGATGTGGCGGTAGGATCGCCGGCACAAGGATGTGCCGTCCGATCCGGTGGCTGAAAAATAATGTATTCGTTTAACTCTACTATTCAGGAATCTAAAAAATGGATCATTTAAAAATTCGCGAATATTTATTATCCAAGCCTGAAGCCTGGGAAGACTTTCCGTTTTACCCGGACGTTGCGGTGATAAAAGTTAAAAATAAAATGTTTGCGACTTTGTCTCCTGTCAATTCAAAAGAAATCGAAGAACGCGGTAGCGGCTACCGGATGAATTTAAAATGCGACCCGGAAGAAGCAATTCAGCTGCGTGATGTATTTGACTCCGTACTCGCCGGTTACCATATGAATAAAAAACACTGGAACACCATTATTCTTAACGGCGAAGTTCCTATGGGTGAGCTGGAGCGAATGATTGATAACTCCTATGCACTGGTGCTGAAAAGTATGACCAAGGCTGAACGTCGATCGTTAGAAACCAGCTATTCCCAAGAAACACTGTATGGCCAATAGCCAAATTAATAAGAATGGAATTATGAATATTACGATTCTGGCCGGTTCGGTAACCGGCAATGCACACCGAACGGCCGATGCCGTTTCTGCATGGCTCACTGAACAGGGGCATCAGGTATCACTGAGTAAAGAACCCTGGGCCAGCGACTTAGAGCCTCAGGCCGATGCCTATTTAGTGATTACCTCCACCACCGGTCAGGGTGGCTTACCTTTCAGCCTGTTTATGTTCGCCAATGACTGTTTTGAAGACGGCAAAGACACCAGCATAAATAATGCACCGTACGGAATTATTGGCTTAGGCAGCAGCCGCTATCGTGATTTTTGTGCCGCCAGCGAAGAAGTGGATCTGATCATGCAAGACTTAAATGGCAAGCGGGTGGGAGATATTTGCAAGATTGATGTAATTGCAGACGATGATCCAATACCTAAGTCACTGGCGTGGACGGAAAATTGGTTAATGCAGCTTATGTCAGAGGCATCATAAGGTTTTAATGCTGGATAACACCATAGATAAGGTTGATTTGCTGATGATGCTATGTAATTCAGTTTGTTCTATGCAAAAAAATTAAATCACCGGAAAATATTCCTCGGATTTGATTTTGTCGTAGCCTGGGGGTAATAAATCAACAACAGAGATTCTTGCCTCCAATGAATAGAAAACTTAAATATTGTACCTGTTCTAGGTCATAGGAGACCTCACCTTGAGGAATACCATCAACAATTTCTTTGCTAGATTGTCGGATTCAATAAGAGGCCTTCAGTCTGAAGGCCAATCCTACACAGTAGCCTTTAAAGAAAGGCTAAAATGGATCGGTAATGAAGCGAGAACACCAGGTTCACAAGTAAATAATTGGCTCACGGGAGTCGGTAATTAAAATGAAATATTTTCTTTTACAAGACGGCATGTGGCTTCCTAAAGAAGCTGATCGCTGGAAATTGGGAAGGTTATCTTTTGAGATTGAATCGAAACTTTGGGAGTATGAACAAAATATTTCTGCTGGTCGTTTATCGGGCTTAAACAGTCCGATTGATATAACTGTCGCAATACCGGGTAAACCAAAAGATTTCAATTTTGTTATGGGTGCGAAAGAGCCTCCGGTTGTCAGTGCCAGATTTAAAGAGACCGTGCTCAGCGCAACAGAATCTGAAATCCGCCAAAGCGTGCATTTTCATCCAGTGACAATTAATGTTCCAGTAGTTGAAGATGACTTTTATTTAATGCTTATTCCAGGTAGGTGTGATGCAGTAGATGAAGAAAGGTCAGAATTTATAAAGTTTACAGAAGATGACCCAGTCCGGCCTGATTTAGCTGGTCAATATAAGGTTTTTAATAATCTTATTATCAATCCAGATAAAGCAGCACATTGTATTTTCCGACTGGAATATGCTGAAACGCAAATTATCATTAATGAACCATTCAGAGTACTCCTGCTGGAAAACAATTTGACGGGTATAAACATTAACCCAGTTAACGGCGAACAACAAACAGTCTGTTAGATGTGAATCTGGACTAGAAAACAGGTTTTACTATAATCTGCATTCTTGCTTTGGTTTTATTAGTTCATACCTAATGTGACACTTCGATTTGAAAAGAAGAAAGTTCCCCATGTTGATTTTGGTGTAATAAAAAGGGGGCGTTGGCAGATTAAAATCTGCGTTATTTAAAATAAAGCCAGAATTTGAGACTTTAAAAATATAACAGGAGCTAGAATGACTGATCCGATTGAAGAGCAACGTCAAATAATTGATAAATTGTATTTGATTGTTAAAGGCAGCACTCCAGAAAATGCTTCAACATCGAGGTGTCGATTTGACTATGATCATGGCTATGAAGATGGGAGTAGTAGCGTTGGCTCTGAATTCGTTTATTTTATTGGAGAGGAAGCTAAGTCGCTTGCCTTAGATGTAAATTTGCGGAGGCCAGTAATGCCGCTTGTCAAGGAGCTCCACGCCAAAATGAAAGCGCATACCGGTGGCGATTGGGATGCCTTTACACTCACTATTGAAGAAGATGGACGGGTGACTACTAAGTTTGAGTATCCGAACCAATAGCCCGGCCCGTTTGGCAGCCAGCTGCGGCTTACGCTGCCCCCCCCCTTCTTAACAAATGTTATTTTTGCCACGCCGATAAGATGTTAGGGTTCGCGCAGCAATTTTTTGAATTCCACTATCTGAAGCGGCGGCAACCAGCATGGCATACCAACTTCTGACCTTTTCTCTCGATCAGGGCATCGCCCGTATTACCCTGAATCGCCCGAAAGAAGGCAATACCTTTAATCAGGCGCTGGCCGATGAGCTGGATGATGTTGTGCGTGAATGCATGATGAACTCGCAGGCACGCGTGGTGGTGCTGTCGGGTAATGGCAAGCTGTTCTCCGGTGGTGGTGATCTGGCGTATATGCAGGCCAATGCCGATCATCTGGATGTGGCGATCAAGAAGCTGGCAGACCGTCTGCATTCGGCCTACTCTGCGTTATCACGTATGTCGGTGCCGGTGATTGTCAGCGTGCAGGGCACCGCGGCTGGCATTGGCCTGAGTCTGGCGTTGCTCGGCGACCTGACCATTGCTTCCGATAAGGCCTATTTTGCCGCAGCTTACACCGGTGTTGGCCTGAATCCAGACGGTGGTTTAACTTATTTTCTGCCACGCGCGATCGGAGTAAAACGGGCGCAGGAATTTATTCTGCTCAACCAGACCATTAAGGCCGAAAAAGCGCTGGAGTGGGGCATGGTGAATCAGGTTGTTGCCGCAGAAGAGCTGGACAACACGGTTGATGCGCTGGCCAAAAAACTCAGCGAGGGCTCTCAGGCCTCGTTTGCTGCTGTTAAACAGTTAATGTCACGCAGCTTTGATGAATCACTGGAATCTCAGCTGCATCACGAAGGTATGTTACTGGCGCGCAATGCGATGTCGGAGAATGGTAAAGAAGGCATTCAGGCATTTATCGACGGCCGTAAACCCGAATTTAAGCACGATTAATTTCAATACGATTAACAAGGAAATTAACAACGATGAAAACCAAAATTACAGAAATGTTAGGCATTCAGCACCCAATCATGCAGGGTGGTATGCACTACGTGGGTTTTGCTGAATTAGCCGCTGCGGTATCGAACGCTGGTGGTATGGGCACCATTACTGGCCTGACTCAGCGTTCGGCGGCGGATCTGGCCAACGAAATTGCTCGTTGTAACGATATGACCGACAAGCCATTTGCGGTAAACCTGACCTTCTTGCCAACCGTTAATACCCCTGATTACCCGGGCTATATCGATGCCATTGTGAAAGGTGGTGTGAAGGTGGTTGAAACCGCTGGTCGCAGCCCTGAAAAATACATGCCGTTGCTGAAAGATGCCGGTATTACCGTGGTTCACAAATGTACTTCGGTAAAACACGCGCTGAAAGCACAAGCGATTGGTTGTGATGCAGTATCGGTTGATGGTTTTGAGTGTGGTGGTCACCCGGGTGAAGACGATATTCCGAACATGATTCTGTTGCCGCGTGCGGCGGACGAGCTGGAGATTCCATTCCTGGCGTCTGGCGGTATGGCCGATGCCCGTTCTCTGGTTGCGGCATTAGCCATGGGTGCAGAAGGTATCAACATGGGTACTCGTTTTGTAGCTACTCAGGAAGCGCCAGTACACGAGAATGTAAAGCAAGCGATTGTGAATGCTACTGAAAAAGATACCCGCCTGGTGATGCGTCCACTGCGTAACACCGAGCGTGTATTAACCAATCCAGCGGTTGAAAAAGTGCTGGAGAAAGAGCGTGAGCTGGGTGCTGATCTGACCTTTGATGATATCGCCAATGAAGTTGTGGGTGTTTACCCACGGGTGATGAAAGACGGTGATATGGATGCCGGTGCCTGGTCTTGCGGCATGGTGGCTGGTCTGATCCATAGCGTACCAACGTGTGAAGAACTGATTTCCGGCATTATGAAAGATGCGGATGCCCTGATTGCCGAGCGTCTGAAGTCCATGCTGTAAGCGTTACTTCGCTCGACCAAATGGTTTAAAAAAGCACACCTTGCTTTAAACAGGGTGTGCTTTTTTTGTTCTGACGATTGATAAATTGGGCGGTTGAAAAAGATTTGATGTTTGTTAACACATCTCAATTGCACCACAAAAAGAAACTGATAGAGTGTGTACAAAACGCCTTCTGGCAAATTAATAAAGGACGATATTATGTTAAAACACATCATGGTATGGGCTGGCATCTTACTGTTAGCAGGCTGTAGCTCAATCAGCACCGATTATGATTACAACGAAGACGTAAACTTTGCCGAGCTGACCAAGTGGAATTGGTTGGAAATGACAAAAGACACGGGCTCACACAAATACCATGTTGATGGTTTAAACGATCGCCGTATTCGTGAAGGATTAGAGCAGCAATTAACCGCAGCCGGTTTAACCAAGGTACCAGCAGCAGAAGCTCAGATTCTGGTGAACTACCTGACCAAGGTTGAAAATAAAACCGATGTAAATACTTTCTACACCAGCTTTGGCTACTATCCGTATTCAGTTCGTGGCTTTGGTGCAGGCTTACAGGCTGACACCCGTGTGCATGAATACAAAGAAGGCACATTGATCATTGATATTGTGGATGCCAAGAGCAAAGAATTATTGTGGCGTGGTGCTGGCTCTGACACGATCAAAGAAGGCCGTACCCCGGCGGAGCGTACTGAGCAGATTCAGGAAGCCTTAAAAACTATCTTCGCAGCCTATCCTCCGGGCAAGAAGAAGTAATCGCCCGATCAAAGCATACGCTATTACCAAAAAGCCGGATTCGTCAGAATCCGGCTTTTTTGTTTTCGCAGGGTTTAGATGTATTAGTTCAGATGTATTAGGTTCAATGTATTAGATCAGATGTATTAAAAATCATTGCACCAGATCTAACATCTCTTGCGCATGCGCCAGTGTTTGTTGAGTAATATCCACACCGCCTAACATGCGTGCTAACTCTTCCGAGCGTTGTTTGTTGTTCAATTCACGGATCTGAGTGTGCGTGGAATTATCACCGCTGATTTTACTCACCTGAAAATGCTGGTGAGCCTGAGCAGCAACTTGTGGCTGGTGGGTCACGCACATAACTTGCCCAGCCTCTTCCTTGCTTGGTTTTCCGAGGGAGCGCATTAAACGACCCACGCGCTCCGCGGTGCCGCCACCAATACCAACATCCACTTCATCAAAAATTAAACTTGGAATCTGGCTGGTGGCTGCGGTCACTACCTGAATCGCCAGGCTGATACGAGAGAGCTCACCACCAGAAACCACTTTGGCCAACGGCCCGGAAGGCATGCCCGGGTTGGTTTGTACGTGGAAGCTGATTTGGTCGATACCATGATGGTTGGCTTGACGAGGCTCGTCTGTTTTTGAGGTAAGAGGCTCTACTTGTGTCATAAAACGAGCACGATCTAACGCCAGTGACTCAAAGTGTGCTTCCACTTCTTTATCCAGTTTCGCAGCTGCTTTTTGACGTTTGTTGGATAGCTTTTGTGCCAGCTGTTGGAAGTGTTCGCGCAGACGTTCCACTTCCTGTTCCAGTTCTAATAAATCATCGTCGCTCAGATTTAACTGAGCTAACTGATCTTCCTGTTCCTGCCAGTAAGCGTACAAGCGTTGTGGTTGTATCTGATGCTTACGGGCCACCGAGAAGATTTCACCTAAGCGACTTTCTACCTGCTGTAACCGATGCGGATTAATATCGACCTGTTCCAGATAGCGCTGCAGCGATAAGCCAGCTTCTTCCAGCTGGATATGCGCCTGCTGTAACAGCTCTTTGGCTTCCAGCAGAGTTGGGTGATTGTCATCCAGCTGATTCAACAAGGTCATGGCCTGATAGGCCAGCTGAGTTGCAGCCATCTCTGTACCAGAATAAGAGGCATCCCCCAGGCAAGCGGCTAATGCTTGCTGGCCGCTAAGCAACATGGTTTCAGCGTTGGCTAATCGTTTATGTTCGGCTTCTAACTCATCCAGCTCGGTTTCACTCAGATTCAGTTCACGTAACTCTTCAACCTGATAACTCAGCAACTGGCGTTGTGCCTGTATTTCGCTGCTTTCTTCGCTGAGGGTTTTTAACCGTTGCGCATTCTTTTGCCATTGCTTAAATGCCTGAGAAACGGCGCGGGCATCTTGTTGCAGGTTGCCAAAAGCATCCACCAGTTGTCGTGGGGTATCTTTTTGCAGCAGGCGTTGGTGAGCATGTTGCGAGTGAACATCAATCAGGCATTGAGCCAGATCTTTGAGATCATTGGCAGAGGCCGGGCGGCCATTGATATAACCACGTGAACGGCCTTCACTGGACACTACACGGCGCAAGATAATCTGATCATCATCCGTGGGTAGGTCACGTTGTTCCAGCCAGCTTCTGGCATTGTCGTTTGGGGTGAAACTGGCGCTAACTTCAGCTTTGTTGGCACCAAAGCGTACGTTGTCGGCTTCTGCTCGTTGCCCGAGTGCGATCCCCAGTGCATCCAGCAGAATCGATTTACCGGCCCCGGTTTCACCGGTAATCACTGCCATACCGGGTTTGAATTCCAGTTCCAGTTCATCCACTAACGCAAACTGATGGATAGATAAATGTAACAACATACCCAGCTCCTGTACTGATCATGCATACAGTGTTTATATGTACAGTATCTCTGACTGTCAAGAATTTAATCAAGTTTCCACCCTGTTGTGTGAGTTTAAGCCCTTGAAAACGGTTCTGGCGCTCCCATATACCTTTCATCGAAACAAATTGAACGATCCCTGATTGAGGAAAAGTTGATGTCTGAAGAGCAGAACATTCAGGACGAAATCCAGAAGCCAGCTGGAGAGCAGGTTGAAGCAACCGAAGCGACTGCAGAAGAAGCAGTGAGTGAAGAAGCGGCAGAAGGCGCCAATGAGCAAACCGGTGACGAAGCACTGGCTTCTCTGCTGGAAGCGGCTCAGCAGGAAATTGCGGATCTGAAAGATCAGATGTTACGGGTTCAGGCAGAGATGCAGAACGTCCGTCGTCGTGCCGAAGCGGATGTGGAAAAAGCACACAAGTTTGGCGTAGAAAAGTTCGCTAACGAAATGTTAAGCGTGGCAGACAACCTGGATCGTGCACTGGCCGCTGCCGGTGATGATGAAGCGACCAAGCCTCTGCGCGAAGGGGTGGAAATGACCCTGACGGGTTTTGCGGCTGGTCTTGCGAAATTCAAAGTAGAAACCGTTGATCCGATGGGTGAAACCTTTAACCCGGAATTGCACCAGGCAATGTCGATGATTGAGAGCGCCGAAGCTGCGCCTAACACTGTGATTGCCGTGATGCAGAAGGGTTATACCTTGCAAGGTCGTCTGTTGCGTCCGGCCATGGTGATGGTGAGCAAGGGTGCGCCTCAGATCGACGAAAACGCGTAATTTTTTATCCGCCCAGCCTTGAAAGGCGAGCGAGCGGACTTATATAGAAATCAATACAAAATCTATTGTTAATAATTTTTTGAGGCGGCCAGAGCCGCCCAACGTTGGAGATCACGATTATGGGTAAAATTATTGGTATCGACCTGGGCACCACTAACTCTTGTGTGGCCGTTCTGGATGGCGAAAAGTCAAAAGTTGTTGAGAACGCAGAAGGCGATCGTACTACCCCTTCCATCATTGCTTACACCGATGGCGAAACCTTAGTAGGCCAGCCGGCTAAGCGTCAGGCGGTAACTAACCCAGACAACACCCTGTTCGCAATTAAGCGTCTGATTGGTCGTCGTTTTAAAGATGACGTGGTTCAGAAAGACATCTCCATGGTTCCGTACAAAATCATCGAAGCGGACAATGGCGATGCATGGGTATCGGTAAAAGACGACAAGTTTGCACCACCACAGGTTTCTGCTGAAGTTCTGAAAAAGATGAAGAAAACCGCAGAAGATTTCCTGGGTGAAGAAGTAACTGAAGCAGTTATTACTGTTCCTGCTTACTTCAACGACTCTCAGCGTCAGGCAACTAAAGATGCGGGTAAAATCGCGGGCTTAGAAGTTAAGCGTATCATCAACGAGCCAACCGCTGCGGCATTGGCTTACGGCATCGACAAAGAAGGCGGCGACCGCACCATCGCGGTATACGACTTAGGTGGCGGTACGTTCGATATCTCCATCATTGAAGTGGCTGACGTAGACGGCGAGAAGCAATTCGAAGTACTGGCCACCAACGGTGATACCTTCCTGGGTGGTGAAGACTTCGATATGGCCATGATCGAGTATCTGGCTGACGAATTTAAGAAAGAAAGTGGCATCGATCTGCACAACGATCCACTGGCACTGCAACGCCTGAAAGAAGCGGCTGAAAAAGCAAAAGTTGAGCTGTCCTCTGCGCAACAAACTGACGTAAACCTGCCGTACATCACTGCTGATGCGACCGGTCCTAAGCACTTAAACGTAAAAGTGACTCGCGCCAAGCTGGAATCTCTGGTTGAAGATCTGGTTGCTCGTTCTCTGGAGCCATGTCGTATTGCTCTGCAAGACGCGGATCTGTCTTCCAGCGAAATCGACGAAGTGATCCTGGTTGGTGGTCAGACCCGTATGCCACTGGTTCAGGAAAAAGTAGCTGAGTTCTTCGGTAAAGAGCCACGTAAAGACGTTAACCCGGATGAAGCGGTTGCCGTTGGTGCATCGATTCAGGGTGCGGTACTGGCCGGTGACGTGAAAGACGTACTGCTGCTGGACGTGACTCCTCTGACTCTGGGTATCGAAACCATGGGTGGCGTTGCGACTGCGGTTATCGAGAAAAACACCACGATTCCTTCCAAGAAATCTCAGGTGTTCTCAACCGCTGATGACAACCAGCCTGCAGTAACCATTCACGTGGTACAGGGTGAGCGTAAGCAAGCGGCACAAAACAAATCTCTGGGTCGTTTCGATCTGTCTGATATTCCACCGGCTCCACGTGGTGTGCCTCAGATTGAAGTGACCTTCGACATTGATGCCAACGGTATTCTGAACGTAAGTGCGAAAGACAAGGCAACTGGTAAAGAGCAGTCCATCGTGATTAAAGCGTCTTCTGGTCTGAGCGATGACGAGATCGAGAAGATGGTTGCTGACGCAGAAGCGAATGCTGAAGCCGATAAGCAGTTCGAAGAGCTGATTCAGGTTCGTAACACAGCCGATGGCCTGATCCACGCGACTAAGAAAACTCTGGAAGAAGCCGGTGATAAGGCGACTGAAGAAGAGAAAACTGCGATCGAAAAAGCCGTTGCTGATCTTGAAGAAGCGGTAAAAGGCGATGACAAAGCCGATATCGAAGCGAAGACTAACGCGCTGACTGAAGCATCCAGCTCTCTGGCACAGAAGATGTACGCTGAGCAGGCTCAGGCACAGCAAGGTGCAGAAGGCGCTGCGGATGCCGGTGCACAGCAAGGTGGTCAGGACGACGACGTTGTTGATGCTGAGTTTGAAGAAGTAAAAGACAAGTAAGCGTTCAACGCTTAATACTGAGAAATAGTCGGCGGTGTTTTCAAGCCGCCGCGCCGAAGGGCCATCCCTGGCCCTGCCGCGCTACCGTGACATCCTGTCACTGCTTTATGAAAACACCCCCGACCATTTCTTGATAACTCCTCAATCGCTGTTTGTTAAAGTAGCGGTTTCGGATAAAGAAGATTAGTCAGATTGTTTTTCGAAAACAGCCCGATGGACTCGGGCGTTCCCATCTCAGGATGCAGGGACGCTCCGTGAAATGGGTGTGACAGAAAAATAATGTGACTGATCTTCAAACAAAACGCGGTTAGAAAACTACCCGCGTTTTTTTGCCATTAAAACGAGCAAAATCATGTCGAAACGAGATTATTACGAAGTACTTGGTGTAGCCAAAGGCGTCGATAAAAAAGAGCTGAAAAAAGCGTATCGTAAAATTGCGATGAAATATCACCCGGACCGTAACCCGGATGATGCTGATGCCGAAGCCAAGTTCAAAGAAGCGACGGAAGCTTACGAAATCTTAGGCGATGAGCAGAAGCGTGCCGCCTATGACCAATATGGTCATGCGGGTGTGGATGGTCAGGCTGGCGGCTTTGGTGGCGGCGGTGCTGGTGGCTTTAGTGATATTTTCGGCGATGTGTTCGGCGATATTTTTGGCGGCGGAGGCGGTGGTGGCCGCAGCCGTGGTGGCCCACAACGTGGCTCCGATTTACGTTACACCATGGAATTATCGCTGGAAGAAGCGGTGCGTGGTGTTGAAAAGAAAATCCGCGTTCCTACGTTAACAACCTGCGACACCTGTGATGGTTCCGGTGCCAAAGAAGGCACTAAGCCTAAAACCTGTTCTACCTGTCATGGACAAGGCCAGGTGCGTATGCAACAGGGCTTCTTCTCGGTACAGCAAACTTGTCCGACCTGTCGTGGTCAGGGCACCATGATCGATGATCCATGTAATAGCTGTCATGGCCGTGGTGTTAAAGAAGAAACTAAAACTCTGTCAGTGAAAATTCCACCGGGTGTGGATACCGGCGATCGCGTTCGCTTATCCGGTGAAGGTGAAGCGGGTGCCATGGGTGGCCCAGCGGGCGACTTATACGTTCAGGTAAGTGTGCGTGAGCACGAGTTATTCCACCGCGATGGCCGTAACCTGTATTGCGATGTGCCTATCAGCATTGTGGATGCTGCCTTGGGTGGCGAGTTGGAGGTACCAACGTTGGATGGCCGCGTTAAGCTGAAGATTCCTGCCGAAACTCAAAGTGGTAAATTATTCCGCCTGCGTGGCAAAGGTGTAGTACCGGTGCGCGGTGGTGCTCCGGGTGATCTGCTGTGCCGTGTGCAGGTAGAAACGCCGGTAAACCTGACCAAAGAACAGAAAGAATTGCTGCAACAATTCCAGGCTTCTTTGAACGGTGAAAAAGCGGGCGAAAAACATTCACCACAAAATAAGAGTTTCTTTGAGCGAGCGAAACGTTTCTTCGAAGAAATGTAATTACTATTTTGTTTGGCGATAAAACTGATTTCTTTTTTTAAGATAAAGAAATCAGTTTTATCGATCTGCTTGAAGATATTTTTATTTCTTAATTTGCAGGCCAGGGCCAGTCATTTCCAATTGCAACGAAAGTTATTTTTTTGTTGAACCCTGGTGATAAGACAACATCTTCCCACTGGATGTAAACATCTTGATTGCTTGAAAAAGCCATTAAGAGCATTGATGTGTTTACACTTCCTGATGGGCCGTCTAGGTCTAAGTAATATCTATCTGTTGAATCTGAAAACATAACAAATAAATGTTTATGGTTATGACTGTGAGCACTACGAGAGTCAGTGTTTATTGCTATAACTTTTCCTGATTTTGCACCACCAGCGTGAGCATTTGATAACATAATCAAAAAAATCGCAATTAAAAATCTTTGTATCATTTGATATTCCCTATTTTAAAATAATATCATCGTATCTTATTATGTTGAGGCTTTGGTGAGGTAGAATTGATAAAGAAATCCTTTGGGGTTTACTCGAGTAATACTAGAAGTAACCATCAAATTCGATCTTTTCATCCATGTGCTTAGGCACGCCAATTCTATCTGTTGGCTCTACAGCTCACAGCTAATAATTTTGCTACAAACTCGTCACTCTTGCCAGTGTAGACGTGAGTAGTTCTTGCTTAAGTCGATTCGCTTTCACCTCCAAAGCCTTTATAATCCCACGTCATCATCTTTATCTAATTCTCAGGAAACACCATGACTCGCATTGCTATTACCGGAGCGGCTGGCCGTATGGGCCGTGTTTTAATCGAAGCGGTTGCCGCTGATGAAAAAGCACAACTGGGTGCAACGATTGTATTGGCCGATGATCCGATGGCGGGCATCGACGCAGGTAGCCTAGCAGGATTGGGTAAGGAAATGGGCGTGAAAACCGCCACCAGTCTGGAAGCGGTGATTAACGACTTTGATGTGCTGATCGATTTCACTGCGCCGGAAGCCACCATGGCTAATGTTGAGTTGTGTCGTACTCATGGCAAAAGCATCGTGATTGGTACTACAGGCCTGACCGATGAACAGAAAGTTCGTTTGCAACAAGCGTCGAACGACATGGGCATCGTGTTTGCGCCGAACTATTCCGTAGGCGTTAACCTGTGTCTGAACCTGCTGCGTATGGCCGCCAAAGTGATGGGCGACGACAGTGACATCGAAGTGATCGAAATGCACCACAAACATAAAGTGGATGCACCTTCCGGTACCGCGCTGCGCATGGGTGAAGTCGTTGCTGAAACCATGGGTTGGGATTTAAACGAAGTCGCTTGTTACGGTCGTGAAGGTCAAACCGGTGCACGCCCACACAAGCAAATTGGTTTTGAGACCATTCGAGGTGGTGACGTGGTTGGTGATCACACAGTGATGTTTGCTGCCGACGGTGAGCGTGTTGAAGTAACGCATAAAGCTCAAAGTCGTATGACCTTTGCCAAAGGCGCGGTACGCAGTGCTAAGTGGATTCACGAGCAAACACACGGTTTGTACGATATGCAGGATGTGCTGGGCTTCTGATCTGAATGTTCATTGTCAGGGTCTTGTTAACAGGCCCTAACAAAAAGGCGAAGCGGAAATTCCGTTTCGGCCTTTTTGTTGTTCAGAAGTATTAGTTCTGTAGCAGGTGGACGAAGAGGTGGCTATTAGCCCTTCATGCCCAGGATATGGTCGAAGCCACGTTCGACCATTTTTTCCATACCGCGTGGTTTGCCGTTTGGATCAAACACCATAGACACCAGCATCTGAGCATTACCCAGTGCCCAGCGAGCCCGCTCTTTAGGTGCTAAACCGGATTCCATCGAACCACTTTTCACCCCTTTCTCGACTTGCTTAGCAATCATATCCAGCAGCCGGTTCTGGAATTCCAGATACGACGGCCAGGTCTCTTCACGTACTGAAGCACTCCATTCCAGCCAGACTTTGACGTAGGAAGGATGTTCTTCGCAGGCATTCAGAAAGGCTTTGATGTGTGCACGAATCGCGTGTACCGGATTTTCTTCCCGAGCGTAAACCTCTTCTGCTAAAGAGATCATAAACCGCTCAACATCCTCCAGTACGGCCTCAACCAGGGCCTCGCGAGTTTTAAAATAGTTAAAAACGGTTGCGACGGATACACCGCCCATTTCGGCAATTTCCGTATGCCCACCGCGCCCAATCCCCCGAAGTGCAAAAACTTCAACGGCATAGGTTAATAGCAAACGTCTGCGCTCTTCTGGCTGTAGACGACGACGACCATCAACGGCTACTGGCATAATTTCGACCTCTGTTCTGTGATTATATTTCTTTTAATATTATTAATTTTGAATGAGTTTTATTTATCTTCTCATTTTACTGAGATAGTTAACTGTATTGGCTTAACACAGTGTTTAACTTCTCAATACTGTTCTAATTAAAACGGTATTGAGAAACTAATGAAGTACTTTTGAGTATCAAAATGTATGTTACCGGATGTAAATCCGCGTAACTAGGGGTTTTTGTCTAATAAATCGGCTTTGTTTTAAGTGTCTGTTTTATATAGAAAATTAGATTTCAGCCGAAAATCACGCCCGCACTTTTGTTAATTGATAAGTTAGTTGTTATTTAATTTAAGTCACAGATATATGATAGATATATCAGCTATTATTCTTATTTATAATTTTATCTTTTTAGACAATCGATTTAGTTATTGATGAATGTATTTAATAGCCTGCAATCTTGAATAAAGGTTCAGTTTTTATTTGATGTTTTTCGTTATTTTACAAACCAGCCGTCAGAAGGTGGTCTGTAACGAATTCGAGGCCAGCTGATTGCAGAGAACAGAATGCTAACCGGATATGGACATAAGTCCCTGTTTTCAGTATCCTTTAGTGTTAGTTTAAGCATGTAACGCAACTACCATTAAAAGAGTAGCCGTACAGATCAGAATTTAGTCAAAAAAGCGGGATGAAGCCTTCTGGGTTCCATCCCGCTTTTTTGCGACTTGAGCTTGTACTTTTTGCGTTACCCGTGTCGCCAGATTGTTCTTACTTCGGGGATTTGAGCCTTGTCTACGCCAGCCATTCTAGCTCTTGAGGACGGCAGTATCTTCAAAGGCACCGCTATTGGTGCTGAAGGTCTGTCTGTAGGAGAGGTGGTGTTTAACACCTCCATGACCGGTTATCAGGAGATCCTGACTGACCCATCCTATGCCAACCAGATTGTTACACTGACTTACCCACACATCGGCAACTACGGTGTGAACAGCGAAGATGAAGAATCTCGCGGTATTTTTGCCAAAGGACTGGTGATTCGTGATCTGCCCTTGATCGCTTCTAACTTCCGCAGCGAAAAAGCGCTGGATGAATACCTGAAAGAGCACAATATTCTCGGTATTGCCGATATTGATACTCGCCGCCTGACTCGTATTCTGCGTGAAAAAGGCTCACTGAACGGCTGCATCATGGCTGCTGAAGATGCCAAATCTGAAGAAAGCATCGCTAAAGCCATTGCTGAAGCGAAATCTTTCCCGGGCCTGAAAGGCATGGATCTGGCGAAAGAAGTGACCACCGACAGCGCCTATCCGTGGACTGAAGCGGACTGGACGCTGGGCGAAGGTTACGCTCAGGTAAAAGACGCAAAATTCAAAGTTGTAGCTTATGACTTCGGTGTTAAACGTAACATTCTGCGCATGCTGGCTGAGCGCGGTTGTGAACTGACCGTAGTGCCTGCTCAGACGCCTGCATCTGAGGTGCTGGCAATGAATCCGGATGGTATTTTCCTGTCCAATGGCCCGGGTGACCCTGAGCCATGTACTTATGCCATCGAAGCGATTAAAGAAATTCTGGAAACCGACATTCCGGTGTTTGGTATCTGTTTAGGTCACCAGTTGCTGGCTCTGGCGTCTGGCGCACAAACCGTGAAGATGCCTCATGGCCACCACGGCGCTAACCACCCGGTACAGGATCTGGATAGCAAGGTGGTGATGATCACTTCCCAGAACCACGGTTTTGCCGTTGATGAAGCAACGTTACCGGCTAACCTGAAGGCGACTCATAAGTCTCTGTTCGACGGCACACTGCAGGGCATCGCCCGCACTGATAAGCCAGCGTTCAGCTTCCAGGGACACCCTGAAGCGAGCCCGGGCCCACACGATGTAGCGCCGTTATTCGACCACTTCATCGAACTGATTGAAAAAGCCAACGCTTAAGAGAGCCTGAGACATGCCAAAACGTACCGACCTTAAAAGTATCTTAATTATTGGTGCTGGTCCGATCGTGATCGGTCAGGCCTGTGAATTCGACTACTCTGGCGCACAGGCTTGTAAAGCCCTGCGTGAAGAGGGTTTTCGTGTCATTCTGGTGAACTCTAACCCAGCCACCATTATGACCGACCCGTCCATGGCCGATGCCACTTACATCGAGCCAATCACGGTAGAAGCGGTTGCTAAGATCATCGAAAAAGAGCGCCCGGATGCGCTGCTGCCAACCATGGGTGGTCAGACCGCACTGAACTGTGCATTGGGTCTGGAATCTGCTGGCGTACTGGAAAAGTACGGCGTTGAAATGATTGGTGCTAACGCCGACGTTATTGATAAAGCCGAAGACCGTAACCGTTTCGACCAGGCAATGAAAAAGATTGGTCTGGAATGCCCGAAAGCGGGTATCGCTCACAGCATGGAAGAAGCCCGTGAAGTTCAGAAGGACTTAGGTTTCCCTTGTATTATTCGTCCGTCTTTCACCATGGGTGGTACCGGTGGTGGTATCGCGTATAACAAAGAAGAGTTCGAAGAAATCTGTACTCGTGGTCTGGACTTGTCGCCAACCAGCGAGCTGCTGATCGACGAATCCCTGATCGGTTGGAAAGAGTACGAGATGGAAGTGGTTCGTGATAAAAACGACAACTGCATCATCATCTGTTCGATCGAAAACTTCGACGCCATGGGTGTTCACACCGGCGACTCCATCACCGTCGCTCCGGCTCAGACCCTGACCGATAAAGAATACCAAATCATGCGTGATGCCTCTCTGGCGGTACTGCGTGAGATTGGTGTCGAAACCGGTGGTTCTAACGTTCAGTTTGGTCTGGATCCAAAAACCGGTCGTATGGTGGTGATCGAGATGAACCCGCGTGTTTCTCGTTCTTCAGCACTGGCTTCTAAAGCAACCGGTTTCCCGATTGCCAAAGTAGCCGCCAAGCTGGCGATTGGTTACACCCTGGACGAATTACAAAACGACATCACCGGTGGTGCGACTCCAGCGTCATTTGAGCCGTCCATCGACTATGTTGTGACTAAGATTCCTCGTTTCACCTTCGAAAAATTCCCACAAGCGGACGGTCGTCTGACCACGCAAATGAAATCCGTGGGTGAGGTGATGGCGATTGGCCGTACGCAGCAGGAATCCATGCAGAAAGCGCTGCGTGGCCTGGAAGTTGGCGCTAACGGTTTTGATCCGAAAGTGGATCTGCAGGCCGAAGGTTCGCGTGAAAAAATCATTGCTGAACTGAACACCCCGGGAGCGGATCGTATCTGGTACGTGGGCGACGCCTTCCGTATTGGCCTGAGTGTGGATGAAATTTACCAATACTCCGGTATTGATCCGTGGTTCCTGGTACAGATCGAAGACATCATTAAAGACGAAGCGAATGTAGCAGAAAGCAGCCTGAGCGCGCTGGATGCCGATGCGATTTTCCGTCTGAAGCGTAAAGGTTTCTCCGATGCGCGTCTGGCTGAGCTGCTGGGTGTGTCTGAAAAAGCGTTCCGTAAGCAACGTCAGAAGCTGGGTATTCGCCCAGTGTATAAGCGCGTTGATACCTGTGCGGCTGAATTCGCTACCGACACCGCGTACATGTACTCCACGTACGAAGAAGAGTGTGAAGCGAACCCAACCGATCGTGAAAAAATCATCGTTCTGGGTGGTGGTCCGAACCGTATTGGTCAGGGTATTGAGTTCGACTACTGCTGTGTACATGCAGCATTGGCGGCGAAAGAAGAAGGTTACGAAGCCATTATGGTGAACTGTAACCCTGAAACCGTTTCGACCGACTACGACACCTCCGACCGTCTGTTCTTCGAGCCTCTGACACTGGAAGATGTATTAGAGATTTGTGATAAAGAACAGCCAAAAGGTGTGATCGTTCAGTACGGTGGTCAAACACCGCTGAAACTGGCGAACGAATTAGAAGCGGCTGGCGTACCCATTATTGGTACCTCGCCAGAAGCCATTGACCGTGCTGAAGACCGTGAGCGCTTCCAGCAAATGATCCAGCGCCTGGGTCTGAAGCAGCCGGTGAACGCAACGGTTACTTCGGCTGAAGAAGCCGTGGTGAAAGCCAACGAAATTGGTTACCCGCTGGTGGTACGTCCTTCCTACGTACTGGGTGGCCGGGCGATGGAGATCGTTAACAACGAAGAATCTCTGCGTCGCTACATGCGTGAAGCGGTACAGGTGTCTAACGATTCACCGGTTCTGCTGGACTACTTCCTGAACCGCGCGATTGAGGTCGACATTGACGCCGTTTGTGATGGTGAGCAGGTTGTTATCGGCGCTATCATGCAGCACATCGAACAAGCGGGTATTCACTCCGGTGACTCGGCCTGTTCTCTGCCACCGTACAGCCTGAGCGAAGACGTTCAGAATGAGATGCGTGAGCAAGTGAAGAAGATGGCACTGGAACTGGGAGTTGTTGGTTTGATGAACACCCAGCTGGCGTATCAGGATGGTGAAATCTACGTGATCGAGGTGAACCCTCGTGCTTCCCGTACCGTACCGTTCGTATCTAAGTGTATCGGCACCTCTCTGGCTGCGATTGCGGCTAAGGTGATGTCTGGTAAAACACTGGCTGAACTGGGCTTCACTGCCGAAATTATTCCACCGTATTACTCGGTGAAAGAAGCGGTCTTCCCGTTCAACAAGTTCCAGGGCGTTGATCCGATCTTAGGCCCTGAAATGAAATCCACCGGTGAGGTGATGGGTGCCGGTAAAACCTTCGGCGAAGCTTTCTTTAAAGCACAGCTGGGTGCCAGCGCGCAGATCCCGGATTCCGGTACTGCCTTTGTATCGGTACGTGATGCCGATAAAGACGGCGTCGTTGCCGTGGCCAAAGGTCTGGTTGAATGTGGCTTTAAGCTGGTTTCAACCGCGGGAACTTGTCAGTTACTGCAAGATTCCGGTATTGACGTTGAGCGTGTGAATAAAGTCACTGAAGGCCGCCCACATATCGTTGATATGATTAAGAACGATGAAATTGCGCTGATCGTGAACACCACTGAAGGTGCTCAGGCGATCGCCGACTCTGCCGACATTCGTCGCAGTGCACTGCAGCATAAAGTTTACTACACCACCACACTGGCGGGTGCAGAAGCGGTTGTTGAAGGTCTGCGCTCGGAAGGTCTGAAAGACGTTCATCGTTTACAAGAGTTACACGCGACTATCAAATAGTCGCGTTTCAAGGAGAAAACAATGCAAAAGTACCCGATGACCGTAGAAGGTGAGGCGGCTTTGCAGGCTGAGCTGACGGAATTAAAAACCGTCGCTCGTCCAAAAGTTATTGCGGATATCGCAGAAGCCCGTGAACACGGTGACTTAAAAGAGAATGCTGAATACCACGCCGCGCGTGAACAACAGGGTTTTATTGAAGGCCGTATTCAGGATATTGAAGGTAAGCTGTCGAATTCACAGGTTATCGACATTAAAAATATCCCACACTCGGGTAAGGTGCTGTTTGGTACAACCGTCAGCCTGATCAACCTCGATACGGATGAGGAAGTGACCTACCAGATCGTAGGTGACGATGAGGCCGATATTAAACAGAACAAAATCTCCGTGTCTTCACCGATTGCGCGCGCGTTAATTGGTAAAGAGGAAGGTGATGTAGCTGTGGTTCAGGTTCCGGCTGGTGCGGTTGAATACGAGATCGACCAGGTTAAACATCTGTAATTAACCACGCTGCTCTACAGCATAAAAAAAATCCCGTTATGTTTTGGCATAACGGGATTTTTTTATGCAAGCGATTTGCAGAACCCTACTCAGGGACAAGCAATAGCCGGCAGATCCTGCAGGTCTTCTTCGCTATCTTCCTGCTCAATCTGTTTCATCATTTCCTGCAGTTTAAAGCGCGCCTGACGGCGTTTTTCCGCTTTATTCCAGCGTCGCTGCTGTACTTCGTCGGTTAATTCCAGCTGTGGTACCGGAGTGGGTTTGTTATCTTCACCCATGGCTACCATGGTGAAATAACAGGTGTGTGTGTGGCGTACGGTTTTTTCCTGAATGTTTTCAGAAATAACTTTGATGCCAATTTCCATCGAGGTGCGGCCGGTGTAATTAATGGTCGCCAGGCAGGTGACCAGTTCACCGATATAAATAGGCTGTTTAAAGAAAACGTTATCAACCGACAGGGTAACCGCGTAGTGGCCGGAATACCGCATCGCACAGGTATAAGCCACTTTATCGAGCAGCTTTAATAATTCGCCACCGTGCATTTTTCCGGAAAAATTAGCTTGTCCGGGAGTGACCAGTTCGGTCATTTCAGTTTGAATGATTTGCGCCATATTCGCCTCGGATCATTGAACGCGGCGATTTTAATCGGACTGACGCAATAAGACTATTAATTTAGTGAAAACCGGCGCCTTAAGTGGCCATTGTTTGATGACATTCTTTCACTTGCCGGTTATTCCGCTGTTGCCTGCTTACGGAAGTAGGCCGGAGTGTGACCAAAAAACTGCTTAAATGCTTTTTTAAAGGCACTGTCAGAAGCATAACCCACCAGTTCTGCCAGATTATTCACCGGGATATTGGTCTCCAGAATGTATTGTTTGGCGCGCTGCATACGACAAGACAATAAATAGCGCATAGCAGTGGTGCCGACCAGATCATGAAAGTGCTGAGCAAAACGGGAGCGTGACATACCAGCTTGATTCGCCAGTTCGTTCAGGCTCCAGGGGGCTTCAGGCTGGCTATGCATTAGCCCCAGAGCAATGGAAATATGGCGGTCATTGAGAGCAGCGATAAAACTGTTTTGCTGTGGATTTAACTGAATAAAGGTGCGCATCACCTGAATAAATAATAATTCGGTAATTTTGTCCTGCAGTAATTCATTGCCGGGTAGCTGTGATGCACTTTCGACGGTAATCATTTCCAGTGCGCTGTGCAAAAACCGGAACTGCAGGCGCTGTTGCTGAGTGATATGGATCACTTCCGGCAAGGAATTAATAAATTGATTCTGAATATCGCGGTCGTACTCGAAGTAACCACAAACAATATTGAAGTGTTCCTGCTCACCGGTGAATGGATTGTCACCATGGATAATACGCTTCACCGTATCCGCTCCGGGCAGTCGCGCGCTGTTGTGCTGATCAAAAATCTGGTGCTGACTGCCGTGAGGCAAAATAACAATATCGCCGGTGACCAGAGACAGTGGCTCCTGATCGTTCAGCTGTAACCAACACTGGCCACGCTCGATAATATGAAAAGAGGCACGCAGATCCTGATCAATATCCAGTCCCCAGGGGGAGCAGAAGCAGGAATTAAAGTAGACACTGCCGCGCAGATGAATATGACGCAGGATAGAACTTAAAATATCCATTTTTACCCTCAAAAAAGACGATGGAGCACTTATTTGAGACTTTTACGCACTGAAAGTTTCATTGTGTTGACGATAATTAGCCTCGTAACACAAAACGTTCATAGCGAGGTTTGACCCATGAAGTTTTCCATCAAAAAATTATGTTTGTCTCTGGGCATGGTTGCTGCCGTTGCCGGTAATGCCGTAGCGGATGGCCTGCCAGATCCGGGTGTTGAGTTCAGCAAAGGCAATACCGCAGTGGTGATTACTGACCCACAAAATGACTTCCTGAGCCCGGATGGTGTGACCTGGGGTGTGGTTGGCAAAAGTGTGACTGAGAACAACACGGTTGAAAACATTGAAAGCCTGATGAAGGCCGCTAAAGCAGAAGGTTTGCCGGTTTTTGTGTCACCTCACTACTACTATCCGCATGACCATGAATGGGAGCATGAAGGTTCTCTGGAAGTATTAATGCATAGCATCAAGATGTTTGATCGTGAAGATCCGCTGTCGTTAGCGGGCTTTAACAAGTCAGGTGCTGACTGGCTGGAGCGTTACAAGCCACTGATCAACGACGGTAAAACCATCGTTACCAACCCGCATAAAGTGTACGGCCCGGAAACCAACGACCTGGTGTTGCAGCTGCGTAAGCGTAATATCGATAAGGTCATTCTGGCGGGGATGTCTTCTAACTTGTGTACCGAGTCTCACCTGCGTGAGCTGATGGAGCAGGGCTTTGAGGTGCAGGTTGTTTCGGATGCAACCGCTGGCGCTATTCTGCCGGGTCTCAATGCCTATGAGGCGTCTCTGGTGAACTTCCGCATGATTGCTAATGCGGTACGAGATACCAAGACCACAGTTAAACAGATCAAGGATCTGTAATATCTGATGCAGTTTGAGTTGCTGCATAACAGGTCGTTTCTTACCTTCCCTGATGTCAGGGCGGTATTCACCTGATACCTGCTTTGATATGAGTTTGGCGCATTTCATCGAAATGCGCCTTTTTTATTGCAGCTTTTTATTGTCGCTTAGAAATCCGCGGTTGAGGTAAACAAACCAACCCGCAAATCTTTAGCGTGATAAATTTCACGGCCATCGACTTCCATGCGGGCATCGGCAATGCCCATCACCAGTTTTTGTTCCATCACGCGTTTTACGTCGATACGGTAGGTCACTTTTTTAGCGGTAGGCAGTACCTGACCACGGAATTTCACTTCACCACAGCCCAGTGCACGACCACGGCCCGGGTTGCCGCGCCAGCCAAGGAAGAAGCCAACCAATTGCCACATAGCATCCAGACCTAAGCAGCCCGGCATCACCGGATCACCTTCGAAGTGACAGTCAAAGAACCACAGGGATGGGTCGATATCCAGTTCGGCGACAATTTCACCTTTGCCGTAAGCACCACCTTCGGAACTGATATGAACAATACGGTCCATCATTAACATATTCGGCAGTGGCAGGCGGGCATTGCCTTCACCAAATAATTCTCCATGACCACAAGCTAACAACTGGTCACGCTCGAAGGAGCTGGGTTGGGACATCAGAGGTTCCTCATTTCAATAAAACAGGGTGGTCGTCAGACCGATAGAGAGAACACTGACACAGAGAAGCCGATTAGGCTAATGAAGGTTTTTTGAAAAAAAGGCACAAATAAAACAGGCGGGGAGAAGCGGCGCAGAATCACCTTGATTTCATCATCAGGGTGATTCTGGCACTAGCGGCTCAGAGAGGCTTAGCTAGCGGCTTTAAGAAGCTTAACTGGCGACTTTTTCGACCAGCAGCGAGCCAATGGAGTAACCGGCACCAAAGGAGCAGATCAGACCTTTGTCACCGGCCTGGAAATCGTCCTTAAATTTATGGAAGGCCAGTACTGAGCCGGAAGAGGCGGTGTTGGCGAACTCATCCAGTACAACCGGTGCTTCTTCCTGGGTTGGCATACGGCCCAGTAATTTTTTCACCGCAAAATTGTTCATATTGATATTGGCCTGATGTAACCACATGCGTTTCAGGTCAGTTGCTTGCAGCTGATTATCATCCAGTTGTTCGGTGATAAAGTTGGTGACCAGTGGCAGCAGTTCCTTAAATACCTTACGGCCATGCTGTTTAAAGGCATAGCGATTATCTGGCACTTCATCAAAACAATAATCCGTGTAAGAAGCATCGCAGCGGATGTTGTCGGAGTAGTCAGTAAACTGTTTGGTATTCAGAATACGGAAGATATGATCCGAAGTTGCGGTTTCTTCCAGCTCTAAGATAGCGGCAGTGGCGACATCACCAAAAATAAAGTGACTGTCGCGGTCTTTAAAGTCCAACCCTGGGGTGGTGAATTCCGGATTCACAAATAACACACACTTAGCGGTTCCGGCTTTTAATGCGGTAAATGAGTTGATCAGACCAAAAGTGGCAGAAGAGCAGGCCAGTGCCATGTCGTAAGCACTGCCTTTAATGCCAAGGTCGCGCTGAATTTCAATCGACATGCCCGGGAAGTCACGCTGACGATAGGTGCTGGAAACCACCACCATATCAATATCGGCTGCGGTTTTACCGGCTTGCGCCATAGCGTCTTTGGCGGCAGCCAGACCCATTTGTACCAGCTCCGGGGTATTGCCTTCGGTGGTCATCGGGAACACCGGGTGCATGATGTCTGGATTTATCAGACCATCCTTGTACATCACATAGCGGGATTTAATACCCGATGCTTTTTCAATAAATTCACTGCTGGAATGTTCTAAAGCGGTTACTTCGCCTGCGTCAATCGCTGCTGCGTTCTCGGCATTAAACTTATCGACATACTGATTGAAAGCAGCAACCAGCTCGTCATTGCTGATGGTGTGTGGTGGAACAAACAAACCGGTGCCGGAAATAACAACATTCGACATATCTGATGAAACCTTTGTTATCGCTTTTTATGATTGCAGTCACTCCGTGCTAGCGGGGATTGCAGGTTGAATGCCATCTATTATCACCGGAACGGCCCGGGCTTCCAACCGCTGAATTGGTATATGCTGAGGATTGTGGATAACAAGGACGGGCGTCGGTCATGTTGCGACAATATTTAATGTTATTTCGTACCTTCTGGCTGGGTTGTATCTGGACAAATGCCTATATTTTACGGCCCGTGCTGGAAAAAAGCGGGTATTTCCCATATCACGGAATAGATGTTGTGCACACAAGTGTCGGAATCGGCATTGTGTGTGGATTATTGATGTTGCTTGCGATTTTTGTGCAAAAAGCCTTTAACTGGCGGCAGTTACCGCAGCAATTACTGCTGATTATGTTGCTGATGTCGGTGATGTACTTTGCTCTGATGCCCTGGTGGAAGCTCCAGATGATGTTATTACACGCGTTATCGGCGCTGGGCTTGATTTGGGTGCTGCTGGCTCCGGGGAAGGTGATTTTTTCCACATTCGGAGCCAGCAAACAGTAGTTTCAGAGGAACCTTCTGTTGGTGCCTGATCAGCCTCCGATCAGCCCGGATTCAATCGCACCCTGATATAACTCGTCGCGGAAATCCGGATGAGCAATAGCCGTTAATGCCTTAACGCGCTGCGGTACGGTCAGGCCACGCAAATCGGCAACACCATGTTCAGTAACAATCACCATCACATCATTACGAGGTGTGGTAACGGTTGTGCCGGTTGGTAGTGACAGGCGAATGGTGGACTCAACGCCTGTTTTGCCTTTAAAAGTTGAAGCCAGTACCAGAATATTCAAACCATTGTTCGACAAGTGAGAACCACGAACAAAGTCCAGTTGTCCACCTGAGCCGGATATCTGCTGAAAACCAATTCCTTCTGAAGCAACCTGGCCGGTCAGATCAGTCATCAGGCAGGAATTAATGCCAACAAAATTATCGTTTTTGCCAACTTCGACTGGGTCAACCACATCTTTGATGTTGCGCATTTCGATGTTGGGGTTGTTATTAACATAATCAATCAGCTCTTGTGAGCCTGCAGCAAAGCCCGCGACAATGCTATTGGGCTTATAGTTTTTACGCGCACCGGTAATCACGCCGGCTTTGCAGAGTTCAAACATCGACTCGGTAAACATCTCCGAGTGAATCCCCAGATCTTTTTTGTCGAGTAATTCGTTGCCAATGGCATTGGCAATGGTGCCGATGCCAATCTGAATGGTTGAGCCATCGTTAACCAGCGGGCTAACATGCTTGGCAATGGCCACTTCCAGCTCAGACGGAGCCTCTGCGGCAGGTGCGGCAATCGGGTGGTGGCCTTCGGTGATCCAACTGACGTCGTCGACGTGAATCATATTTTCTTCCGGGCCAATAAAAGGCTGCTGGTTATTCACAACCGCAATAATGGTTTTGGCATGTTTCAGTGCTTCATAATTACCCACACCACCACAGGCTCCGAGGCTCATATAGCCTTCGGCATTGGGAGGCGTTACTTCAACCGCCATCACATTGGGTGCCAGTCGACTCATCAGGGCATCAATGTTTGAAAAGTGAAAGTTAATATGGGTGACATTGCCGTGTGGATAAGCTTTGCGTTCACAAGGCCCCATAAACAGGGTGCACACTTCGATATGAGGACGGTATTCGGGTTTGAGCAAGTCAAACGGGCAGGGCAGCAGGCCAACAAACAGCTGACACTGTTCCAGCTCGGTATAGCGTTTTTCCAGTGTTTTAAGAAATAACACCGGAACGGACAATAAGCCTCCAGCCCACACTTTATCGTGGGATTGAATTTTTTGTGCAGCTTCAGGTAAAGACAGCCGTTTACTGTCGTAGGTGGATTGCCAATTATTCATTGCATACCTCTAGATAATTGGGCTTTTACAGGCATTGCAGTCAGGTATCTGAACTGCAAACGGAGGCTGTTTTATTTATTCTGGCATCAACAAGTAAAAGTGGGTGATAAAATTCAAATCAAAGGTAATTAATTTATCACTAAATACGGCGGAGATTAGTGTGCTGCGGTCAATTATGTTGTGTTTGGGAGTAAAGAGGTGTGGTGATAAGTATGGGAAATAAGAGTGGTATGGCTTCAGCCCTGAGAGAAGCAGAGCTGAAGGACGCCTTATCAGAGCATCAGATCAAGGGCGTTGCAGGTTGGAAAGCTTAGGATTCGCCTTCGGATTCTTACGCAGCAATAACGCAACCTTACCAATTTGCTGCACTAGCTCAGCACCGCTCAGCTTCACAAGTTCAGCGATAACCGCGTGTTTTACTTCGCGGTCGGCCACGGCGATTTTGACTTTAATCAGCTCGTGATCGTCGAGCGCGCGGTTCAGCTCTTCCATCACGCCTTCGGTGATGCCATTGCCAGCTACCGTCACAACCGGGTTCAGGTTATGACCAATAGAGCGGTATGCTTTTTTCTGTTCGTTTGATAATGCCATAAAGCTTCTGTTTCAGTGCGATGTTAGAATCGCCTTATTAAATGAAATAAGGCGTGATTAACGCTTAGTATACCCGACCTTGGAGTAAAACCCCCTATGTCACGTTCGACGCGTTCAAAAACCAGTGCTAACTGGCTGAAAGAACATGTAGACGATATGTATGTGCAGATGGCACAGCAGGATGGCTATCGAACCCGCGCCAGCTACAAACTGCTGGAGCTGGATGAGAAAGACCAGTTATTAAAGCCGGGCAGTACGGTACTGGATCTGGGCTCAGCCCCGGGTGGCTGGTCCCAGGTAGTGGCAAACAAGCTGAATGGTAACGGTGTGGTGATCGCCTCCGATATCCTGCCGATGGATAATATTGCCGATGTTACCTTTATTCAGGGTGACTTTACCGAAGATGCAGTATTTGAAGAAATTATGGCCGTGGTTGATGGTCGCCCGGTAGACCTTGTAATTTCAGATATGGCCCCCAATATGTCTGGTATGTCCTCTATCGATCAACCGGGTGCGATGTATCTGGTGGAACTGGCGCTGGATATGGCGCGTCAGACTCTGAAAGCCAATGGCAACTTTGTCGCCAAGGTGTTTCAGGGCGAAGGGTTTGATGAATACCTGGCCGACGTGCGTCAGTCCTTTAGTAAGGTACTGATTCGTAAGCCTAAAGCCTCGCGTGCACGTTCTCGTGAAGTTTATATTGTTGGCAAAGGTTTTCGTGCTTAGTGATTGCTTGCTAAGCTAGGAACAGGATCAAAATTCAACACACTCAGATCTGCGTACAGAACTCAAAGAACGCGCGGCTCTGCTGAGTTAAGAGGTATGCCACTCATGGCAAAAAATTTCGTATTGTGGGCCGTTATCGCCGCTGTTCTGATGATGGTGTTTAACAACTTTCAGAGCGTGGGTCGTGGCCAGGAATATTCCTATTCTCAGTTTATGACCGCAGTTCAGAATGGTCAGGTCGAGAAAGTGACGATCTCAGGCCAGAGTATCACCGGGCGCACTACCTCCGGTGAAACCTTCGAGTCAGTATTGCCAACCTACGATGAGAAGCTGATTGATACGCTGCTGGATCATCGTGTTGAAGTTGTGGGTGAGAAGCCAGAGAAGCAAGGCTTCTTTGCTCAGCTATTATTAGCCTCGCTGCCGATCCTGATTATTATTGCCGTTTTCATGCTGTTTATGCGCCAGATGCAAGGCGGCGCTGGTGGTAAAGGCGGGCCGATGGCGTTTGGTAAAAGCAAAGCCAAGCTGCTGAGTGAAGACCAGATTAAAACCACGTTTGCAGATGTTGCCGGGTGTGATGAAGCCAAAGAAGACGTAAAAGAGCTGGTCGACTTCCTGAGTGATCCAAGTAAATACCAGCGTCTGGGCGGCAATATCCCGCGTGGTGTGCTGATGGTAGGCCAACCGGGTACCGGTAAAACCCTGTTAGCCAAGGCCATTGCCGGTGAAGCACGAGTGCCGTTCTTCTCAATCTCCGGTTCTGACTTTGTTGAAATGTTTGTGGGTGTGGGTGCGTCCCGTGTGCGTGACATGTTCGAACAAGCCAAGAAACAAGCGCCTTGTATTATCTTTATCGACGAAATTGATGCCGTTGGCCGTTCTCGTGGCGTTGGCATTGGCGGCGGTAATGACGAGCGTGAACAAACCTTGAACCAATTGCTGGTCGAGATGGATGGCTTTGAAGGTAACGACGGCATTATCGTAATTGCTGCGACAAACCGTCCGGACGTATTAGACCCTGCACTGCTGCGTCCTGGTCGTTTTGACCGTCAGGTAACGGTAGGCCTACCGGATATTCGTGGTCGTGAGCAAATTCTGCAAGTTCATATGAAGAAAGTACCATTGGCCGACGATGTTAACGCGTCGCTGATTGCTCGTGGTACACCGGGTTTCTCCGGTGCTGATCTGGCTAACCTGGTGAACGAAGCCTCTTTGTTTGCCGCGCGTGCCAATCGTAATCTGGTGACGATGGAAGAGTTCGAAAAAGCCAAGGATAAAATCCTGATGGGCGCCGAGCGTAAAACCATGGTGATGTCGGAAGCAGAAAAAACCAATACTGCCTATCATGAAGCCGGTCACGCCATTGTTGGTCGTATTGTTCCTGAACACGACCCGGTTTATAAAGTATCGATTATTCCGCGTGGCCGTGCCTTGGGTGTGACCATGTTCCTGCCGGAAGAAGATCGTCATTCCATCAGTAAGCGTGGTATCGAGAGTAATATTTGCTCGCTGTATGGCGGCCGTATTGCTGAAGAGATGACGTTGGGTAAAGACGGTGTGACAACCGGTGCATCGAATGATATCGAACGTGCCACCAAATATGCCCGTAATTATGTTACCAAGTGGGGCTTATCCGATAAGTTAGGTGCGCAGTTGTACTCTGAAGAAGAACAGCAAAGTTACCTGGGCAGTTCCGGTGGTGGTCAGTTGTCTCATCTGTCGGATGAAACGGCTCGTACCATTGATGCCGAAGTGAAAGGTCTTTTGGATCGTTGTTACGATCGTGCGACTCAGATTCTGGAAGACAACCGCGATAAGCTGGAGTTGATGAAAGACGCGTTAATGGAATATGAAACCATTGATACCGAGCAGATCGACGACATTATGGCGGGCAAAAAGCCGCGTCCACCTAAGTCATGGAACAATAATGGCTCGGGTCCGGCGGCTCCGGCAGCAGAAAGTCGCGATATGGCGAAAGACGATGGTGATGATTCTGTTGGTGATGTGGCGGGCGAGCAAAATACCTGATTTTCATCATCATTTATAAAAAGGCGGCTTGGCCGCCTTTTTTATTTTTTGTACTTACATGATCGTGATGCGTTGTTTTTTCAAAGCAGCAACAGGATGTTGCGGTAGCTCGGTAAGGCCAAGGATGGCCTTTCGGAGCGGCGGCTGAAAAAAGCAATGCATCATGATCGTGGTGTTAACGGTTATAAAAGCGTGATTTTACAATGCGGCCAGCGTTCGCTGGATTTATCCCAAGCCCAGGTGATGGGTATTCTGAATGTGACTCCGGATTCCTTCTCGGATGGCGGTCGTTTTAATTCATTAGATGCAGCCTTGAAGCAGGCTGAGCAAATGATGCGGGACGGTGCTGCCATTATTGATATCGGTGGCGAATCAACCCGCCCAGGCGCGGAGCCGGTGACTCTGCAACAAGAGCTGGATCGTGTGATTCCGGTGGTGGAAGCCATAGCAATTGAGCTGGATGTCGTGATCTCGGTGGACACCAGTACCGCAGAAGTCATTCGACAGGCCAGTACGGCCGGAGCGCATTTAATTAATGACGTACGTGCGCTGCAACGCGATGGAGCATTACAGGCAGCGGCTGAATCTGGCCTGCCCGTGTGTCTGATGCATATGCAGGGTGACCCAAAAACCATGCAGAATGATCCAGATTATGGCGATGTGGTTGAGGATGTGAAAAACTTCCTTGCTGATCGTATTCAGGCATGCGAAAACGCCGGTATTCAGAGAAACTCTATTTTGCTGGATCCGGGTTTTGGATTTGGTAAAACCTACGAGCATAATTTTCAGTTGTTAAATCGTCTGGATGCACTGGAGTCGCTCGGTTTGCCTTTGCTGGTGGGATTGTCGCGAAAGCGTATGATTGGTACCGCAACTGGTTGTGAACAAGCGGATCAGCGAGTGTCCGGTAGTGTTTCCGGGGCGGTGATTGGTGCGATGAAAGGCGCGCGAATTTTGCGTGTACATGATGTAAAACCGACGGCTGAAGCTTTGGCGGTCGTTAATGCCTGCTTAGCTGCGTGCTGAAAAATAGCGGGTTAAAAAATAAAGAAGGAAGACGGATGTCGAGAAAATATTTCGGAACCGATGGTATTCGTGGTGAGGTTGGTCAGTTCCCAATTACTCCAGAATTTGTGATGAAGCTGGGTTGGGCCGCCGGTAAGGTGTTTGCCGAGCAAGGCAAAAAAACCATTCTGATTGGTAAAGACACTCGAATCTCAGGCTATATGTTTGAATCTGCACTGGAGGCGGGTTTATCAGCCGCGGGCGTCAACAGTGGTTTATTAGGGCCGATGCCAACGCCGGGGATTGCCTATCTGACCCGTACCTTTTATGCCGATGCTGGTATTGTGATCAGTGCATCGCACAATCCATACCACGATAACGGCATTAAGTTTTTCTCTGGCCAGGGCACCAAACTGGATGATGAGATCGAGGCTGAGATCGAAAGGCACCTTGATTTACCAATGACTACGGTACCATCTGATCAGTTAGGCAAAGCTTTTCGTATCGGTGACGCCGCCGGCCGTTATATCGAATTCTGCAAAAGCACGGTGCGCCGTTTGCGCTTAAAAGGGCTGCGCATTGTGCTGGATTGTGCCCATGGTGCCACCTATCAGATTGCCCCTGCGGTATTCCGTGAGCTGGGTGCTGAAATGGTGGTGATGGGCGCCGAGCCGGATGGTTTAAATATCAACAAAGAAGTGGGTTCAACATCACCAAAGGCACTGCAGAAAAAAGTGATGGAAACCCGTGCTGATCTGGGCATTGCCTTCGACGGTGACGGTGACCGGGTTGCCATGGTGGATAAGAACGGCGATGTGGTTGATGGTGATGAGCTGTTATTTATTATGGCCATTCACGCTCAGCAGCGTGGCCGCTTAGGTGGTGGTGTTGTCGGTACTCTGATGTCCAATTTAGGGCTGGAGCTGGCATTAAAAGAGAAAGGGATTGGCTTTTCACGCGCCAAAGTTGGCGATCGTTATGTGATGCAGCAGCTCAAAGAGCATGAATGGCGTTTTGGTGGTGAATCATCCGGGCATTTATTATGCCTCGACTCCACCACCACTGGTGACGGCATTGTGTCGGCTTTACAGGTGATGATGGCATTGCAGGATTTCGAGCAGCCACTGCATGAACTGAAGCGTGGCATGGTGAAATGTCCACAAACCATGATTAATGTGCGCCGTAATAAAGACATCGATGTCAATGCCGACGAAACCGTCCAGGCAGCTGTGGCTGAGGTGGAGAACACGCTAGCTGGCCGTGGTCGTGTTCTGCTACGGCCATCCGGTACCGAGCCGGTTGTTCGCGTTATGGTGGAAGGTGAAAATGCAGCGCAGGTTGCTGAATTAACTCAGCAGCTGGCGGATGTGGTGGAAAAAGCACTGGCTTAATTGCTTGTCAGGCTGTTATTGATCAATCAGAAGCGGCTGTTTCGGCCGCTTCTCTTGTTTCATTCCCCCTTCTTAGATAGTATCTGCGCTCTTTGAATTTTGAGAAATTTCATGCGTCGATTATTAGTCGCCGGAAACTGGAAGATGAATGCTTCCACTGACATGGCGAAAGCTTTGTTATCCGATATTTTGGCTGCTGATGTACAGCATTGTGATGTTGCCGTTTTTCCCCCGTTCCCGTATCTGGCAGTCGCTGCTGATACGTTATCGGACTCGGCTATTCAGTTTGGTGCGCAGAACTGTTCGACGGCTGAAGCCGGAGCCTATACAGGTGAGGTTTCGGTTGGCATGTTGCAGGATATGGGCTGTGGCATGGTGCTGATCGGGCACTCAGAACGTCGTAGTTTGTTTCATGAAACCGATGCTGCTGTGCTGGCAAAAACCGAGCGGGTGCTGATTGCTGGCATGACCGCCGTTGTTTGTGTTGGTGAAACCCTGGAGCAGCGACAGTCCGGCCATGCTGAACTGATTGTTAAGCAACAATTATCGGCTCTGTTGCACCAGTTGACGGAAGCTCAGTGGGGTCAGGTTGTGATTGCCTATGAACCCGTCTGGGCGATTGGCACCGGTGAAACGGCAACGCCGGAACAAGCACAACAGATGCATGCTTTTATTCGTTCGTTGCTGGCCAGTGTTAGCCAAAAAGTAGCGGATGAAACCCGGGTTTTATACGGTGGCAGTGTGAAAGCTGCGAATGCCGCTGAGTTATTTGCTCAGGCGGATATTGATGGTGGTCTGATTGGCGGTGCATCGCTGACGGCTGAAGAGTTTTTAGGAATCTGTCGTTCATAGGTTGAATATGGAACAAATTATTTTAATCGCTCACATTCTGTTTGCGTTAGGCATTATTGGCTTTGTGATGATGCAACAGGGTAAAGGTGCGGATGCAGGCGCATCGTTTGGTAGTGGTGCCTCACAAACCGTATTTGGTAGTCAGGGTTCTGGTAATTTCCTGAGTCGTTCGACAGCGATTCTGGCCACTCTGTTCTTTATTACCAGTCTTGGACTGGCCGTTGTTGCTAAGCAAAAAGCGGTTGGTGCTACTGATTTGGGTATTCCGAGCCAGGAAGTGATTGAAAAGCTTGAGAATGATACCCCGGTTGTGGAAGAATACGCGCCGATTTCCGATGCGCCTGTTTTAGGTGAACCTGAGCTGGACGCATCTGTATCAGACGAACCGGTTATTGATCAGGCTGATCAATAAGTTCGACTGATTATCTGCGGATATGGTGGAATTGGTAGACACGCCATCTTGAGGGGGTGGTGAGCTATGCTCGTGCGAGTTCAAGTCTCGCTATCCGCACCAACCTGATTTACCGGCAAGGTAAAGCGATAAAAAGCGAACAGGGTTCGCTTTTTATCGTTGAAGCACCTATAATGCGCGTGCTTTTTACAGATACTTGCCTAAAAGCCCCTCACGTCAGGGGCTTTTTCGTACTTGATGCTCAGGTTTTTGGCGCTAGGTCGCGGCAAAATACGAGTGTGAGGCGGTAAGTTCTCGTCGGGTCGAACGTGATCAACTGATCAAAACGTTGACGACCGGACTTTTATGGACTGGGCATTAATGCCCAGTTTTTGTTTGTATTCCAGCCATCAAACGGCGGAATAACGTTTACATAGGTGATTGTTTGGCTAAAGACACTCAGTTAACCGAAATGCTGGCACCCATCGTTGAATCCATGGGGTTCATCTTCTGGGGACTGGAATACTCTGCTCAGGGTAAGCATACCCTGCTGCGTATTTTTATTGATCACGATGACGGCATTACAGTGGATCACTGTGCTGCGGTCAGCCGCCAGCTCAGCAGTGTGCTGGACGTAGAAGATCCGATTTCTCAGGATTACACCTTAGAAGTGTCATCACCGGGAATGGATCGACCATTGTTCACCCTCGAACAGTTTCAGCGTTATGCCAATCATATTATTGAATTGCGCTTACGCATGCCGTTTGACGGGCGTCGTAAATTTAAGGGCCAACTGATTGGTGTTGAGCAGGAAGATATTGTGCTGTTTGTCGACGGTCATGAATATCTGCTGCCGATTGAGCTGATTGAGAAGGCGAATGTTGTTCCACAATTCAAGGACTAAGGTACAGAGCGAGGCTAGAAGATGAGCAAAGAAATTCTCCTGGTCGCGGAAGCGGTATCCAACGAAAAAGGCGTTTCAAAAGAAATTATTTTTGAAGCCATCGAGTCTGCGCTGGCAGCAGCTGCTAAAAAGCGTTACGAAGACGAAGAAGCCACCATTCGCGTAGATATCGACCGCAGAACCGGCGATTACGAAACTTTCCGCAGCTGGTTAGTTGTCAGCAACGATGTTGTACCTGGTTTGGGTGACGAACTGACGCTGGAAGAAGCCCACGAGATTGATACCAATCTGCAACCGGGTGACACCTACGAAACTCAGATCGAAAACCCGGATTTTGGTCGTATTGCAGCGCAAGCGGCAAAACAGATCATTGTTCAGAAAGTACGCGAAGCTGAGCGTGCGCAGATTGTTGAACAATACGAAGACCGTGTTGGTGAACTGATCAGCGGAACCGTGAAAAAAGTGACCCGTGACAACGTCATTGTTGACCTGGGTAACAACGCGGAAGGCCTGATGCCAAAAGATCAGCTGATTGGCCGTGAGATCCTGCGTATGGGTGATCGCGTACGTGCCATCCTGTTTGATATCCGCCCGGAAAACCGTGGTCCACAGCTGATGCTGAGCCGTACCATCTCCGACATGATGGTCGAGCTGTTCCGCATCGAAGTACCTGAAATCGCTGAAGAAGTGATTGAGATCAAAGGTGCTGCTCGTGATCCGGGTTCTCGTGCCAAAATTGCGGTAAAAACCAACGATAAGCGTATCGATCCGGTTGGTGCTTGTGTGGGTATGCGCGGTGCGCGTGTTCAGGCAGTGACCAATGAACTGGGCGGTAACGAGCGCATTGATATTGTGTTGTGGGATGACAACCCGGCACAGCTGGTTATCAATGCCATGGCACCAGCGGAAGTGGCTTCCATCATTATGGATGAAGAAACCAACTCCATGGACGTTGCCGTACTGGAAGATAACCTGGCGCAAGCCATTGGTCGTGGTGGTCAGAATGTGCGCTTAGCGTCTGAGCTGACCGGCTGGGAAATCAACGTGATGACCGAGCAGGAAGCCGCTGAGAAGCAGGACGAAGAAGCCTCTGCTTATATCACCACCTTTATGGATTCTCTGGATATTGATGAAGACTTCGCCCTGCTGTTGGTAGAAGAAGGCTTCACTTCTCTGGAAGAAATCGCCTACGTGCCAATGGAAGAGATGCTGGCGATTGAAGGTCTGGACGAAGAAGTCGTTAACGAGCTGCGTAACCGCGCCAAAGACGTGCTGCTGACTCAGGCCATTGCTTCTGAAGAACAACTGGAAGCAGCACAGCCGGCGGAAGATCTGCTGGCAATGGACGGTATGGATAAGCACCTGGCATTGGTGCTGGCCAGCAAAGGTATTTGTACGATGGAGGATCTCGCCGAGCAAGCCATCGATGATCTGCTGGATGTTGAAGACATGACCGAAGAAAAAGCGGCTGAACTCATTATGACAGCCCGTAAGCCTTGGTTTGAGGCGAACGATTAATTCCCCGCTCGGCATAGGAGAAACGTATGGCAGATGTAACAGTTAAAGAACTCGCCGACGTGGTTAATACCGACGTTGATCGACTGCTGTCACAAATGAAAGAAGCCGGTTTGCCACAAACCGCTTCGGCTGATGCAGTGTCTGATGAACAAAAGCAAACACTGCTGGCCTTTTTAAAGACCAGTCACGGTGAGTCCGCGGAAGCGCCGAAGAAAATTACCCTGAAGCGTAAAGCAACCACGACGCTGAGCGCTGGTGCGGGCGGCAAAAAATCGGTGAACGTTGAAGTGCGTAAAAAGCGTACTTACGTGAAACGTGATGAAACCGAGCTGGCGGCTGAAAAAGCCCGCTTAGAAGCAAAAGCAGAAGCTGAAAACGCGGCTGCAGAAGAAGCGGCGCGTGCTGCCGAAGCGGCACAGGCAAAAGCAGCAGCTGAGGCAGAACAGGCAGCTGAGAAAGCTCAGGCTGAAAAACCAGCAGCTGAAGTAAAAGTGGCTAAGAAGCCGGAGCCTAAGGTGAAGAAAGAAGCGCCAAAAGCGCCTCAGATGCCTAAAG
Source organism: Bacterioplanoides sp. (assembly GCF_965226395.1). Classification (GTDB taxonomy): domain Bacteria; phylum Pseudomonadota; class Gammaproteobacteria; order Pseudomonadales; family Oceanobacteraceae; genus Bacterioplanoides. Next base: position 1,037,526 of record NZ_OZ245358.1, on the reverse strand, counting down.
CGACCGCCACCGCTAAACCAACCGCTCGCGTTGTTGCGAAGAAGGTAGAAGAGAAGAAGCCAACGGCGACTCTGAAACCGAAGGTTGAAGCGAAGCCGAAAGTGGATGCCAAGCCAAAAGCAACGGCAAAACCAAAAGTTAAAGTAACGCAAAACGACGAACGTCGTGCGAAGCCAAGTAAGCCGGTTGCTAAAGTACGTCAAAAGCCAGCAGATGATGCGGCGCAAAAACGTGCAGAAGCAGAAGCGGTTCAGGCGCGTCAGGACGATAGCGGCCGTAAGCGTGGTAAAGGTGGCGATCGTCGTAGCGACGGTGATCGTGATAAGCGTTTTGTTGATGGTTCTGAACAGGATCGTAACGGTGGTCGTAAAGGTCGCGGTAAGGTTAAGCTGAAAGGCGCTGCGCGTCGTCAGCAAAACCAGGCGGCTAACGCCAATAACGAACACGGCTTCAGCAAGCCAACGGCTCCGGTAATCAAAGAAGTTGAATTACCAGAAGCCATCACTGTTGGTGATCTGGCGCAGAAACTGGCGGTTAAAGCCGGTGAAGTGATCAAAGAACTGATGAAGCTGGGTGTGATGGCGACCATCAACCAGACGCTGGACCAGGATACTGCCACTCTGGTGGTTGAAGAAATGGGCCACAAGGTTTCTAAGCTGATCTCTGACAATGAGTTAGAAGAAGCAGTCACTGAGTCTGTATCTTACGAAGGTGAGCAAACCACTCGTGCACCGGTTGTTACCGTGATGGGTCACGTTGACCACGGTAAAACCTCGCTGCTGGATTACATCCGTAAATCCCGTGTTGTTTCTGGCGAAGCCGGTGGTATTACCCAGCACATTGGCGCTTACCACGTAGATACTGATCACGGCATGGTGTCCTTCCTGGATACCCCTGGACACGCGGCGTTTACCTCAATGCGTGCCCGTGGTGCTCAATCGACTGACGTTGTGATTCTGGTGGTTGCCGCAGACGATGGTGTGATGCCTCAGACTGAAGAAGCGGTACAACACGCTAAGGCGGCGGGTGTTCCAATCGTTGTTGCAATCAACAAGATGGATAAAGAAGCGGCTGACCCGGATCGTGCTAAGAACGAACTGGCTGCACGTGACGTTATCCCGGAAGACTGGGGTGGTGATGTGCCATTCGTACCGGTTTCTGCCCACACAGGTCAGGGCATCGACGAGCTGTTAGAAGCGGTTATCCTGCAAGCTGAGCTGCTGGAGCTGAAAGCTCACTTCGACGGCCCGGGTCAGGGTGTGGTGGTTGAGTCACGTCTGGATAAAGGTCGTGGCCCGGTTGCTACGCTGCTGGTTCAGAACGGTACCCTGAAAAAAGGCGATATCGTACTGGCCGGTACTTATTACGGTCGTGCGCGTGCACTGCTGGATGAGAACGGTAAGCCAACGGACGAAGCAGGCCCGTCTATCCCGGTAGAAATCCTGGGTCTGGGCGGTACGCCTGACGCCGGTGACGTATTCATGGTTGTTGAAAGCGAGAAGAAAGCCCGTGAAGTAGCTGAGTTCCGTGAAGCCAAGCTGAAAGAACAAATTCAGCAGCGTCAGCAGAAAGCCAAGCTGGATGCGCTGTTCGCAGGTATGCAGGAAGGTGAACAGGCTAACCTGAACATCATTCTGAAGACCGACGTTCGTGGTTCTCTGGAAGCCATTGCCGCTTCTCTGGAGAAACTGGCGACCGACGAAGTGAAAGTAACCATCGTATCTTCGGGTGTGGGTGGTATTACTGAAACTGACGCCACCCTGGCGGTTGCTTCTGGTGCGGTGATGTTCGGCTTTAACGTGCGTGCGGATAACGCGGCGAAGAAAGTGGTCGAAGCCAACGAAGTCGATATGCGTTACTACAGCGTGATCTACGATCTGCTGGATGATGTGAAGCAAGCGATGAGTGGTCTGCTGGCTCCAGAACTGCGTGAAGAAATCGTCGGTATTGCTGAAGTACGTGACGTCTTTAACTCACCAAAATTCGGCCAGATTGCTGGTTGTATGGTGGTTGACGGCACAATCTACCGCAATAAGAAGATCCGTGTACTGCGTGAGAACGTAGTGATTTACGAAGGTGAACTGGAATCTCTGCGTCGCTTTAAAGATGACGTACAGGATGTTCGCCAGGGTATGGAATGTGGTATCGGTGTTAAGAACTATCAGGATGTTCGCCCTGGCGATCAGATTGAGGTGTTCGATGTGCGTGAAATTGCACGATCACTGTAAACCGGCTTCTAAGCCTATCAGTGCCTGATGGCACAACTCAAAGCCCGGTCTGTTTTCAGACTGGGCTTTGCTGCTTCTGAAAGAGAATAAAACATGCCAAAAGATTACAGCCGTACGTCACGACTGGGTGAACAAATCCAGCGTGATCTGGCACAAATGATTCAGTTTGAAATGAAAGACCCACGCCTGGGTATGGTGACGTTAAACCAGGTAAAGGTGGCTAAAGATTTGGGCTACGCCGATATCTACTTCACCGTAATGGGTGCAAAAGGTGAAACGGATGAGCAAATCCGTGAACAAACCGAAAGTATCCTGAATGATGCTGCTGGTTACCTGCGCTCTGAGCTGGCACGCTCCATGACCACGCGTATCACACCGCAGTTACGCTTCCATTATGACGAAACGTTAGAACGTGGCCATCACCTGACCGGCCTGATCAAGCAGGCTCGTCAGTCTGATTCGGATCAGTCGGAACAAGATTAATCGTCGTGGGATAGAAGAAAAACCGTGGGACGTAATAAAAAAGGCCGCCCAGTCAGCGGCATTCTGGTGTTGAACAAACCGCTGGGGTTAAGTTCGAATCAGGTTTTGCAAAAAGTGAAGTGGTTGTTCCAGGCGCAAAAAGCCGGTCATACCGGAGCGTTAGACCCGCAAGCCAGCGGTGTTCTACCGATTTGCCTTGGGGAGGCAACCAAGTTTTCGCAGTTATTGCTGGATTCCGATAAGGGTTACGACACCACGGCCAAGCTAGGGGAAATTCGTTCGACCGGTGATGCTGAAGGCGAAGTCATCAAAACCGCAGATGTTCCTGAGTTATCAGGCGAGCAGGTTGAAGATGTACTGAAAAACTTTTGCGGTGACGTGGTTCAGGTACCGCCGATGTTTTCGGCGCTGAAACTGGATGGCAAGCCGCTCTATGAACTCGCCCGTAACGGTATGACGGCGGAAGAAGCTCAGGCCATTGCTGAGAAAAAACGCCGTACCATCCAGATTCACCAACTCACCCTGACCGATCAGCGCCCTGATGAACTGGATCTGTCGGTGCGTTGTTCTAAAGGCACCTATATTCGAACTCTGGTAGAAGACATCGGTAATGAGATTGGTTCGGGTGCTTATGTTTCCATGTTGCATCGTACTCATTCAGGGCCGTATCACTCTGCCCAGATGATTACGTTGGAAGAGCTGGAAGCCCTGGCGCAAGAGGGTGGAACCGAAGCGTTAGACAAATTATTACTGCCGCCTGAGACCGCCTTGCCGGATAGCTGGCCGGTTATTGAGCTGAGTCGTGTTGAAGCAGAAAAGATCCTGCAAGGGCAAGCCGTCAGTACTGGCTTAAGCGAAGCACCTTCTGTACAATTATGGGCCGCTGAATCCGGGCGAAAGCAGTTGATTGGTATTGGCCGTATCGAACGCGGTGGCATTCGGCCACAACGTTTGTTGCAGGTAAACCTGTTAGCTGACGGATACGCCACATAAGTGGCAGCATCCCACTGTTAATGTGCACGGTGGTGATGTCTTTAAATGCACATTCATTGGAGTATATACAGATGGCATTATCTGCTGAAAAGAAAGCTGAGATTGTAAACGAGTACAAAACTGCTGAAGGCGACACTGGTTCTCCTGAAGTACAAGTTGCTCTGCTGACCTTCAACATCAACGATCTGCAAGGTCACTTCAAAACTCACGCTAAAGATCACCACTCTCGTCGTGGTCTGATCCGCATGGTTAACCAGCGTCGTAAGCTGCTGGACTACCTGAAGCGTAAAGATGCAAACCGTTACTTAGAGCTGATCAAGCGTCTGGGTCTGCGTCGCTAAGATCTCGCTTTACAACAAAAGCCCTCCGGGGCTTTTGTTGTTTTAGCTAAATGGATTTTTGTCTGTATAACGGACTTTAAACTGTTCAGTTCCTGAACAACTGTGGTGCCAACCCCATTTGATCATTTTGGCGATCAGTGGTGGTGCTTCTAACCATTCGCCTTTCCGCTTTGTTCTGCAGAGTGAAGCCCCGAAGGGTTAATGCTTAGAAGCACCGGCAGTCGGAACTGGTAAATATATTTAACTCTTTATAGAAATAAGGGAAATTTTGCATGAGCACTAAACCAGTTGCTTTAACCAAAACCTTCGAATTTGGTGGCGAAACCGTCACTTTAGAAACCGGCCGTATCGCTCGTCAGGCTGACGGCGCTGTACTGGCAACTATCGGTAAAACTCAGGTGCTGGCAACCGTGGTTGCGGCCAAGAGCACTAAGCCGGGTCAGGACTTCTTCCCGCTGTCTGTTCACTACCAGGAAAAAATGTACGCCGCTGGCCGTATCCCGGGTGGTTACCTGAAGCGTGAAGGTCGTCCTTCTGAAAAAGAAACGCTGACTTCTCGTCTGATCGACCGTCCGATTCGTCCACTGTTCCCGAACGGTTTCATGAACGAAGTTCAGGTTATCCAAACCGTTGTTGCGTCTGAAAAAGACGTGGATCCGGATATCTGTGCCATGATCGCAACCTCTGCGGCGCTGAGCATTTCTGGTATTCCGTTTAACGGCCCTATCGGTGCAGCGCGTGTTGCCTTCACTGATGACAACGGCTACACCCTGAACCCAACTTACAGCCAGCTGGAAGATTCTCTGCTGGACATGGTGGTAGCGGGTACTAAAGACGCGGTTCTGATGGTTGAATCCGAAGCTGACGAACTGACCGAAGACGAAATGCTGGGTGCAGTTCTGTTCGCACACAAAGGTTTCCAGTCTGCGATCACTGCCATCAGCGAGTGGGCTGAAGAGCTGAAAGTTGAACAGTGGGATTGGCAAGCCGAAGCGCGCGACGAAGAACTGTACAACGCCGTTAAAGCTGAAGCAGCGGCTGGTATCAGCGAAGCGTACACCATCTCTGACAAGCTGGCTCGTTACGGTCGTATCGACGAAGTGAAAGCCGCAGCCGTTGAAAAACTGGCTGCTGCTGAAGGCGAAGAAGGCTACAGTGCTGACGATATCGCTGGCATGGTTGGCGAACTGAAGTACGAAGTGGTACGTCAGCGTGTTATCGACGGTCAGCCGCGTATCGACGGTCGTGACAACGAAACTGTTCGTCCTCTGACGATTGAAACTGGCTGTCTGAACACCGCTCACGGTTCTGCGATTTTCACCCGTGGTGAAACTCAGGCGATCGTTGCGACCACTCTGGGTAGTGCACGTGACGCGCAGATGGTTGATTTCCTGCACGGTATGACCACGGATCCATTCCTGTTCCACTACAACTTCCCTCCATACTCTGTTGGTGAAGCTGGCCGTATGGGCGGTGTTGGCCGTCGTGAAATTGGTCACGGTCGTCTGGCTCGTCGTGGTGTTCAGGCGATGATGCCGGATCAGGAAGAGTTCCCATACACCATCCGTGTGGTATCTGAGATCACTGAATCCAACGGTTCATCTTCTATGGCTTCCGTATGTGGTGCGTCGCTGTCTCTGATGGATGCGGGTGTTCCACTGAAAGCGCCAGTAGCTGGTATCGCCATGGGTCTGGTTAAAGAAGGTGAGAAATTCGCTGTTCTGACTGACATCCTGGGCGACGAAGATCACCTGGGCGACATGGACTTTAAAGTAGCCGGTACTGACGAAGGTATCACTGCACTGCAGATGGATATCAAAATCGAAGGTATCACCGAAGAGATCATGGAAATCGCTCTGACTCAGGCGAAAAAAGCCCGTTTCACCATTCTGGAGCAAATGAACGCGGTAATCTCTGAGCCACGTACTGAGCTGTCTGAAAACGCGCCGACCATGACCAGCATGAAGATCGATTCTGACAAGATTCGTGACGTGATTGGTAAAGGTGGTGCAACCATCCGTGATATCACCGAGAAGACTGGCGCTTCTGTGGATATCGACGACAACGGCAACATCAAGATCTTTGCATCTGATAAAGCTGGTGCGGATGCTGCTCAGAAGATGATCGAAGAAATCACAGCTGAAATCGAAGTGGGTGTAACCTACGAAGGTAAAGTCAGCAAGATCGTCGACTTCGGTGCTTTCATCACCGTACTGCCGGGCAAAGATGGCCTGCTGCACATCTCTCAGATCAGCGAAGAGCGTGTTGAAAACGTATCTGATCACCTGAGCGAAGGTCAGATGGTTAAAGTTCATGTAATGGACGTTGATCCGAAAGGTCGTGTAAAACTGACTATGAAAGGTGTTGAGCAATAAAAAACTACCTGCGTTGACACTACAGCGTTAAAAACAGACTCAATATGCTCATTTATTACTTATAAACTGCGCTATTTCGTCTGTTTTTGCCTTGTATTGTCCGCCTCGCTAACGTTTTTTAATCAAGCCTGAAACGAAAAATGCCGCTATCTTTTGGGATAGCGGCATTTTTTATGCGCGTACTTTTTATGCTTAAGCTTCTTGTTTGTTTCAAACCTCAGCTTCAGACCTCAATATTGATAAAGCGGCCTAAACGCTGTTCGCCATTTAACTGCTGGGTATTCAGAAACTGCTGAGATTCAGCGGTTTGGCCTTCTTGTTGCTGACGTTCATCAGCCAGTTGCTGGGCCTGAAATTCGATATCGGAAATATCTGCCGGAACGACTTCAATCGAGCTCACCTGACGGACTTGCTCTGGTTCTTCTCTTTGCGTATTAACCGGACGAGCGTCATTACGCAGCTCGCGAACCGGATCGCCGCGCTGGGGGTTAAGCAGGCTGTTTGAAAACGACTGAATATTCATAGCATCACAGAAGCAATGTGAGGTCTGATGACTATAGCAGTTTTAGCCGCATTTTCACGCAACTATTATACAGACCTTTTATGCCGTTCTTTTATACAGCCCTTTGCATGAGCCTATTACTCCGGCTGTACGCGGCTGTGGCCTAATAACCAATACGCCATGATTCGGCAGGTAAAATACACCACAAAGCCGGCAAATAGGGTGTCACTGAGGAAGTGCCCACCCTGAATAATACGGCTGGCGCTGCTGATAATGCCTATGCCGATACCAAACCAGAACCAGCCTCTTGAACGGAATACCCAGCCCAGTGCCATAAAAAAGAACCCCATCGCAGCATGGCCGCTGACAAAGGATTTGCAGCGTTTGGCACAGCTGTCAGATACGACAAATGCCGGGGTAAAGCCGCTGCTGCCGTTAAACTCCTGTACCTGACGCGGGCGCGGGCGTTCAAATCCTTCTTTAAAAATACCGTGCACAATCAGCCCAGGTCCCATCAGTAGCACCAACAATAAAAACAGCCAGGGTTTACGATGTTGTTTGCTGATGCCGTGACGCCAGAAGCTCAGCCCCATAATGATAAACATCAGCGGCAGTAGAAAGTGTGGCATATAGCGGAACAAGGCATAGATGGAGGTGTTAATCGGGTGATCTTTAAAGGTCCAGCTTTGTGTCGTCTGGTCGTAAAAATAACCACTGACAGCCAGGTCGATTTGTGGCCAGAGTACAAAAACAGCAGCCAGAATGATCAGGCTCAGCCAGTCTGCATGACGTTTAAGCAATGGAAGCGCATTCATAAAATATTGGTGTGACATCATCGTGTTGCGGAAAGTGGGCAGCTTACCGTGGTGCTGCCCCGGCGTCATCTGCTAATGGGGTTTTGCGGCGTTCAGGATAATCTGGCAGACCTGCTGTGGATCTTCCAGTTGTGGATAATGACCCAGCTCTGGCAGTTCAAATATATCCTGTTGCTGCACCAATTCCCGGAAGCGTTCGACCATATGCTGGCCGGAAATCGGATCCTGAGAACCGTTAATCAATACCAGCTGCGCCTGTGTATTCTGTAACGCGGTGACCCAGCGTTTTCGATTCTGGCGGCGCTCGGTGATATAGCGAATCAGCTTAGGCATCACTTTTTGGCCATGGTTATGGCTGAGTAATTGCCACAAGGTATCGAGCTCTTGCTGGGCAAGTGGTTTGGCACAGATCCGTGCGAACGAACGGGCAAATGCTTTGGGGTTGATGACATAAGGAATAATAAATCCCAGCGGTGATAGCATCAGCTTCTGAATAGGCAGCGCCCGGTGTGTCTCCGGGAAGAGGCCACCATTGAGTAAAAAAGCCTGTTGAATTTGTTGTGATTCAAGATCCCGGGCCAGCAACTCCTGAGCCACGGTATCTCCGTAGTCGTGAGCCAGAATAGAGTAACTGCCAATGTTCAGATGCTGTAGCAAGGCTTGCTGTAAGTCGGCCTGAAAAAAAATGCTGTAATCTGCGGTAGGGTTTTTAGACGACAAACCAAAACCAAGCATATCAATGGCAATCAAGCGGTAATGCTCGCTCAGTTCTTGCCACATCGGAGACCAATCCCAGGAGGCGCTGGGGAAGCCGTGAATCAGTAATAACGAAGGTTTTTCGGATGTAGCGTCGTCAGATTCACTACCGTCACCAGAGCCACGAGAGTCCCAGTAACAAAATGCTTCGTCCTGAAAGTGAAAGGCCTGAGACTGGCTTTTCCATTGTTCCAGCTGAACTGCTTGCATCATGGATTCCATCTTTTTTATTTTGAATTATTTTTTATGGTTCGGCGGTAATTCTAATGTGGGTAAACGCAGGATATAAACACTGACGCCAATTCCCACCAATGGCAGAATAATTTGCACCGTCAGCCGGGGAACAAAAATAAAGGCAGTAGAAATCAGCGAAAACCACATTAACAGCAGTGTATATATTTTTGCTTTTTTCGGAATACCTTTGCCATCCAGATAATACAGCAGGTATTTCCCCAGTTTCGGATGGGAAACCAGCCAGTGATAAAAACGTGGCGAAGTGCGTAAAAAACAAGCCGCTGCCAGCAATAAAAATGGCGTGGTTGGCAGCACCGGCAAAAAGATTCCGATAACACCTAAAGCAACACTCAACCAACCAATCGCAAACACCAGAGCACGCAGTAAAGGTTGATGAATGTTTTTCCCGGCCGGTGTTTGTGACGGGAGCTCTGGCTTGTGTTCATTCACGGTCAACGAACCTGATGTGGGTGGCGAAATACAGGCCCAGCGTATCGGATTTTAAGCAAATGTTACAACCGTCGGGCAAAACGCTGGCGATATTCGGTTGGCGTTAGTCCGGTTTTTTTGCGGAATAAACGCCGGAATGAGCTGGCATCTTCGTAACCAACATCATTCATTACCACGTCAACCGTGCGTTCGGTTTCTTCCAGTAGCTTTTGAGCGGCTTCAATACGCAGACTCTGAACATAGGTGTTGGGTGGCATATCCAATGCGGCATTAAAACGCCGGATCAGGGTTCGCTTGGAGATACTGAAACGTTCAGCCAGATCTTCCACGGTAAACTGCTGTGGGTAATTCTGCTCCAGCCAGGTTTGTGCTTCCCGTACCAGATCGTCTTTGTGTGGTTTAGACAGGCGCATTAATGAATACGACAGTTGGGTGTCACGGCGATAATCAATCACAAAGGCTTTAGCGGTTTGAATGGCCGCTTCAAAACCCATTTGACGCTCGATGATATGCAATCCCAAATCAAACCAGGCCAGGCCGCCGCCAGCGCAATAAATATTCTCACTGCGGGTAATCAACTGATCAGCTTTTAATTCAATTTGCGGGTAATGCTGCTGGAATTGTTCTTTAAAGCCCCAATGGGTTGTGGCGGTTTTATGATCAAGAATGCCAGCTTCCGCCAGTAGAAAATTACCGGTACAGTTTCCGGCAATGGTCCAGTTATGTTGATGTGCGTGTTGTAATAGTTGCAGCAGCTCCGGATTCTGCCCAATCACGTCTTCAATTGGGCCACCAATGGTGGGAATAATAATGGCATCTACCTTTTGTTCGGTATCCATTACCTCTGCAAAGCTCATATGAGCTCCGAGCTGTAAGCCATTAATGCAGTGAATCGGGCCACCATCTTTGCTGGCAATTTTAACGTTAAAAGTTTTTTCCAGCGCCTGGCCCTGAATCACATTCCAGGTGACGCCGGCCAGACCAAACAGATCGGCAACGCCGGTCATGGCGGAGGCAAGCGCTTTATCAAATCCGGCAACAACAATGTTCAACATACTGAATCCCTGACTGCACTGAGCGTGGTGTCACATATTACTTGATGGGTGGCTATATTGCCCGGTTATGAATGGCGAAACAAGCTGGTTTGCTGCTATTTGTGACAATTGTGGGCAAGGTCAGTAGTGCTGCAACAAATTGCAGGCATAAAAAAACCAGCGCCTGGCTGGTTTTATATTCACTCAAAAGTGATCAACTGGCTTCTGCAAATTCGCAAACCGGCATTTTGTTGATGTGCTCACGGACCATTTGTTTAGCACTTTGCCCACAGCAGCCACAATCGGTAGCAATGCCCGTCTTCTGACGAATCTGTGCATAGCTATCGCCGTTTTCAACGGCTTGCTGCAATTGCTGCTGTGTGATGCCTTTACATAAACAAACGTACATAAAACCGGTCAGTCCTGATGAAAATCTGAATGAGAATGACTATGGATTGAACTTTAAGTGGAATGCGAAGAATTTGCAACAAGTTTGTATTCGCATTTGTAACTGTATTCGTAAAAGACAGTTTAGATACGTCAATTGTGCCAAGATCAGTGAAAAAGATCACGGGAAGGCCGCTGTCGGAGGGAGTCGCATCCTGACCCCGGCTCAGGTAAAATGCCGCCTCTTTTGCCCGCTGCTTCTGTTTGCTTCTTTGCAATCAGAGAATAAGCTGCCAGCGGTGAACATCCATAGACAGACAACATCAGGATAACGCAGTGGAAATCAATCCAATCGTCGAACAGATTAAAGACCTGCAAGCGCGTACAGACGTGCTTAGGGGGTATCTTTGACTACGCTACCAAAACTGAGCGTTTAGAAGAGGTCGAACAGGAGCTGGCACAACCGGATGTTTGGGATGATCCAGACCGTGCACAGGAACTGGGTAAAGAACGCTCTTCACTGGAAGCGGTAGTAAAAACCATCGATAACCTGGACACCGGCCTGTCTGACAGCCGTGACCTGTTGGATATGGCGGTGGAAGAAGACGACGAAGGCACTGTGGATGATGTGCGTGACGAACTGAACAGCTTACAGGCTCAGTTAGAGACGCTGGAATTCCGTCGTATGTTCTCCGGTGAGCTGGACGAAAATAACTGCTATGTGGAAATTCAGTCGGGCTCTGGTGGTACCGAAGCTCAGGACTGGGCCAATATGATGCTGCGTATGTATTTGCGCTGGATCGAAGCTCACGGCTTTAAAGGTGAGCTGATGGAAGTATCTGAAGGGGAAGTTGCTGGTATTAAAGGCGCAACCATTCGGGTAGAAGGTGAGTACGCCTATGGCTGGCTGCGTACTGAAACCGGTGTTCATCGTTTGGTGCGTAAATCACCATTCGATTCCGGTAACCGTCGTCACACGTCGTTCTCCTCGGTGTTTGTTGCGCCGGAAGTGGATGACAATATCGACATCGAAATTAATCCAGCGGATTTACGTATCGACGTATACCGCGCTTCTGGTGCTGGTGGTCAGCACGTTAACCGGACGGAATCGGCGGTACGTATTACTCACTTGCCGACCAATATTGTGACTCAGTGTCAGAACGACCGCTCGCAGCACAAGAACAAAGATCAGGCGATGAAGCAGTTAAAAGCGAAGTTATACGAGCTGGAACTGCAAAAGCGCAGTGCGGAAGCACAAGCGCTGGAAGATACGAAATCTGATATCGGTTGGGGCAGCCAGATCCGTTCTTATGTATTGGATGATGCCCGTATCAAAGATTTACGGACTGGTGTGGAAAACCGTAATACCCAGGCGGTATTGGACGGTGATCTGGATGCCTTTATCGAGGCAAGCCTGAAGCAAGGCCTTTAATTACAGGATCTTTAATTAAAGCCAGAACACTGTGGTAAACGTAGCTAATAAACAATAAGTACTTCAGAAGTTTTTTCAAAGCAGCAACAGGATGTTGCGTGCCCATCGCAGGCACAGGGATGTGCCTTACGATGGGTGCGAGTGAAAAAATCTTGTGAAGTGCTTGTGCGGTCTTCAGTTAAAAATGAAATAAGTCATCATCTGAAGACTAAATAGAATTCGGCATAGAATAGAAGTTGGAATTAAATATGACAGATCAGAACACTCCTGCTCCTGAAGTTCAAAACGCAGAAGAAAATAAGTTAATTGCCGAGCGTCGTCAGAAGCTTGAGCAAATGCGCGAAGGCTGTAATGCCAATGGTCACCGTAACGATTTTAAACGTGAAAATCTGGCCGGTGATTTAAAAGCTGAATACGGCGAAAAATCGAAAGAAGAATTAGCAGAAGCTGGCATTAAAGTTTCTGTTGCGGGTCGTGTGATGGGCAAGCGTGGCCCGTTTGTCGGTTTCCAGGACAGCACTTCTCGCCTGCAGGTTTACATGGGTAAACAACTGCAAAAAGAAAGTGATTCCTGGCAGAAGCTTGATATCGGCGACATCATTGGCGCATCCGGTACGCTGCAATTATCTGGCAAAGGTGAACTGTATGTTGAAGTTGATAGCATCGAAGGCTTCACCATTCTGACCAAATCCCTGCGTCCGCTGCCGGATAAATTCCATGGTCTTGCTGATCAGGAAATGAAATACCGTCAGCGTTATGTGGATCTGATCATTAATGAAGATACCCGTAACACCTTTATGATCCGCTCCAGGATCATTGAGACCATGCGTTCTTACCTGTCTCAGCGTGGTTATATCGAAGCAGAAACGCCAATGCTGCAAACCATCCCAGGTGGCGCAACGGCTAAACCATTTGAAACACACCATAATGCGCTGGGCATTGATATGTTCCTGCGTATTGCGCCAGAGCTGTATCTGAAGCGTCTGGTTGTGGGTGGTTTCGATAAAGTGTTCGAAATTAACCGTAACTTCCGTAACGAAGGCCTGAGCACGCGTCATAACCCGGAATTCACCATGATTGAATTCTATCAGGCGTATGCGACTTACCATGACCTGATGGATCTGACCGAAGATATGCTGCGTACCATCGCAGAAACGGTTCTGGGTAATACCACCATTCAATACGGTGAGTCTGAGTACGATTTTGCTCAGCCATTCCAGCGTATGACCATGGTTGAAGCGGTGATGAAGTACAACCCGGAATTCGACGTTAACGTCTTTAATAATCCGGAAGAAAACTTCGAGCAATTAAAAGCTTACGCCAAGCAAGTGGGTGTGCCAGATTCTCCGAAGCAAGCGGCTTGGGGCCCGGGCAAATACATTTGCGAAATCTTCGAAGAAACTGCCGAAGAAAAACTGGATCAGCCAACCTTTATTACCGAATACCCATGGGAAGTATCACCACTGGCGCGTCGTAACGACGACAACCCATTCGTGACCGACCGTTTTGAATTCTTCGTTGGTGGCCGTGAGTTAGCGAACGGTTTCTCGGAATTAAATGATGCTGAAGATCAGGCAGCACGCTTCCGTAAGCAAGTGGAAGAAAAAGACGCAGGTGACGACGAAGCCATGCACTTTGACGACGATTATATTCGTGCACTGGAGTACGGTATGCCACCGACTGCGGGTCAGGGTATTGGTATCGACCGTCTGGTGATGTTGTTCACCAACAGCCACACCATTAAAGACGTGATTCTGTTCCCGCATATGAAGCCGCTGGGTGAGGGTTAATAACTTAGGGTCTGTTAACAGGCCTTAGCTCGGCTCTCAATAAAAAGGCAGCGAAAGCTGCCTTATTGAGGCGAGTCTTTTAAGATCATAACGTAATTTGGGGTTGGAGAATTTTCATATGTAGGGAGTGTGTCGCAAGTTGTACCGTTAGGTAATTCAGTATAATGAAATGTCATATTCTTATCATTGTTAACTGCACTTGTGATAAGCGAAGCCCAAAGAGAGCAAGTTACTGTATCTATATTTCCTGAGCTTCCATCGGTTTTGCAAACTCTTGTCCAAGAGTTTCTCCATGTGCCATTTACAATTACCTCTTTAGCACTATTTATGTACACTCCAGTTATGGTTCCAGCGCACCATAAACTTTGAGCTGCAGTGATTTGAGATATTAAAATTAAGATAAATGTTGATAGTATTTTCATTTTTAACTCCTTTTTAAAGTTTTCACATTAGAAGAGCTGAAATATTAATATTGCTATAAAAAAGTCAGCGCAAGCTGCATCTTTTGTATTTGTTAAGGAACACTAACAATTGATGCTTCCTACGCATATAAAATTTACATCAGCCGAATTGCCCAAGTAATTACAGGAGTTCTTATACTCTACAACAATACTGGTTTTTGAATGAAAAGCTGCTAGTACGGACGATAAGGTTGCTGTATATTTTTTAGAGGAACTGTCTATCGCAAATCTTTCAGTTGTATTGCAACCACCAGTTCTGTTGTTATCAAGCTTAAATATTAAGATTTCGTGATCGCCGGAAGAATATGGAATGAGCCCTTCTATTTTCCCTGATAATCTTTCAGCTAAAACACTGTTAGAAAATAGCATAAAGAATAAAGCAAAGTATCTCATAGTAATTTCCTGATAAGTCCATTAATTGTAGGAATGTGGAAATATTAATGTACGCTATTGTCAGTTTTTATTCTACTGCTCTGATGCTCTGATTTTTTTGATAGATCTGTTAAGGTTCTATTCCAAGAACCACATATTCAGAGTAAATAAGTACTATGGGAAAACCGGGCGAACTTCATCCTTCCTGGCAGCAGGTGCTGGGTCACGAGCTACAGCAGCCGTATATGCAGAACCTGCGTGAGTTTCTGCGGGTTGAGAAACAAGCGGGCAAAGAAATCTACCCTCCCGGCCCGTTAATCTTTAATGCCTTTAACCATACGCCGTTTGATCAGGTGCGGGTGGTGATTATTGGTCAGGACCCGTACCACGGCCCGGGTCAGGCGATGGGCTTAAGCTTTTCTGTGCCTGATGGTGTTAAGGTGCCGCCCTCGTTGGTGAATATCTACAAAGAGTTAAACGCTGATTTGGGCATTCAGATGTCAGGCAGCGGGGATTTAACGCCCTGGGCCGATCAGGGGGTTCTGCTGCTGAATGCAACGTTGACTGTTGAGGCAAGCAAAGCAGGTTCTCACCAGAAAAAAGGCTGGGAAGAATTTACCGATGCTGCTATCAAAGCATTAAACGAGCAACGCAGTGGTTTGGTGTTTGTGTTGTGGGGCAGTTATGCGCAGAAGAAAGGGGCGGTGATTGATCAGAATAAGCATCTGGTGCTGAAATCAGTGCATCCGTCACCACTGTCTGCTCATCGTGGATTTTTTGGTCAGCGCCAGTTCTCGACCATTAATCAGTATTTAATGAATCAGGGGCAAGCTCCGATTAATTGGCAGTTATAGCAGTATTTCCAGAAATAATGAGTTAAGTGTTTTTCAAAGCAGCAACAGGATGTTGCGGTAGCGCGGCAGGTCCAGGGATGGCCCTTCGGCGCGGCGGCTGAAAAATATTTAGCTCATTATAGGTCTTAATCAAAACGCCTTTCGCACATAAAACTGATACATGCCAGCAAATAAATCCGGCTTTTCTTTTTCCAGCTCACCCCACTCACTTAATGTCAGCTGATGCCCAGGTTTATTAAATAACGCTTGTGAAAGCTTCTCTGATTCACCTTGTGGAATCATGCCAATAAATTCCAGCTCTTCGCCGTCAATCAGTTGCTGTAATTCGTCACAATTATAAGTGTGTTCCTGCTGGTGGAATAATAAATCCCGGCAGGCACTTAAACTGTAAAAGTCTGGCGAGCTGATCACGGTATTCCATTCGCTACCTAAAGAGCCTTTTAATAAGGCTTCACGAATCAAGCGCATATCATGAGCGGTTTCCGGTAAATGATCAGCAAGTTGCTCCCGTAACTGTTGAATGCAACGGCGGGCAGCGCTGCTGTACAAGGCAATTTTTAATAATCCCCCCGGTTTTAATTGTTTAACAACCGCACGTAATCCTGCGGCCGGGTTTTCCATATGGTGTAATACACCGGAGCATTCAATCACATCAAACTGTTGCCCTAAGCGTTCGCCCAGTAATAAATCACCCTGTAAAAATTCAATGTTATTAATCTGATATTGTTGTGCTTTGCTGCTGGCGTAGGCGAGCGCTTGTTCACTTAAATCAACGGCGGTTACCTGCATATGATAAAAGTAGCGGGCCAGACGCAGTGCGTGGCGGCCAGTGCCACACCCAGCAACCAATACCTGAGTGGGAACCGGCAGGGATAAATGTTGTAACTGATCGGGAAAGTTCTGAATCAGTGCCTGACAATAATCGGAAGGTTGGCTGTAACCAATATCAACCCAGCGAGGGTAAGGGTTCTGGTTATATTGTTCGCTGACTTTGGCAGATACCTGATTGTTGCTGTTACCAAACCGCGTCAGCTGTTGTCGGTGCTGTTCCAGTGTACGACTGGCAATCATTGCCTGTTCAATCAGTGGGCCAATGGTGATTGGCCAGGCAACGGCTTCATGATTTAACTGGTTGGCAAAGGAGCAGAGCTGGGGAGCCTGATACATAAATACCAATAATAAAATTGGATATATATCGTGGTTGTCTAAATCCGGCATAACCATCATGCGGGATATCAGAGTTTCCAGTTGGCCGATCAGTTTTTGTTCCTGCTCTGTCTGATACCAGATGGATTCGTTCAGATAGGTTTGCCAGGCCAACGCACTGGCCAGTGGTATTAACTGACTTTCAATTGCGAGCTTAGCGCTGCTGGAAATAAAAATACTTTGCCGGAGTGTCACCAGCAGTTTTTCAATTAATGGGTCGCAGAAATAAAATTTCTCCAACGCTGCTAACAGTAATGGATCAGAGGCCAGGCTTTCCAGTTCTAACGGGCAGCCGGCTTCTGATAAATGCAGTTTATGTTTGAGTAAGCTGGTGGTAAGAGAACGCAGCTGTGAGTGATCAACATCCGAGAACTCAAAATAGCGTAATAAATCCTGTTCCAGTTCATCGGAATAGAAATCAGCACTTAACTGCTCAGCCGCTGAAAACAGCCCGGCTTTGACTTGCTCATCATCTGCCTGGGTTTTAATCAGTTCGCGGTAATACTGAAAAGCCAGTAAGTAGTCTTTTTTCAGCAGTGCAATATGAGCCAGATAATTAGCTGCTTTTGTGGCAACCCGAGAAATCCGGTAAGCAGCGGTAAAATATTCTTCGGCTTTATCCAGATCATGTTCTGCCAGAGCGGTCAGGCCTGCGCTGTAAAGCAGATTGATGCTATCCGGCTTTTTGCTCAACCCCAGGCCAATCCACTCCCAGGCTTTGCTCAGTTTATCCTGCTGCAGCGCAATACGCGCCAGCAGGTTAATACCCGGCAGGTACTCCGGCTTTTGCTGCCAGGCCAGTTCTGCCAGTTGTGTGGCATCATCCAGCAACAGCTGATTTCCCTGCTGACTGGCATCCCGGTAAAAACGATTCGCCAGATCATACAGATGCTGGTGTTTCCCGGCATCGTGCTGGACGTTCTGTAAGTTGAGCTGTGCTGTAGCCATGGTCTTGCTCCGCGTTTCCCCAGCAGGCTGTTAGGTGCTGTTGATGGTGAATACGGCTATAAGCAGAGCTTGTGCCAATTTTTAAGTTGTTGATTTTCAAAGGTTTTTTTGGGTTCGGGGCGAGAAGTTCCTGTCAATTGAGGAAGCGGCTTGCCGCTGTTGCCGCTCCAAGGCAGAGTAATAAACAGCTGCCAGAAACAGATTATTGAATAAATCTGTTAAAGGTTTGGCGCTTCGTGCCGTCATAAAGAAAGCGAGCCGACATATTCAGGAGACATGCTCATGTACAATTCAGGTGTTAAGTCAGGTGCTAAGCAGTATCAGCAGGTTAATGGTACCTCCGAAGTATTGGATGCTGATCCGCACCGACTTATTCAGTTGTTAATGGAAGCCGCTCTGACACGTATGTCTCAGGCCAAGGGGGCTATTGAGCGTAATGAAATGGATACCAAAGCCAATTTACTGGGGCGGGTGATGGAGATCATTCAGACCTTACAGGACAGCCTGGATCATTCCAGTGGTGGTGAAATCTCGTCCAACTTTGAGCGCCTGTACGATTATATGAATCGCCGTCTGTTAGAAGCCAGCAGCCTGAATGACCTGGATATGATTGATGAAGTCATGGGATTGTTGCTGGAAGTGAAGAGTGGCTGGGATGGTATTCGTCAGGAATATCTCGATTCTATGCATGGTCGCAGCCCGGTTTCAGCGGCGGACCAGGAAAGTCGTTTAACCAGTCAGGTCACTGCCTGATCATTTCTGGCTCTTGTTTCGGGTGCCATTGTTCTGATGGCGCTCCGGGTGCCAATAAATAATGCTTAACGCCTTGTCATCAGACGACAGATTCAGCTATAAAGTGCGTCGTTTTAAAAGTTAAAAAGACAAAAAATAATAACGTCAGAAGTTTGACTTATGAGTGTTTTGCTACTTAACTGCTTGTACCTCAGTCAAACAACTGACGCAGAAATATTTGTATTTTTTATGACCTCAGGGTCGGAATTGGGAAGGAAAGGCTGGTCGCCATGTGGAGAGAAATTAAGGTTCTGCTGATCGATGATGATGAGCAGCGACGTCATGACCTGAAAGTGATTCTGGACTTCTTAGGGGAAGAAGCCATTATCGCGGGTCCTGATGACTGGCGCCGGGAAGTCGAAAGTCAGATAGAAGACAGCACTGACATCAGTGCTGTTTTATTAGGTGATAGTCACTCCATTCCATCGGCCGATATTATTGAGTCCCTGTTGGTTTGGGACAAAGGAATTCCGATTCTGTCTATTGGCAATGCTGTTCTGCCAGAAATGTTGCCAGAAGGCATTCGCAGGGCTTTGTTAGCGGCGGTTGAAATGCCACCGAGCTACAACAAGCTGCTCGACAGCCTGCATCGTTGTCAGGTGTATCGCGAGCAATACACCCACAACCGTAGCCGTGGTGAGCGTCGCGAAGTACAACTATTCCGTAGCCTGGTAGGCACCAGTCGTCAGATTCAGAACGTGCGTGAGCTGATCATGCAGGTGGCGGATAAAGACGTCAGTGTGATGATTCAGGGCGAGTCCGGCACGGGTAAAGAAGTGGTTGCCCGTAATCTGCATTACCATTCCCATCGTCGTAATAAGCCCTTTGTGCCGGTTAACTGCGGTGCTATTCCGGCTGAATTATTAGAAAGCGAATTATTTGGTCATGAGAAAGGGGCCTTTACCGGTGCGATCAACAGTCGTCCGGGGCGCTTTGAAATGGCTGAAGGCGGCACCCTGTTTCTCGACGAAATTGGTGATATGCCGCTGAACATGCAGGTAAAAATTCTGCGCGTTCTGCAAGAGCATACCTTTGAGCGGGTGGGTAGCAACAAAACCCTGAACGCCAACGTTCGTATTATTGCCGCGACCCACAAAAACCTGGAAAAAATGATCGAGGAAGGCACCTTCCGTGAAGATCTGTATTACCGCCTGAATGTTTTCCCAATCGATATGCCATCGCTGCGTGAGCGGGTTGAAGACCTGCCACTGTTATTAAACGAGCTGGTTTCTCGTCTGGAAAATGAAAAGCGTGGCTCTATCCGCTTTAATTCGGCGGCCATTATGTCGCTGTGTCGTCATGACTGGCATGGTAATGTTCGTGAGCTGGCGAATCTGGTTGAGCGTCTGGCTATTCTGCATCCTTACGGTGTCGTAGGCGTAAATGAACTGCCGAAGAAATTCCGTCATGTTGACGATACCGATGAAAACTTCTCCGTGCCGGTAGTGGCTGATGTTACCCAGAACGAAACCGGTTTGGCGGGCATTGATTCACCGGCTCTGTTACCCGTAAATGGTCTGGATCTGCGTGAATACCTGTCTGACCTTGAATGTTCTCTGATTCAACAGGCGCTGGACGATGCCAATGGGGTAGTTGCGCGTGCGGCAGAAAAGCTGAACATTCGCCGTACCACGCTGGTTGAGAAAATGCGTAAATACAATATTTCCCGTAAAGAAAAAGAAAACGCCTGAGGCTTTCTGTTTCGAACCTTACTGGGAAATATCCCGTCCTCATGTTGTTTGACGAACACCTTAAAAAGCCGGTTTTATGCCGGCTTTTTTCGTTTTTCGTGTCTGAAAATTAACACTCTAATCTTGATGGTAGGAAAATTGACGCCGTTTTAATTGAATGGAGTAAAAAATACGGCACGCTAATTGCTCAACCCTGCTACATAGTATTTGGGGCGTCGGATACCTGACAACCTGTAAGAATCAGATGTAGAGAATTAAAGGGGTGAATATGGCGAGTGCGGCGTTACACCAGAACAGCGAGATGTTTGTTGCTCATCAGCCAATGCCGGGTATGGCAGAAGCACCGCTGGATCGTGCTGAGCTGAAGCAGGCGTTTACACTGTTTAATCAGATGTCACAGCAATTGTCTGACTCTTACAGTTTTCTGGAAGATAAAGTGGAGCAGCTCAGTGGTGAGCTGGCCAGCGTTTCCGCGCAACGAATGCAGGAGCTGGCAGAAAAAGAACAGCTGGCCGACCGTTTAGAGAGCTTGCTGCAAATGATGCCCGCCGGTGTTCTGGTGCTGGATGGCAATGGTTTTGTCAGCCAGGCGAACCCAACCGCCGACGATTTATTATTAAAAGCCAGCGGTGCTCCATCATTAATTGGTCAGCGCTGGGTGCAATTAATTCATCGCTGTTTTAAACCACAAAATGATGACGGTCATGAAATTTCTCTGGTTGATGGTCGTAAAGTGAATTTGCGTACTGCGGCGATGACGAACAATTATGGCCAGCTCATTCTGTTAACCGATATGACAGAAACCCGCGCCTTACAGTCGCAACTCAGTCAGCACGAACGCTTATCGGCGATGGGAAAAATGGTAGCGTCGCTTGCGCATCAAATCCGTACGCCATTGGCCGCTGCCACTTTATACGCCGGTCATTTGGCCAGTGAAGATATTCAACCGGATCTTCGCCTGCGTTTTGCCGGGAAATTACAGGAACGCTTACACCACCTTGAAAATCAGGTGCGCGACATGCTGATTTTTGCCCGTGGTGAAGCGCCGCTAAACGACGAAATAACCATTACAGAATTAATATCAGGACTGGAAGATGCCATGGAAGTGGCCGTTAATCAGTTTCAGGCCCGTTGCGATATTGATAATCAGGCCGGTGATATTCAGCTGATCTGTAATAAAGATGCGCTGATCAGCAGCTTAATGAATTTAATTAACAACGCCCTGGAATCGGGTGAACACCCCATTGAGATTCTGGTTCGGATCAGTTGTGAAAATCAACAGCTCAGAATTCAGGTGATGGATAACGGCCCGGGCCTGAGCCAGACGCAAAAACAACACATGATGGAACCGTTTTATACCACCAAAAGTAATGGTACCGGCCTTGGTTTGGCGGTGGTGCAGGCGGTGGTGCGTGCTCATCACGGCGAATTTAATCTGGCTGACAGCGACCTGGGTGGATTATCAGCTGAACTGTGTTTGCCGCTAATCAGAAATTGATTAAACCGGAATTGATTAATCTGGAACTGATGTCGCAGCTGGGTTGTTATCCGGCGGCAGAAAACTTTTTGAGGAGAATAATATGCGTATTTTAGTGGTGGAAGATGATCCACGGTTACGTGAAGCCATTGTTGATACCCTGATGCTCAAAGGGCATGAAGTATTTGAAGCACCTAATGGTATTGAAGGCATAGCGATTGTTCGTTCTCATGCACTCGATTTAGTGTTATCCGATATTAATATGCCGGGCATGGATGGCTTAGAATTACTGGATAATGTGAAACAGGCACACCCCTGGTTACCTATGGTGTTGATGACGGCCTATGGTGATGTCGGCCAGGCAGTTAAAGCCATGCAGCGTGGTGCTAATGATTATCTGATGAAGCCATTCGAACTGGCGGAGCTGGATGCGTTATTAAAACCGTTTAATAATCCGGGTGAACTGGTTGATGATTCAGAACCTGTATGTGAAGCGCTGGCTTCGCAGCAGTTATTTCAGTTGGCACAACGCGTAGCACAAACCGATTCAACGGTATTAATCAGTGGTGAAAGTGGTACCGGTAAAGAAGTACTGGCGCGTTATATTCATCAGAATTCGGATCGTAAACAACAACCCTTTATTGCCATTAACTGTGCAGCTATTCCGGAAAATATGTTGGAAGCCATGTTGTTCGGTTATGAAAAAGGCGCCTTTACCGGTGCTTACAGTGCTATGCCGGGTAAATTTGAACAGGCTGAAGGTGGCACGCTGCTGCTGGACGAAATCACCGAGATGGATTTAGGCCTGCAGGCAAAATTATTACGGGTATTGCAGGAGCGTCAGGTTGAGCGTTTAGGCGGTAAAAAAACTATTGATCTGGATGTTCGTATTGTTGCCACCACCAACCGTGAGTTGGCAGATTATGTTGCCGAAGGCAAATTCCGTGAGGATTTATATTATCGCCTGAGTGTATTCCCGCTGCAGTGGCTACCGTTGCGTGAGCGTCAGGATGATATTTTGCCACTGGCAAAACGTTTGTTAGCGCATCATGCACAAAAAATGAAACGCCCGGTGCCACAATTAATGGCCGATGCTGAGCAAAAATTAATGACTCATAGCTGGCCGGGCAATGTTCGTGAGCTGGATAACACCATGCAGCGGGCACTGATTATTCAGGCCGGACCGCAGTTATTTGCCAATGATTTTATTCTGACGCCGGTTCCGAAAAACCGTCAGGTTGAGGTTACGCCTCCGGTCGCTGAAGCGGCGGTTGTGGATGAAGGTGAACTCGGAAACGATTTAAAAAATCGTGAGGTAGAACTGATTGTTCGTGCCTTAAAAGAAGAGCCTAGCCGTAAAGACGCCGCAGACCGTTTGGGAATCAGCCCAAGAACGCTGCGTTATAAAGTAGCGAAGCTGCGGGATGAGGGTATTGATGTTGAGAGTATGTTGGCGGCTTGTTAATTAACAGCTGTTAGCAATTTAACTAACAAAAAACGCCAGCCTTTTCAGGCTGGCGTTTTTTGTTTTTAGAGTTTTAACTGTTTGAGTTATTGGCTTTTTAATAACTGGCAGTGAAAAATAATTACCCCTGATTTTCAGCCAATATCATATCGGCCCCTTTTTGCGCGATCATCACCGTTGGTGCATTGGTATTACCACCCACCAGTGTTGGCATAATCGAAGCATCAATTACCCATAAATTTTCCATGCCGTGCACTTTTAATTCAGGGTCAACTACGGCCATTTCATCATTGCCCATTTTGCAGGTGCCGACCGGATGGTAAATGGTGTCGGCTTTGCGACGAATAAAGTCAATTAACTGCTCGTCAGTTTGCACGTTTTTGCCCGGGAATATTTCTTCACCACGACACTCATCAAAAGCCGGTTGCGCCAGAATTTCACGAACCTTTTTAATGCCTTTGAGTAATCGCTGTACATCGGAAGGGTCTGATAAATAACGCGGATCAATGGCTGCTGGTTCTGCCGGGTTGCTGCTCTTTAAGCGAACGGTGCCACGACTTCTTGGACGCAGATCACAAATATGACAGGAGTAGGCCGGTTGCATCATAAACGGAAAATTCAGACCGTGACCATCCAGTGGTGCAGCCGTCATATGGATTTGTAAATCTGGAATATCCTGCTCTTCATCACTCTTAAGAAAGGCTCCGGATTCGGCCACGTTGGATGTTAAGGGGCCGGTGCGTTTGGCGGCATAAATAGCAGCCGACTTGGTGCTGTTTGGTAAGGCTAACGGCGAGAAGTTGAGGTTGTTGGTTAACTGGGTCGATTTGGTCACCGCAATCACATCGAGGTGATCCTGCAGGTTTTCTCCAACCCCGGGTAGCTCGTGCACCTGAGAAATGCCATGGCGGTCCAGCTCTGCTTTCGGACCAACGCCAGAGAGCAGCAGCAATTGTGGCGAGTTAATGGCACCACCAGAAAGAATCACGCGCTGTGCTTCTGCCCGTAGTGTGGTTGTGCTGCCGTCTCTGGTGTACTCCACTCCCGTGGCACGTTTGCCGTCAAATAATACACGGCTGGCCATGGCACCCGTGATAACGGTCAGGTTCGGACGATTCATCACCGGGTGCAGTTGACCGCGGGCGGCTGACCAGCGCTCGCCATCTTTCTGGGTAACCTGATAGTAACCAACGCCTTCCTGCTCCGCGCCATTAAAATCATCATTCAGTGGCAGACCTGCTTGTTGTCCGGCTTCGACAAAACTTTCGGTAGCACCGTGGCGGTAACGTAAGTCAGCAACGTTTAAACCACCGCCAACACCATGATAATCGTCGGCGCCACGCTCCTGATTTTCGCTGCGCTTAAACAGCGGCAAAACCTCATCGTAGCTCCAGCCGGTATTGCCAAGCTCAGCCCAGTGATCGTAGTCCCAGCGATGGCCGCGAACATACAGCATGGCATTAATGGAAGATGAACCACCTAAGGTTTTGCCACGCGGACAAAAAACTTCGCGGTTGTTGAGATGTTCCTGTGGTTCGGTCCAGTAACTCCAGTTCAGTTTCTTGCTGCGCATTGTGGCAATAATACCTACTGGTACCTTGATGATCAGGCTGTTATCCATCGGGCCTGCTTCCAACAGGCAGACTTTATTATTAGGGTCTTCGGATAAGCGTCGCGCCAGAGTCGAACCTGCGGAGCCGCCGCCGACAATGAGGTAGTCATAACTCATGTTCTGTATTTCCTTTGAAGTTATTTATTTTTCTAATGCCACAGTTATAACCCAGCGGGCATGCTTTGATAAGTATTTTGATAATAAAGCCCGGTGAGAGCGGGCTTTAAGTGATGTTGTACCCCTGAAGGTCATGAATCGTTAGGAAACGATAGGAGTTGGCAAGCTGTTTGCAAAACTCGGTAAAGAGTAAAAAAAATGACGCTTAAATACGATGAAGGCGTCAGTAAACAGTTTTTTAAGTTCGACTTTCGAGGGAAATGACATGGTAAATAATCGCGTTGATGTAAATGCTGTATTAATGCAGATGCGTCAGGTTAAAGACCAGATCCGTAGTAACCATGAAAGCCAGAACGCCGGGCAGGTAGATCAGCTGCGCCCTCAGGCGTTAAGTAAAACTCATTCGTTAAACAATGCGCAGGAAGCGTTAAAGCCAGTGGGTGATCCGGCTGCACCGAATTTTCAGGATATGTTTAAAAACGCCATTGATACGGTGAATGCTAATCAGAAAACCGCCGGAAATCTGCAAAAACGTTTTGAACAGGGTGACCCAAGTGTCGACCTGCCAGAAGTGATGATTGCTATGCAAAAATCGTCGGTATCGTTTCAGGCGATGACTCAGGTACGTAATAAGCTGGTTGAAGCTTATAAAGACGTGATGAACATGCCGGTGTAAGCAGAGACTGAATCATGGAAAACGCACCTGCACAAACCGCTCCGGCAGCACCTAATCCAGCCGCTGCTGAAGCGCCAACCAATCAGGAAGAACTCCCGGCCAATACTGGTGAAAACCCGGATGACGGCGCACATCCGGTTCTTGCTGGTTTTAATAAACTGACCATTGTTCGCCAGATTGGTGTGATTGCTGGTGTGGCGCTGGTCATTGCACTGGCCATTGCGATCATGATCT
Organism: Bacterioplanoides sp.; assembly: GCF_965226395.1. Lineage (GTDB taxonomy): Bacteria > Pseudomonadota > Gammaproteobacteria > Pseudomonadales > Oceanobacteraceae > Bacterioplanoides. Next base: position 1,011,801 of record NZ_OZ245358.1, on the reverse strand, counting down.
GGTCGCAGGACCCAAGCTACAAACCTCTGATTACCCGTTTGCAGGATCATAACGCTCAGGACATTATTGAAGTGCTGCAGCGTGAAGGTATTCCGTTTGAAATTGATCCGGGTTCACAAATTCTGATGGTGCAGGCCAATGATCTGCACGAAGCCCGTATGGTGCTGGCGTCGGCCAGTCTGATTGATGATAAAACCGTGGGCCTTGAGGTGCTGGATCAGGACAGCAAACTCGGCACCAGTCAGTTTATTGAAAGTGCCCGTTATCGTCGTGGCTTAGAAGGTGAGCTGGCACGCACCATTACCTCCGTAAAAGCGGTACGTAACGCCCGGGTCCATCTGGCGGTACCAAAGCAATCGGTGTTTGTGCGCGATCAGCGCAAGCCACGAGCGTCGGTCTTTGTCGAAATTTATCCCGGTCGGGAGCTGTCTAAAAATCAGGTTGAAGCCATTGTTAATCTGGTGGCCTCCAGCGTGTCCGAAATGGATAAAAGCGATGTCTCGGTGGTGGATCAGCAGGGCAACCTGTTATCCAAAGAAGAAGAACAAAGCGACGAAATGCTGGCAACCAAACAACTGGAATATACCGAGAAAGTCGAAAATTCGATCGCTCAGGCAGTGAATAATATTCTGCGCCCGGTATTGGGGGTAGAAAACTACAAGGCCGAAGTGGCGGCGGATGTGGATTTCACCGTGCAGGAACAAACCGAAGAGCTGTACAACCCGGATCTGATTGCCCTGCGCAGTGAGCAGTTAATCGACGAAGAAAACAGTGGCAATCCGGATGGCGGTATTCCGGGAGCGCTGTCGAATCAGCCGCCGGTGGATGCAACGGTTCCGGAAGAAGCCACGGGCCCCGGAGCTGGTGGTGGCGCACCAACGACTCGCCGTTCAGAAGCGACCCGCAATTACGAAGTGGATCGTACTCTCAGCTTTAAACAACATCAGGTGGGTCGCATTCGTCGTTTAACCGTCGCCGTGGTGGTGAATGATCGTGAAACCCTGAATGCTGACGGCGATACTGTGCATGTGCCTTGGCAGGCGGCGGATTTGCAGCGTTTGGAAGTGTTGGTAAAAGATGCGGTGGGCTTTAACGCCGCCCGCGGTGACAGTGTCAATGTGATTAATTCGGCCTTTATGGGCGACGGTGATCTGTCGCTGGGTGACCCGGACTTTTGGACCCAGCCTTGGTTCTGGGAAATCATGAAACAAATTCTTGCCGGACTCTTTATCCTGGTGCTTATCTTTGGTGTGATCCGGCCTACAATTAAAAGCATTGCCAACCGTGGCCGTTCCGATGATGAGCTGACGCTGCTGGAGGAATTGGAAGATGCCGAAGCGGGCCTGGACGAAGAAAAAGTCACGCTCTCTGGTATGGATGAATTCCTGTTACCGGGTGCGTCTGAAAGCTTTGAACGTCAGCTGGATGCCTTAAAAGGTCTGATTGCCGAAGATCCGGCGCGGGTGGCACAAGTCGTAATTAAATGGGTGAATGAAGGCGATGGCTGAAGAAAATGCACCAGCGGAAGCAGGTGAGGGCGACCTGTCCTCCCTGAGCCGGGTAGATCGTGCCGCAGTATTATTGATGACGCTGGGTGAAAAAGACGCCGCAGAAATTCTTAAACACATGGGCCCGAAAGAGGTTCAGAAAGTCGGTACCACCATGGCCACACTGACCAATGTGAATCAGGGTCAGGTAGAAGGTGTGGTGGCTGAATTTCTCGAATCAGTGAGCGGCCAGACCGGTATGGGCCTGGGTTCCGATGCTTATATCCGCAATATGCTGACCCAGGCACTGGGCTCGGACAAAGCCGGTGCCTTGATTGACCGTATTTTGTTGGGTGGTAATACCACCGGACTGGATTCTCTGAAATGGATGGAGCCGCGTCAGGTTTCTGATCTGATTCGTCATGAACACCCTCAGATTCAGGCGATTGTGGTGTCGTATCTGGATTCTGATCAGTCGGCGGAAATTCTGTCTAACTTCGATGAAAAAGTGCGCCTCGATATTGTGATGCGGGTAGCAGCACTGGAAGCGGTTCAGCCAGCGGCATTGCAAGAGCTGAACGATATTCTCGAACGTCAGTTTACTGGCAACGCTGGTGGTCAGACAACGACAATGGGTGGTGTCAAAGTGGCGGCCAATATCGTCAATATGGTCGACAGCAATATGGCCAACGACCTGTTGGAGCAAATCAAAGAAGTGGACGAGGATCTGGGTACTCAGATTCAGGATCTGATGTTTGTGTTCGACAATCTGGTGGATGTCGACGACCGTGGTATTCAGGCATTGATGCGCGAAGTATCGACCGATCTGTTGGTGGTAGCGCTCAAAGGTGCCGATACCGAGGTGCAGGAGAAAATCTTCAAGAATATGTCGAAACGGGCGGCCGAATTGCTGCGTGATGACCTTGAAGCCAAAGGGCCGGTTAAAGTCAGTGAAGTGGAAGGCGCTCAGAAAGAGATTCTTACCATTGCCCGTCGTCTGGCGGATGCCGGTGAAATTGTACTGGGTGGTGGCGGTGAGGCCATGATGTGATATGACTGATTACCGTCAAAATCACCACTTTCATCCAATCGCTTCGGAAGAAATTAAAGACGACGAAGCGGTTAAACCCTGGCGTTTGCCTTTCTGGACTGAAAAGCCCGCCTGGCTGGTTGAGAAAGAAAAGAAAGAACAACAGGCTGAGCAGGCCAGACAACACGAGCTCGAACGTGAAGCCGAACCGGAAACCTTTCCGCTGCCAACCGCCGAAGAGCTGGAGAATATCCGTCGCGACGCCTATAACGCCGGGCTGGAGCAAGGCTTGATTGAAGGCCGTCAGCAGGGCGAAAAGCAAGGCCATGAACAAGGCTTGCAGCAAGGGCTGGAAGAAGGGCGTCAAAAAGGCGAACAGGAAGGCCGTCAGCAGGGTTTTGCCAGCGGTGAGGCTGAAGGTTTGGCACAAGGCCAGCAACAGATTCAGCAAGCCTGTGAACAACTGGCGCAGGTGAATCAGCATCTGCAGGCTAATGTGGTTGAGCGTGATCGCCAGTTGCCGGAAGTATTAGCTCGTATGATCAGTAACCTGACCGAACAACTGCTGGGTCATGAATTATCGGTGAGCCAGTCGGCCATCGGCCATTTTTTACAGGACGCACTGCGGGAAATGCCCGCCGGTGAAAAAGACATTCAGGTGTATCTCAGCGCTACCGATCTGACCCATCTGGATAAATCCGGGTTTGATGCCGAAGTGTTGCACTTTCACTCCGACCCAACGTTGCAGCCCGGTGAGTGTCGCCTGCAAAGTACACAAACACTGGTGGAATATTCGTTATCCGCGGCTTTGTCGCAGCGGCTGGAGCAATTTATTCCACGCCTGTTAAAAGCGTCGGATGGGTTGCAGACGGATTTTGAACGCGAGCCTGAATTTGATCCGGTGGCTGAGTCAGTTGCTGAGTCTGAACTGGCTTCTGAGCCTGAGCAGGTTCCGGAATCTGCCGAGCAGTCTGACTCTCAACCTGAATCTGTCGAGCAGTCTGACTCTCAACCTGAATCTGTCGAGCAACCTGAACAAGAACAACCTCAAAACCCGATGGACCATCCTGATGCTGAGTGAATGCTGGGCCGATATCCCGTTACCGGATCAGGCTTATCACCCAAAAGTGGCGGGGCAGCTGATTCGTATGGTGGGTCTGACTCTCGAAGCCGTGGGCTTAAACGTCAAAGTCGGAGACCGTTGTATGGTACAGCGTGACGGTGCGGAAGACGTTGAAGCGGAAGTGGTGGGCTTTGATCAACAACGTATTTTCCTGATGCCGATTGAGCAGGTCGATGGCCTGCGCCCGGGAGCCAAAGTCTGGCCATTACACGGCAGCTCCGATGTGCCGGTGGGTTATGGCTTGTTGGGTCGGGTGGTGGATGGTACGGGCCGACCGCTGGATGAATCCGGCCCGATTGAAGAGCCGGTGGCCGGCAGCTTACAGGGTCGCATTATTAACCCGCTGCATCGTGATCCGATTCGTACCCCGCTGGATGTTGGTATTCGTGCGATTAACAGCATGTTAACCGTTGGTCGCGGGCAGCGTATTGGTTTGTTTGCCGGTAGTGGTGTGGGTAAATCTGTGCTGTTGGGCATGATGACCCGTTTTACCGAAGCCGATATTGTGGTGGTCGGCCTGATTGGTGAACGGGGCCGGGAGGTCAAAGAATTTATCGATGAGATTCTTGGCGAAGAGGGTTTAAAGCGCTCAGTGGTGGTTGCTTCCCCGGCGGATGACTCACCGCTTATGCGACTGCGTGCCGCACAATACTGCACGTCAGTGGCGGAATATTTCCGCGATCAGGGAAAAAATACCCTGCTGCTGATGGACTCGTTAACACGCTATGCCCAGGCTCAGCGTGAAATTGCATTGGCGGTTGGCGAGCCGCCTGCCACCAAAGGTTATCCACCGTCGGTCTTTAATAAGCTGCCCAAGCTGGTGGAACGAACCGGTAATGGCCCGGCTGGTGGCGGCTCTATTACCGCCTTTTATACCGTGCTCAGTGAAGGCGATGATATGCAGGACCCGATTGCCGATGCCAGCCGGGCGATTCTCGATGGCCATATTGTGTTGTCGCGTAAACTGGCGGAAGAAGGCCATTATCCGGCGATTGATGTTGAAGCCTCGGTCAGCCGGGTAATGCCACAAATTGTCGATCAGAGCTGGCTGCAAAAAGCGCAGTTATGTAAGCATTTAATGGCGCATTATCGTCAGAATCAGGATCTGGTCAGTGTTGGCGCTTATCAGGCGGGTAGTGATCCGGTACTGGATGCGGCGATTGAACGTATGCCAAATATTAAAGCCATGTTGCGTCAGCAATTGCATGAAGGGGCTTCGCTGCCGGATAGCTTGCAACAATTGCAGTCTTTATTTCCGGAGCCGGCGGCTCAAAACCAAAACCAGGCCCAGTCTTAGGTTTAACTCACCATGCACCGCCGCCATCCACGCGCTAAACGCTTAAAACTGATTGTTGATCTGGCTGAAAAAGCAGAGCAGCAGGCCTTGTCGGAATGGGGCCAGTTGCAGCAAAAATTGCAGCAGGAACAGCAGCAGAAGCAGCAATTGGATGAATACGTTGCAGAATATCAGCGTGGTATTTCTTCTCCGTCCGATAAAGCTCTCAGTGGTGGTCAGATTCAGAATGCCATGGGCTTTATTGGTCAGATCAAACAAGCCTTAACCCAGCAAAGCCAGCAGTTAAACTTATTGCAGCAGCAGGTTGAGCAGGCGCAGAAACAATATGTTGAGCAACACGCAAAAGTTAAAGCGTTGCACAATTTATTGGACAAACTGGATCAGGAATATGACCAGCAACAGGATAAACAAGCACAGCGATTAGCCGATGAATGGGCTAACCGTGCGGCTTTTCAGGCACAAAAATCCTGATGCGTTAACGCCTGATAATTATACGATTATTCTACAAATCTTTTTGCTGATTACTATTTGTACGACGCACATATGTCTTGCAATTATGATTTTTGTCAGTCCTTTTAATTAAATCGACAAATCCTTGTCATCTTAGTTAGCAGCTTCGTGATAGCCGTCTACCCTTAAGCCAGAGTATTAAGAAACAGGTGAATCATGTCAGCACGAATCCGTATTCATTGTGGCGAGCGACTCAGCATTGAACATGTTGAAGCTTTATATGGCGAAATGGAGAGTGCACTGGCATCTGAAGCGGATGTTGAACTGGATGCCGGGCAGGTTCACTACTGTGATACCGCCGGTTTGCAGTTACTGGTCAGCCTGCGTCGTGAGATGCAGAAAACCAGTCATGACATCCACTGGCTGGCAACCAGCGAGGTTTTTTATCAAACCTGCGGTTACCTCGGACTTAATGAGTCTCTGGGTCTTTCACGGCCCGAATAAGTAGTTATACCCAACAGGAGTTCTCCACAATGGCGAGTATTTTAGCTGTCGACGATTCTGCGTCCATGAGACAGATGGTGTCTTTCACTTTAAAAGGCGCAGGTTATCAGGTTGTTGAAGCGAGCGATGGCGTTGAAGCCTTAGCCGCAGCTAAAAAAGGCAAGTTTGATCTGGTTCTGTCTGACGTCAACATGCCTAACATGAATGGCATCGAGTTAGTTAAAGAGCTGCGACAACTGGCCGATTATAAATTTACCCCGGTATTAATGCTGACCACCGAGTCCGCCGGGGATATGAAAATGCAGGGCAAACAGGCAGGCGCAACCGGTTGGATTGTGAAGCCGTTTAACCCGGATCAGCTGTTAAGCACGATTAAGCGCGTATTGGGATAATTGGTATGAGTGTTGACCTGTCACAATTCCATCAGGTGTTCTTCGAAGAAAGTTTTGAAGGGCTGGATGTTATGGAAAGCGAGTTGCTGGATTTGCAACCGGGTGATGTGGATGGAGAAACGGTTAACACCATATTTCGCGCAGCGCACTCCATCAAAGGGGGAGCCGGAACCTTTGGTTTTATGCAAATTTCCGACTTTACCCACGTGGTGGAAACCCTGCTGGATGAAATCCGTGCAGGGCAGCGCTCAATGGAACAACACTATGTTGATCTGTTTTTGTTGTCGGTGGATTGTTTACGTTCGATGTTGGGAAGTCTGCAGGATGGTGCAGAGCCCGATATGGAAAAAGCCGATGAATTAAAAGCAGACTTTGAACGTATTTTAAATGGTAATGATGCCGCCGCCGAGCAACAAGCCAGCGACAGCAGTGCCACTCCTCAAAGTGAGGAACCCGAATCAGCGGGTTGGCTGATTCTCTTCAAACCGGATGCCGATATTTTGCGCACCGGTAACGAACCTTTTCGCATGTTCCGTGAACTGGCTGATATCGTTGGTGCGGACAATCTGGGTGTCACCCCGTTATTTGACCATTTACCTGAATTTACCAGCCTGAACCCGGAAGAATGTTATCTGCAATGGCAATTGCGTGTGACGAAAGCCATTGAGTTAAGTGAAATCACGCCGGTATTTGAATGGGTCGAAGACGACTGTGAGATTACTTACACGCCATTGGCTGAAGCGCCTGAGGCCGTTGATGAAACTCAGAAAGCCATGGCAGAACCCCCAGCGCTAGCGGATACAATTTCATCCGAAACTGCGCCTCCTGAAACTGTTGAGGAAAAACCAGGTTCAGAAAAAACTGTCGAAGCAGTTTCAGAAAGAACTGCAGAAGCCGTATCTACAAAAGTGGCTGAAGCCAAAAAAGCAGCCAGTCCTAAAGTCCCTGCCAAGGCTAACAATAAGGGAAATGAAAATTCCTCGATCCGGGTATCCATCGATAAAGTCGATAGCCTGATTAATATGGTGGGTGAATTAGTCATTACTCAATCCATGTTGGGGCAATTAGGGCAGGATTTTGATTTAACCAAGCTGGCTCGTTTGCAGGAAGGATTGTCACAGCTGGAGCAGAATACCCGCGAGCTGCAGGAAAGTGTGATGAAAATTCGCATGATGCCGATCAGCTTTGCATTCAGCCGCTTTCCTCGCCTGGTTCGTGATTTGGGTAGCCAGTTAGGTAAAAAAGTGAACCTGGTGATGCTGGGTGAAAATACCGAGCTGGATAAAACCGTGATGGAGAAAATTGGTGACCCACTGGTACATCTGGTGCGTAACTCCATGGATCACGGTTTAGAAACCACCGAAAAACGTCTGGCTGCCGGTAAATCAGAAGATGGCACTATTACTCTGAATGCCTTTCATCAAGGCGGTAATATTGTCATTGAAATTCAGGATGATGGTGCCGGACTAAACGAACAAAAAATTCTCGAAAAAGCCATTGCCAATGGTCTGGTATCCGAAGGTCAGAATCTATCCAGTGAAGAAATTCATCAGTTGATTTTCCTGCCGGGATTCTCAACCGCCGATGCCGTCAGTGATATTTCCGGGCGTGGCGTCGGTATGGATGTGGTGCGTCGTAATATCAATGAATTAAACGGCACCATTGATGTGACCTCTAAAACCGGTGAAGGCTCCACCTTTACCATACGTCTGCCATTAACTCTGGCTATTCTCGATGGACAGTTGGTTCAGGTCGCAGACGAAACCTATATTTTCCCACTGGTTTCAATAGTTGAATCGATTCAATTGGAGAAAAAATCTCTGAATAACATCACCGGCAGTCAGCAGGTTATGCAATTACGGGATGAGTACATTCCGATTGTACGGTTGGATGAGGTATTTAATTTGTCACGCCGTTCAGATGATAGTGATGAAGAAATGCTGGTGGTGGTTGAAAGTGATAACGAAAAAATTGGCTTAGTGGTTGATGACTTATTAGGTCAACAGCAAGTCGTGATTAAAAGTCTGGAGCAGAATTATCAACGGGTTGATGGTATCTCTGGCGCCACTATTTTAGGTGACGGAACCGTTGCCCTGATTATTGATATTTCCAGTGTGGGTCGGCATGCCGAACGCCTGACCACGGCTGATACTGGCAATCAGGCCGGTAAAGCGGCATAAGCCAGACGGTATAGAGAACGTATTATGGAAGCAATTAACGAACAAGCTGTAACGGAAAATGATGCCGAACAGCAATATCTGACTTTTATTATGGCGGGTGAAGAATACGGTGTGGATATTCTGGCCGTACAGGAGATTCGAGGTTGGGAAGAATCCACCCTGATTCCTAATGCGCCCCCTTATATTAAAGGTGTTATTAATTTGCGCGGTACCATTGTCCCTATTATGGATCTGCGCCTGCGTTTTGGGTTGGAAAAAGTCGAATACAGCCCGGTTACCGTCGTGATTATTCTCAAGTTTGACACCGATAAAGGTGAGCGGGTGATGGGCATTGTTGTTGATGCCGTATCCGATGTGTATTCCATTTCAGAAGATGAAACACGCAAAACCCCGGAGCTTAGCGAAGACCAGAACTCTGTTTTTATTCGTGGTCTGGTGAATGTTAACGACAAAATGATCATCCTGCTGGATGTTGAATCACTGTTGAGCTTTGAAAAAAATAAACTGGACCAGCTGGTTCAGGCAGGCTAGCGCACTAGCCGTTAGAAAATTAAACCGTCATCCGGTTAGGAAAGAATAAAGGGCTTGGTTATGAATATGTTGAAATCATTATTTTCAGGTGAAGATGCCGCGTTAGTGCGCGAGCTTAAAGCAAAGGTTGAAGCGCTGGATAAAAGCCAGGCTGTGATCGAATTTAATCTGGACGGCACCATCATCACCGCCAATGCCAATTTTCTTTCTGCCATGGGTTATCAGTTAAACGAAATCCAGAATCAGCATCATCGTATGTTTGTCGATAGCGAATACGGTAATAGCGCCGAATATCGCGAATTCTGGGATACCTTAAGCCGAGGTATTTTCCAGTCGGGTGAATTTAAACGAGTCCACCGTAACGGTAATGATGTCTGGATTCAGGCGTCTTATAACCCGGTGATGGATGAAAACGGTCGCCCTTATAAAGTGATTAAATACGCGACGGATATTACCGCGCAAAAACATAAAACATCCGATTACGAAGGTCAGCTGGAAGCCATCGGCAAAGCCCAGGCGGTGATTGAGTTTAATCTGGATGGCACCATTATCCATGCCAATGAAAATTTCCTGGCTGTGACTGGTTATCGCCTGGATGAAGTGAAAGGCCAGCATCACCGTATGTTTGTTGGTCAAGAATATGCCAACTCCATTGAGTATAAAAACTTCTGGGATCAACTGGCTCAGGGTAAATATGACTCCGGTGAATACCAACGCTTCAGCAAAAATGGTGATTCTGTATGGATTCAGGCCTCATATAATCCGATCTTTGATCAAAGCGGCAAACCGTTTAAAGTGGTGAAATATGCTACGGATATCACCGAACAGAAAAATCAGGCCGTTACCAATCTGAAAAATTCGAATATCGCCAGCGCTTTAAAAATCGCACAAACCAATGTGATGCTGGCAGATAACAACATGACTATCACCTATATGAATGACCAGTTGGTGGAAGCATTAACGGCCCGGGAAAAAGAGTTAAAAGAAGCGCTGCCTGCCTTTAGTGTGAATACACTGATTGGTACCAATGTTGATGTGTTCCATAAAAACCCTGACCATCAGCGCTCAATGATTGCATCGTTGACCCAGCCTTTTAAAACTCAGATTAAAGCCGGAGAAATTATCTTCTCTTTAATTGCTTCACCGTGGAAAAACGAAGCCGGTGAACGTCTGGGTACTGTGATTGAGTGGGAAGATATCACCGACGAGCTGGCAAAACAGGAAGCGGATAAAGTCATCGCTAATGCCAACGCCCGGGTTAAACAGGCTCTGGACGTAGTTTCCAATAACGCCATGATTGCCGATAACGATTTTAATATCGTATATATGAACGCGGCGGTTAAAAATATGATGGCTAATGCCGAAGCGGATATTCGCACCGATATTCCTGGTTTTGATGCATCTCGTCTGGAAGGTCAGAATATTGATATCTTCCATAAAAATCCGGCACACCAGCGCCATATGGTGAAAGCGCTGGATAAACAATATAACACCAAAATTAAAGTCGGTGGCCGTACCTTCTCTCTGATTGCGAATCCAATTTTTAATGATGCCAACGAACGTATCGGTACCATTGTGGAATGGCAAGACCTGACGGCTGAAGTATTTGCTGAGCAGGAAATTGATCAGATTGTTGAAGCCGCAGCGATGGGCGATTTATCCCGCCGTATTTCTGTTGATGGTAAAGATGGCTTCTTCCTGAATCTGGCCGAAGGACTTAACAAGCTGCTGACCATTGCCGATAGTGTGATTTCTGACACCATCCGTGTGTTTGATGCATTAGCACACGGTAATCTGACCCGTCGTATTGATGAAGATTATCAGGGTGCCTTTGATAAGCTGAAGCAGGATGCCAACAGTACCGTTGATCGGTTAACCGATATTATCACCCGCATTCGTGACTCTGCGTCAACGGTAGCAACCGGTGCTAACGAAATTGCTCAGGGCAATGCCGATCTGAGTAAGCGGACTGAGTCTCAGGCATCGAGTCTGGAAGAAACCGCATCCAGTATGGAAGAAATGACCAGTGCGGTAAAACAAACCGGTGACAATTCGGTGCATGCGAATGATCTGGCCACCTCGGCCAAACAAAAAGCCCAGTCGGGTGGTGATGTGGTTAGCAAAGCGGTTGATGCAATGGATGAGATCAACCACTCCAGTAAAAAAATTGCCGACATTATTGGTGTGATTGATGAAATTGCCTTCCAGACCAACCTGTTGGCATTAAACGCCGCGGTAGAAGCGGCCCGTGCTGGTGAACAAGGGCGTGGCTTTGCGGTCGTAGCCGGAGAAGTTCGTAATCTGGCACAACGTTCCGCCGGTGCCGCCAAAGAAATTAAAGATCTGATTCGTGACAGTGTTGATAAAGTCGATGCTGGTACCGCATTGGTTAATGAATCCGGTAAAACCCTCAACGATATTATCCAATCGGTGGATCGTGTCTCCGATATGATTCAGGAAATCAGTACCGCCGCGCGTGAACAGTCTTCCGGGATCGACCAGGTAAATGCTGCGGTGGCACAGATGGATGAAATGACCCAACAAAATGCCGCCTTGGTGGAAGAGGCTTCTGCTGCCGGTGAAGCCATGGCAGAGCAAGCACAGTCTATGATGCAGATGATGGAGTTTTTCTCTGTTGATGCCAACGCCCCGACCAGCATGACGGATATGTCTGTCGCAATTCCGGCACCTGGCACTGTGTCTTCGGTACCCAATATGGCGGTAGTACAGAGTGCAGCACCAGCGCCAGCCTCGAATACACCAGCGGGTGGTTTGTCATTCAGCGATGACGACGACGAATGGGCTGAATTTTAATCCAGCCAGCTCCAACGACCCATACGGTAAACAATATGACGAGTAAAATCGGCGCTGCAGCAGCTGAGCAGCGTGAATTCTTGATGACTCAGGCTGATTTTGATCAGATCTCAAAATTAGCCATGGATTTCAGCGGCATCGTGCTGGCAGAACATAAGCGCGATATGGTGTACAGCCGTATTGCCCGGCGTGTTCGGGAGCTTAAGCTAACAACATTTCGCGAATACCTGAATTATCTTGAGCATAACCACGCCCAGGAAGCGTCGGAATTTATTAATGCGCTAACCACAAACCTGACATCCTTTTTTCGGGAAAATCATCATTTTGAGTTTCTTAAAGAGGAATTATTGCCGGCGCTGCGGTTCACCAATAAAGCTTCTAAACGGTTACGTATCTGGTCGGCTGGGTGCTCGATTGGCCAGGAAGTCTATTCTATTGCCATGATACTGAAACGTGCCGGCTTCCCTTCGGAATGGGATATTAAACTGCTGGCAACCGATCTGGATTCTAATGTGGTAGAAACCGGGAAATCGGGTATTTATCCGGCTTCTCATATTGAGTCTATTGATGAAGAAACAGTGAAGCGTTTTTTCCGCCACAGCAGCGATCACCGCTCAGTTCAGGTAAAAGATGAACTTCGGGATATGGTGACCTTCAAGCGTCTTAATCTGTTAGAAGGCTGGCCGATGAAAGGGCCATTCGACATTATTTTCTGTCGTAATGTTGTGATTTATTTTAACAAGGAAACTCAGCGGGTTTTATTTGACCGTTACGCTGATCTGTTGCCCATGGGCGGTCATCTTTTTATTGGTCATTCGGAAAATCTTAACGGCATCAGTGACCGGTTCGAAAGCCTGGGTAATACAATCTACCGGAAAATTAAATGATTACCACTCCGCAAAATTCATCTCAGATGATACAAAGTCGCCCGATTCAGCCGCCGGTTAGTGCTGGTTTTGAACACGTTAATCGCTACTGGGATTCTGTTCATAATGTCTGGGCTGCGAAAATTCTTCCCGGTGAGTTTTATGTGTCGACTCACGGTGAAATGGTCGTCACCGTTTTAGGCTCCTGTATCGCTGCCTGTATTCGCGACAAGGTACGGGGTATTGGCGGTATGAATCATTTTATGCTGCCCAGTCAGGGCGAGTTCTCTTCCGATGTATGGGGCAGTAACCCGGAAACTCATGCTTCCCGTTATGGTAACTGGGCGATGGAATTTCTGATTAATGAAATTCTTAAGCGTGGCGGCAAGCGCGAAAATCTCGAAGTGAAATTATTTGGTGGCGGCCAGATGATTGCAGCGATGAGTGACATTGGTCAGCGCAATATTTTATTCGCCTATAACTATCTGGCAAATGAAGGGTTAAAAGTCGAAGCCGCCGATGTCGGTGATGTCTTTGCCCGTAAGGTTTTATATTTTCCGGATACTGGCTGTGTCAAAGTCCGGCGCATCAAACAAACCAGTAACGATACATTAATCAAACGCGAGACCGAATATCAGAAATCGGTGAATACGCCGCAGCAAAGTTCCGCCGGGAGTATTGATTTATTCTGAACAATAAACCCGTTCAGGTAATTCAAGCTGAAAGCAGTACGGCTCAGAGGGTAATATGGCTGAAAAAATCAAAGTACTTATTGTTGACGACTCGGCGCTGATTCGTCAGATGTTAAAAGAAATTTTCGCAACCATTGATGAAGTGGAGGTCGTTGGTACGGCGGCAGATCCTTATATCGCACGCGATAAAATCAAGCGTCTGAATCCGGATGTATTAACGCTGGATGTTGAAATGCCACGTATGAATGGACTGCAGTTCTTAGGCAACCTGATGCGTTTGCGGCCGATGCCAGTGGTTATGGTCTCAACCCTGACCGAAGCCGGAGCACCGGAAACACTGGAGGCTCTGGAGCTGGGAGCGGTTGATTTTATTGCCAAACCCAAAGCTCAGGATCAGGCTGAATTTCAGCAATTTGCTGCCAGCCTGAAAGAAAAAATTCTGATGGCTTCACGGGCACGCGTTCGCCCTTATACCGGCGAGAAAAAAGTTGCCCCACAACCGGTGTCAAAAATTCCTTACTATAAGTGGATCTGTATTGGCTCCTCGACCGGCGGAACGGAAGCTATTCGTGAATTACTGGCTGGTGTTCCGGTGAATTGCCCGCCGATTTTGATCACCCAGCATATTCCCGGAGTGTTCAGCAGCTCATTTGCCATGCGTCTGAATCGTGCACTGCCAATGGAAGTGCTGGAAGCTGAAGAAGGCATGGAAGTTCGCCCGGGCCGGGTGATTATTGCCCGTGGTGATTATCATCTGACGTTCCGCAAGGAAGGCGCTCGTGTTGTGTGCCAACTGAATGATGGTGAGCGGGTCAATCGCCACAAACCATCGGTTGAGGTGATGTTTGATTCACTGCAGCAGCAGGTTCCGGCCAACAAACTGGTATCGGTGATGCTGACGGGTATGGGGCGTGATGGCGCCGAAGCCATGCAACGTTTACATGATGCCGGTGCCGTTGCTTTGGCGCAGGACGAAGCCTCGTGTGTGGTCTGGGGCATGCCTAAGGCGGCTTATGATTTGGGTGCCGTGGATGAGTTGGTGTCGTTACCAAATATGGCTGCCAAGATGTTGAAAGCAGCACAAAAAGCGGGATAGCACAAAAGGCCGGGATAAATTGCCACCGCATACATGACAAATGCCGGCTTTGTGCTAAATATTAATAATACTTTTTTTGTTGGAGATAACGGATGACGGTTCAGGCCTCACTTGCAGGGAATGGTCAGGAGTTAGTGATCAAAATTGATGGACGCTTTGATTTCAGTGCACATCAGGAATTCCGTGATGCGTATGAAGGTATATCCGCCACAGTGGTTCGTTATACCGTTGATATGGCAGGCACCTCGTATTTAGACAGTTCTGCACTGGGCATGCTGTTATTGCTACGAGACCATGCTGGTGGTGATAATGCCAACGTCAAAATTGTGAACTGCAATCAGGATGTACGGAAAATCCTGACGATTTCGAATTTTGAACAGCTCTTCGCAATTCAGTAACGACAGTTACAAAAACTGCCGTTATATAAGCTACTTATATAAAAACTACAGAGCATACTGACATGGATGCCATCAAAATCCTGATTGCCGACGATAATCAGATCGACCGCATGGTACTGTCGAGGATCGTTCGTAATCAGGGGTATGAGGTATGTGAAGTTGCCGATGGTCAGGAAGCCATCAATGCCGTAGCGACTTTCCAGCCCGATATTATCCTGATGGATGTGATGATGCCCGGGGTGGATGGCAAAGAAGCCGCCCGGCATATTAAGTCACACTTCGAAGATGACTTTATTCCCATCATTTTTTTAACCTCCCTGACCGATGCCCAGAGCCTGTCGGACTGTATCGACAGTGGTGGTGATGACTTTTTAAGCAAACCTTATAACCCCACCATTTTACAGGCGAAAATCAATTCATTTTCGCGTATGCGCGCCATGCATAAAACCATGCAGGCCCAACGTGACACCATTGCCCGTAATAATGAGCATCTGTTACACGAGCAACAGGTTGCTAAAGCGGTGTTCGATAACGTCGCCCATGCGGGCTGTTTATCGGCATCCAATATCCGTTATATGTTGTCGCCGCTGTCGGTTTTTAATGGCGATGTATTACTGGCAGCAAAAAAACCGGCCGGTGGTATGCACGTGTTATTAGGTGACTTCACCGGGCATGGTTTACCTGCTGCGATTGGTGCCATGCCACTGGCCGAAATCTTTTATGGCATGACGGCCAAAGGCTTCGCCATTCGTGAAATTCTGCGTGAAATTAACCTTAAGTTAAAAGGCATTTTGCCCATCGGCTTTTTCTGTTGCGCCGTTATGGTCGATCTTAACAGCGAGCGCCAGAGTGCCTCGGTCTGGATGGGGGGGGTACCGGATTGTTATTTATTACGCGGTGGCAGTGGTCAGGTCGAAACTCTGTCATCGTCTAATTTACCCCTGGGTGTTTTGAGTAATGAGCAATTCAGCGATGAATTGCAGGAATTTCCGATGGGAATGGAAGACCGTCTGTTCCTGTGGTCTGACGGTATTCTGGAAGCCAGAAACCAGCAGGGAGAAATGTTTGGTGATGAACGGCTGAAATCAATCTTTGATCAGGCGGGCAGTCCGGAATGTGTGTTTAACGATATTCAGCGGCAACTGGCGCTGTTTACCGAAGGCAGCGAACGTGACGATGACACCACCTTAATTGAAGTCAAAATGGTGGCTGACTCCGTTCGTGATGAGATGGACATGCAGATGAATTGTGGCCCGGTATCCGGCCCGATTGACTGGAATATGCATTACCATCTGGGGCCGGAAACGCTGAAGAATTTTAACCCGTTACCCCTGATGATCCACATTATGATGGAAGTCCCCGGGCTCAGAGTCATGGGCGGCCAGCTCTATACGGTTATGGCTGAACTGTTTTCGAATTCATTTGAACACGGTGTGTTAGGGCTGCAATCGGAGCAAAAATCCAGTGCGGATGGTTTTCTGCAATATTACAAAGATCGCGAGCAGCGGCTGGCGAACTTGAGTGATGGTTGTATCGATATTCATATGCGTCATGAAGGGGATGGTCGTAGTGGAACTTTAACCCTGCTAATTGAAGACAGTGGAGATGGATTCGATTTTAATGCTGTGCAAACGCAGAAAAACCCTTACTCAGGGCGTGGTATTCCGCTGATTTCCGAAGTGTGTGAATCATTGAAATATCACGGCAAAGGCAATAAGGTGGAGGCAATAATACGCTGGCCAAACACGAGGACGGGTTGATGGGTGCAATGGCAGATCACTTTGATCTGGAATCCTTTGAAATGTTGCAAGACGTTATGGAAGACGAATTCAGTGAATTATTAACGGTTTATGTTAATGATTCTGACCAGCGTCTTCCGGTGATTCTCCAGGCTTTTCGTGATGGAGATACTGAACGCTTAAGAGAGTTGGCACACAGCTTTAAAGGCTCCAGCAGTAATATCAGTGCGGCCCCATTGGCCAAGCTATGCCATCAGCTTGAAAACGCTGCCCGTGATCAACAATTGACCGGGTTAGAACCGGTGCTGACAGGCATCGAATCGGAATACGCTCAGGTGCGCAACCTGCTTTCATCTCTTCTCTGATGCCGACTTTTCTGTTCGGCATATTCTCTGACCGTTCTATAAGATCTCAGGCTAACTGAGAAGTTGGCCCGGCGGTTGCAAATTCGTACACAGGTATTTTATTTGTACGGAGAGTGGCATGAACCCGACCGAAGTCAGCCAGGGTGGCTTGTTCAGTCTTTTACCCTCAGTTTCAACCCTACAGACCGCAGAAGATGGGCAATTGCTGGCCGAAGGCAGTGATTTCAGCTCGCTGCTAGAAGGCTTATCACTGACCCCTGAGGACGCCTTATTGCCGGAGCGTGACGGTGCTGCCGTTACACAACTGTTGCCGCTGGACGGACAGCCTTTGCCGCAACTCGACGGTGAGCCGATTCAGCCGTCGGTGCTGCTGGCCAGTATTCGTCAGTCTCAGGGGCTGACCTCTTCCGGGTTGCAGGTCGAAGTGCTGGAAGACGAGACGCTGACGGATGAAAACGGTGAATCATTGGCAACCGTGTTACCCACATCATTAGTGGCTCAGTCGACCAATACACCAGCAAATGATCTGCTGCGCCAGCCTGCCAGCCAGGATCCGGCCAGCCTGAAAGCAACAACCGCGATGCCATCAACCCAAGATGCTGATGTTGCACTGGAAGATCTGGCTGGTGAAGAACTACTTGATGACGGTGCATTAACCGAGGAAGAAGCACTGGCTGAAGCCAAAGCGGAACGTCCGGGAGTAACACAAATTCGCAGTGAACAATCACAGGTTCAGACACGCACCACCGCAACGGCTGAAGTAATGGATAACAAGGCAGCAAATCTGGCGGATATCACCCCGTTATCTAATACTGTGGCTGCTGACGCCGGTAAAGCCGAAGAAGTAATTGTCACCGAAGCCGAAGCGGAACAGCTGGAGGAACAGGAACAAGTGACTCAGAGTAAAGAGCGGTTGGAATTTGGCCGCGACAAAGAAAAATGGGCGCCGGCGCTGGGCAGCCGTATTGTCACCATGGTGGCGGATAATATTCAGCAGGCTGAAATCCATTTGGATCCACCGGAGTTGGGTTCTATGGAAATTAAAATGCAGGTGAACCAGGAGCAAACCAGCATTCAGGTTCAGGTGCAGTCGACCCAGGTGCGCGATGTACTGGAAGCCAATGCTCAGCGTTTACGTGATGCTTTGGCGGAGCAGGGCATGGAGTTGGCTGGGTTTGATGTCAGTCAGCAGCAATCTGATCAACAGTCTGCTCAGCAACAAGCCGCCCAACAACAAGCTGAATCCGGTCCGGAAGGCCATCAGGGTGGCGATAACCTGGTTGCCGCCGAAGGTGACGAGGCTACGACCGTAACCGTTCGTGAAAGTGATGGCTTGCTTGACGCTTATGCCTGAGCATTTGCCTGATTACTTGCCGGGCAACTAACCACTCATTTCTTTCCTTTCATATGCCGCCGCTACTCATTCAGGTCTGTCGCCAGGCCTGAGTGAGTCGCCAATCACCTTTCCCGTAGGTTTTGCTCATATCAATCCGGCGCTTATGCCAGAACCTTCTAAACTTCAAATGTAATGAAAAAACCGTGTGTCGCTTTTTTGACGAAAAGGCGTGGCATGAGTATTGCTATTTTGACTGAAAGCAGGAGAAGCAGATATGGCTGCAGAGCAGGATTTAAAGCTGGACACCCCGGAAGAAGCCCCGTCTGGTGGTGGTAAGAAAAAACTGATTCTGATTATTGTCGGAGCGTTATTGCTGGTCGGGATTGCCGTTGGCGTTACCTGGTTTCTGATGAGTGGTGGTGACGATGCCGAAGGCGAAGAAATGGCGGCTGAAGAAATGGCGCCTAAAGAAGAAGTTATGGCCGAAGAGACTGAAATTCCCGCTCAGTACGTGGTGTTAAAACCGGAGTTTGTGGTGAGTTTTCAGGTCGGCACTCGACAGCGTTTTTTGCAAGTCAGCATTGAAGTAATGACCCGTAAGCAGACCGTTGTTGATGCGCTGAGTCTGCATGAGCCTATGATCCGTAATGACATTATCCGGATTATGGGTGAGCAGGACTTTAATGAACTCCGAACCGCTGAAGGGCGGGTGGCATTGCAGAAACAATTGCTTAAGCATCTGCAGATGTCGATGAAACGAGAGGCCGGTAGCTCAGAAGTAGAAGCGGTGCTCTTTACTAACTTTGTGATGCAGTAGGACGGATGCGTGCAAGATTTACTGTCGCAAGATGAAATTGATGCGTTACTTCACGGTGTTGATGACGGCGATATTGAGCCGGAAGAAGACATTGATGAATCCGGGGTCAAAAATTATGACCTGACCAGCAACGACCGCATTGTGCGCGGTCGTATGCCAACCTTGGAAATGATTAACGAGCGCTTTGCCCGTTATACCCGCATCAGCATGTTTAACTTCTTGCGACGCAGTGCCGATGTGGCCTCTGGTGGTGTGCAGATTATGAAGTTTGGTGAGTACGTACATACCCTGTACGTGCCAACCAGTCTGAATCTGGTGAAGATGCGACCATTGCGTGGCACGGCTCTGTTTATTATGGACGCCAAGCTGGTGTTTAAGCTGGTGGATAACTTTTTTGGTGGTGATGGCCGTCACGCCAAAATTGAAGGACGTGAATTTACCCCCACCGAAGTGCGGGTAGTACAGTTGGTATTAAGCCAGATCTTCAGTGACATGATTGAAGCCTGGCAACCGGTGATGGAAGTGGAATTTGAGTACGTTGGCTCAGAAGTGAATCCGGCCATGGCCAATATTGTCAGCCCCAGTGAAGTGGTAGTGGTCAGTACCTTCCATATCGAACTCGACGGTGGCGGTGGCGATTTTCATATGACCATTCCGTATTCCATGATTGAACCCATTCGTGAAGTTCTGGATGCCGGGGTACAGAGTGATATTGACGATATTGACGAGCGTTGGACCCAGTCATTACGGGAAGACATCATGGATGCCCCCGTGCCAGTACACGGCACCCTGGTTGAGCGCGACATTACCCTGCGTGAAGTGGCCGAATTAAAAGCCGGCGATGTGATCCCGGTGGATATGCCGGAAGAATTTACCCTTGAGGCCAATGGTATCCCGGTATTCCGCGGAAAAATGGGCATCTCAAATGAAAACCTGGCGGTGAAAATCATCGACCAGCTGAACCACAGACGGCGTTAACAGGAGACACCGATGAGTGATGAAGACAACCAAGACCTGACGCCCGAAGAGAATAACAATCCAGCGTCTGACGCCGATGCCATGGCGGATGCCGTTGCCAGTGGTGTGGAACAAGCCTCGGGCGATGAAGCCCTGGCGGATGAATGGGCCGCGGCGATGGAAGAATCCGGCGACGGTGACGGCAGTGTTGAGGATGAATGGGCGGCAGCGATGGAGGAAGCCGGAGAAGGCAGCTCTGACGATGATGTGCAGGCCATGCCGCTGGACCCGTTAGAAGACGAAGGGCAGCCACGCAAAATTCCGGAAGACGGCCCGGAGCTGGATGTCATCCTTGATATTCCGGTACGTATTTCGATGGAAGTGGGCTCGACCCAGATTCCGATTCGTAACTTATTACAACTGAACCAGGGCTCGGTGGTTGAGCTGGATCGTCTGGCCGGTGAACCACTGGATGTGATGGTGAATGGCACGTTAATCGCCCATGGTGAAGTGGTGATGGTGAACGATAAATTTGGTATCCGTTTAACCGATGTGGTGAGCCAGAGTGAACGTATTCAGCGCCTGCGTTAAATCACGTTTGGCTGCTGGCACAGCCATGCTGCGGGCGGCGCTGCTGCCATTAGTGAGTTTGCTGTTGCCATTAGTAGCACAAGCGACCGAGCAAACCGAAGCCATCGCCGAGACCAGCCCGTTGGCCATTGACCCGATGGCTTCTGCCGGCAAAGTAGTGGTATTTCTGCTGCTGATTATTGGTTTGATTCTGTTGCTGGCCTGGTTGGGTGGTAAAACCCGAGGCTTACCGCTGGCCGGTTTTACGGCCTCAGATGCGCCACTAAAAACCATTGCCACCTTGCCACTGAGCATGAAAGAAAAAATTGCCGTCATTCAGGTCGGCGAAAAACAACTGGTAGTGGGCATTACCCAACAACAAATTACCTGCTTAGCGGAGCTGGATGAACCCTTACCGGTGAATAATCCAACACAGTCTCCCGCTTTTTCTGAGTTATTAAAAAAAGCGATTCGGTCATGATCAACCACCAGCGCAGCTCTCTTGTGGCCGCCAGAAAACGTCATACTCCGGGTATTTTCTCAGCCGTTGTATTGCCTCTGATTATCCTGCTGTCGGCCATTGTGTTTTCCGCTCCGGCTGTTGCCGAAGACGGTGAGCCAAAGAAAAATTATCTGGGTATTCCGGCACTGATTTATCAGGCCAATGACTCTGGTGGCGAATACAGCATCAGTATTCAGATCCTGACCATTATGACGCTACTGACGGTGTTGCCGTCGTTGCTGATTATGATGACATCGTTCACCCGGATTATTGTGGTAATGGCGATTTTGCGTCAGGCACTGGGTCTGCAACAAACGCCTTCTAATCAGATTATCCTCGGCCTGGCGCTGTTTCTGACGTTATTTATTATGATGCCGGTGTTCCGGGTTATTAATGCTGAAGCGGTACAACCCTATATGGCGGAAACCATCACACCGCTGGAAGCTGCCGAGCGGGCATTAAAACCCATTCACGAGTTTATGTTGTCGCAAACCCGGGAAAATGATCTGAATTTGTTTGTGCGCATCAGTGGTGAGCAGAATATTGCCAGCCCGGAAGAAACCCCCATTCATATTTTAATTCCAGCGTTTATCACCAGTGAATTAAAAACCGCTTTTCAGATTGGCTTTTTAATTTTTATTCCTTTCCTGATTATTGACCTGGTGGTCGCCAGTATTCTGATGGCCATGGGTATGATGATGTTATCGCCGATTATTATTTCTCTGCCTTTTAAAATCATGTTGTTTGTTTTGATTGATGGCTGGGCCTTAATTATGGGCACCTTGGCGAATAGCTTTGGCACCGTCTGAGTTTAATAGCGGGAGACTCCTGAAATGACACCCACAGAAATTGGCGATTTATTTACTCAGGCGCTGTATATCGTATTGGTGATTGTGGTGGTCATGATTGTTCCCAGTCTGATTATTGGTCTGGTGGTGAGTACCTTTCAGGCCGCTACTCAGATTAACGAACAAACACTGAGTTTTTTACCGCGACTGGTGGTGACTTTATTGGCGATTATTGGCTTTGGCCCATGGGCAGTGACCATGGTGCTGGATTTTACCCGCCAGATTTATATGAATATTCCTTTTATTATTGGCTGACGGAAAAGCACTATGCTGGAAATAGACCCGGTTGATGTCAGCCACTGGATCGGCCGTTACCTGTACCCGTTTGCCCGTATTACCGGATTGCTGATGGTGATGCCACTGATTGGTAGCCGTATGGTAAACCAGCGGGTGCGTATTTTTTTAGCCGTGGCCATCACTCTGGCGGTGGTGCCGATATTACCACCCATGCCCAAGGTAGATGCGGTTTCTCTGGCCTCCTTTATTATTATTTTGCAGCAACTGCTGATTGGTATTGCGTTGGGTTTTATTGTTGAAATGCTGACCCAGGTGTATGTATTGGCCGGGCAGCTGATCGCGATGCAAACCGGTTTGGGTATTGCCACCACGGTGGACCCAAGCCAGGGCGCCTCAGTGGTAGTAATTTCCCAATGGTTTTTATTTCTGGTCAGTCTGGTATTTGTGTCGTTAAACGGACATCTGGTACTGATTGAAATTCTAATTGATAGCTTTACGACCTTTCCGGTATCCATGCAGGGCTTTGGAGCCGAACAATTTGGCTTAATTGTGCGCTGGAGTGGCTGGATGTTTGCTGCTGCTCTGGTGCTGGCTTTGCCTGCGATGGCTGCGTTATTGGTGGTTAACCTGGCCTTTGGTGTCATGACCCGGGCTGCACCTCAGCTGAATATTTTTGCGCTGGGTTTTCCGGTAACCATGATTGTGGGTTTATTTGTGATGTGGCTCAGTATGGCTGATATGGCGACGAGTTTTCAGCAGCAAATGGACACCTTATTTGAATTTATGAAGAAACTTACGCTGCAGTAAATTGTTATGGCAGAAGAAGATTCCAGTCAGGAAAAAACCGAAGAACCCACGGAGCGAAGGCTCCAGAAATCCCGTGAAGAAGGTCAGGTTCCACGCTCTAAAGAATTAGCAACAACCATGGTGTTGGTGATTGGAGCCTTCGGTTTATTAGCCTTTGGTCCATGGATGAGCGAACGGATTAACAGCATTGCGTTACTCAGTTTTAATCTGGAGCGCAGTGCCGTCTTTGACGTCAGCGCTATGTCTATTTATCTGGAAGCGGCGTTATGGGAAGCCACTCTGGCACTGACGCCATGGCTGATTCTGGTATTAATAGCCGCGTTCGCCGGGCCTTTGGGGATTGGTGGTTGGTTGTTTTCGACCAAGGCCATCACCCCAAAACTGGATCGTTTAAACCCGCTCAGCGGCATTAAGCGCATGTTTTCCATGAACTCTCTGGTGGAGTTGGTGAAAGCCTGGGCCAAAGTGCTGGTGGTAGGGGCAGTGGCTGTGGCAGTACTGCTGTTTTCCTTTGATTACATCATGGGGATTAAGCATGAACCCACTGAACTGGCAATTATGCACACCGTGGATACCTTTATCTGGGCGGTGATTTTTTTATGCTTATCCACCATTCTGATTGCCATTGCCGATGTGCCCTGGCAGGTATACAGCCACACCAAAAAGCTGCGCATGTCGCTGCAGGAAATTAAAGACGAATACAAAGAGACTGAAGGTAAACCCGAAGTAAAAAGCCGTATTCGTCAGCTGCAACGCGAAGTGGCGCAACGTCGTATGATGGCGGATGTGCCGGATGCCGATGTGGTGATTACCAACCCGACTCACTATTCCGTCGCATTAAAATACGCTGCAGATTCGATGCAGGCACCGGTACTGGTGGCGAAGGGTAGTGATCAGGTGGCGTTTAAAATCCGCGAAATTGCCAAAGAGCATAACGTCGCGCAAATGCAGGCGCCGCCGCTGGCGCGGGCGTTATTCACCCATGCCAAGGTGGGAGAAGAAATTCCAGAAGGTTTATACGTGGCCGTGGCACAGGTGCTGGCTTATGTCTTTCAGATGGATCAGTTTGTTAAAGGCAATGGGCCGAAGCCAGAGCGTAAACCGGATATGCCAATTCCAAGAGATCTGCGTGTCGACCCTGACGGCAGTACTCCCCATTAATTTTTCCGCTCATTAAATTTTTCTGCCAATTAAATTTTCTGATTGTTCAATTTAGGAAAGCTTCTTGCAGTAGCTGTGATGTTGATGATTTTCTGACACATTTTTACAGACGATTTATACAGGTAGAGAGTACGCATGGCAGTAGCTTCCAGGCAACAGGTCACAGGCCAGCTTAAACAGGCCGCCAGCTTGTTGGCACAGGGAAATTTAGGAATTCCGATTATGGTGTTGGTGCTGCTGGGAATGATGACCCTGCCACTGCCACCCTTTATGCTGGATATGTTCTTTACCTTTAACATCACCTTATCCATCGTGGTGTTGCTGGTGAGCGTGTATGCTCAGCGTCCCCTCGATTTTGCCGTTTTCCCCACCATTCTTCTGGTTGCAACCTTACTGCGACTGGCGTTAAACGTGGCTTCGACGCGGGTGGTTTTGTTGTATGGCCACGAAGGTGGCGATGCGGCCGGTAAAGTGATTGAAGCCTTTGGTGAAGTTCTGATTGGTGGTAACTACGCCGTGGGTCTGGTGGTGTTTACCATTCTGGTAATCATCAACTTTGTGGTAGTGACCAAGGGTGCTGGTCGGGTATCCGAGGTGAGTGCACGTTTTACCCTGGATGCCATGCCGGGTAAACAAATGGCGATTGATGCCGACTTAAACGCCGGATTGATCGAAGCCGAAGAAGCCAAAAAGCGTCGTGGCGATATTGCTGCCGAAGCCGATTTTTACGGTTCAATGGACGGTGCCAGTAAATTCGTAAAAGGTGACGCAGTCGCCGGTATTCTGATTCTGATTATCAACGTCGTGGGTGGTTTAGCCATTGGTATGAGCCAGCACTCACTGGGCTTTGGTGATGCGATCTCCGCCTACAGCTTGTTAGCCATTGGTGATGGTCTGGTGGCGCAGATTCCATCCCTGTTACTGTCAACTGCGACGGCGATTATGGTAACCCGTAACAGCAGTGATGAAGGCATGGGCGATCAGGTGGTGGGCCAGATGTTTGGTTCATCGCGCACGCTGGGTGTAACTGCGGGTCTGTTATTTCTGATGGGCATCGTGCCGGGCATGCCGCATCTGGTGTTTCTCAGCGCCGCCGCCGCGTGTGGCACGGCCGCCTACTTTTCTCACTGGAAAACCGAAGGTGGCAAGCTGGGTGATGCCATTGCTCAGCGTTTAGGCAGTCAGCCTAAAGTGGCTGCAGCTAGCGAAGGGGCTGAACCCGGTAATGCGCTGGCCGCGCCTCAACAGCAGGCTGAAGCAGCGATCAAACAGATGGAAGTTAAAGAGCTGGGCTGGGATGACGTTGAACCGGTGGATCGCGTTGGTCTGGAAGTGGGTTATCGTCTGATCCCGCTGGTGGATAAAAATCAGGGTGGGCAACTGCTGAACCGCATTAAGGGCGTTCGTCGTAAGCTGTCCCAGGATTTAGGTTTCCTGATGCCGTCGGTGCATATCCGCGACAACCTCGACCTGATGCCCAATCAATACCGTGTGACCCTGATGGGTGTGACGCTGGCTGAAGCCGAAATTTATCCCGAGCGTGAGCTGGCGATTAACCCGGGTCAGGTGTTTGGCAAAATTGATGGCCTGGCGACGCAGGACCCGGCGTTTGGTCTGGAGGCCTTCTGGATTGATGCTGAGCAGAAAGACCGGGCACAAACACTGGGTTACACCGTGGTCGACGCCAGTACCGTGGTGGCGACTCACATCAATCAGAAATTACAAAAACACGCTCATGAATTAATCGGCCATGAGGATGCTCAGAAGCTGGTGGATATGCTGGCCAAAACCTCGCCGAAACTGGCCGAAGAACTGGTGCCGAATACCGTCAGCATCAGCCAGTTACTTAATGTCTTGCAGACCCTGTTGAAAGACGGTGTGCCGGTACGTGACCTGCGTTCTATCGCCGAGTCTTTGGCGAATATGGGTGGTCAGAGTCAAGATACCGCCGCCATGGTCAGCGCAGCGCGACTGTCGCTGGCACGGATGATCGTCCAGAGCGTCTTTGGTAATGAGGATGAGCTACCGGTTATCACTCTGGAACCACAGTTGGAACAGTTGTTGCTTAAGACCTTGCAGCAGAGTGCGCAACAGGGAGCACAATACGGCTTGATACTGGAGCCGGGCATGGCCGAAACCCTGCAACGTTCTCTGGCTGACGCGGCTCAGGAACAAGAAATCGCAGGTCGACCAGCGGTACTGTTGGTGACCTCACAGCTGCGCGCAGCCATGGCGGAATTTATCCGTAACGGCATTGAAGCACTGACGGTGCTGGCCTATCAGGAAATTCCTGATAACAAGAGCATTACCATTGTGGCAAACGTGGGTGCTCAGAATACTTAATCTGACGTTGATTAACCGAACGTGTTAATGACCGGGATCTGACTATGAAAGTGAAACGCTTTGTAGCTGCCAATATGCAGCTTGCTTTACGCAAAGTCTCGCAGGAGCTGGGGACAGATGCGGTCATTATGTCGAGTAAAAAAGTGGCCGACGGCTTTGAAGTGGTTGCTGCCCTGGATTACCAGTCAAGTGCTCCAAATGCTGACAAAGACGTGGAACGCCAGCTGGAATTACAGCGCGAATTGGAAGCAGCCCGGGCTAGTCGAAACGGCACCTCTGGAAGCAACACCTCTGGAAACAACACCCAAAGAAGCAACAGCCGCTCTGAGCAGGAGCAACGACTGCAATACGCCCGTTCATCCGACCTTAGTTCACCTGAAGGATTAAAAGATGTACTGCAAGGGCTGAAGCAAAAGCGTTATGACCAGGGCACTGGTGCTTCAGCTAATAGCGGATTGGACGAACGCCTGTCATCGCCGTATGCCAACAGCGACTATCGTCCGAATCGACATACCAACGATAACTTGTCTGATCAGGATGAGCGTCCGGGTTACCGCTATCAACGTGAAGAGCGTAAAGAAAGTCTGGCCTCGGTTGAACAGTCGAGCGTAAAGATCGATGCCATGGAAGAACGCGTTGCAGCATCCGAAGCCCGTTATGGTCGTGTCATTGACGCCATGAGCGATGAGCTGCGCGAGTTAAAAAACTGGATGGTCAGCCATCAGGGCAGCGCCTGGGATACCGGTCGGCCATTAACCTGGCAACAATCTCAGTTATGGCAGCGTTGTCAGGACGTTGGTCTGGAGCCAGCCTGGGCGGATCGTATTGCCAGTCAGATACCCGATGGACAGTCGATTGAAGACTCCTGGCAGCAGGCGCTGAAGCTTATTGCCCGTGATCTGCCGGTAGCACCACCACAGTTGCTGGAAAAAGGTGGCCGTTATGCGCTGGTTGGGCCAACCGGAGCCGGTAAAACCACCACTATCGGTAAACTGGCGGGGCAGTTTGTTATTCATCATGGGGCCGACAGCGTCGCCTTGATCACTCTGGATAATTACCGGGTTGCGGCACACGATCAGATCGGTACTTTTTCGCGCATTCTGGGAGTTGAGCTCCATAAAGTCAGTAACGAACAAGAGCTCAAACAGGCGTTATTAAAAACCCAGCACAAAAAGCTGGTGCTGGTGGATAGCGCCGGATTAGCCAGTCAGGACACCCACTTTCAGACACAATTGTCTATGCTTAAGAAAGTGCGTTCCGGGCTGCAAAAATTATTGGTATTGCCACTGACCAGTCAGGGGCGATGCTTGCAGGAAAACTACGAACATTTTAAAGCAGCCGGTTTGACCGGGTGTATATTTACCAAACTGGATGAGTGTTTCAGCCTTGGGCCAGCAATGAGTGTGGCGGCCTTAACCCAGCTACCGGTCACGATTGTAACCGACGGACCACATATACCGGATGATGTGCATTATCCGGATGCCGATAAGATGGTTAAGTTGTCTGAACAAATGGCTCGTATGGCGCGTACCCGCTGGCAAGCGGCAGGCGCGATGCACATGGCTACTCAATCCCGTTTTCAACAAGGAGCATAATCGGATATGTCGAGGCATCCCGTACAAGTGATCGCTGTCACCGGTGGTAAAGGCGGTGTGGGCAAAAGTAATGTATCGGTGAACCTGGCTATTTCGCTGGCTGATATGGGCCGTCGTGTTGTCGTTCTGGATGCGGATCTGGGCCTGGCGAATATTGATATTTTGTTAGGCATCAGTTCAAACAAAACCATCGAAAACGTGTTGCAGGGCGAGTGCGACTTACGTGATGTGATGGTGAAAGGCCCGGGCGGAATCCGTATTGTTCCGGCTTCATCAGGTACGCAAAAGCTGTCGCAGTTGAATGCGATGGAGCATGCCGGTCTGATTCAGGCGTTCAGTGATATTGGTGACGATGTTGATGTGTTAATCGTCGATACGGCGGCGGGTATTTCTGACACTGTGATGAGTTTTGTCCGGGCCGCTCAGGAAGTGCTGATGGTGGTCACCGACGAACCCACTTCCATCACCGATGCTTACGCTCAGATTAAGCTGCTGAATCGTGACTATGGGGTCTTTCGTTTCCGTATTATTGCCAATATGGTCAAGTCACCGCAGGAAGGTAATGCGTTATTTGGTAAGCTGACCAAGGTGACCGATCGTTTTCTTGATGTTGCCATGCAGTACGTGGGGGCGATTCCTCAGGATGATGCCATCAAGCGTGCGGTTCAGCGCCAGAAAGCCGTGGTGGATGCTTATCCCCGGGCGAAAGCGTCGACCGCCTTTAAAGCGTTGGCGAAAAAAGTGGATTCGTGGCCGCTGCCATCGACACCACGGGGTCACCTGGAGTTTTTTGTTGATCGGTTGGTGCAGGAAACAGAGGCTTGAGTTGTGTCTGCTGGAAGTTGTCTGGTGTATAGCGAAGTTCAGAACAATAATGTCGACGAATTAATCCGTCAGCACGCACCGCTGGTTAAACGCATTGCCCATCATATGCTGGGCCGTTTACCCGATAGTGTGCAGGTGGATGATCTGATTCAGTCCGGCATGATTGGTCTGCTCGAAGCGGCGCGCAAATACGATGGTGGTAAAGGGGCCAGTTTTGAAACCTATGCCGGTATTCGTATTCGTGGTGCCATGCTGGATGAAATCCGCCGCGGTGATTGGGCGCCACGCTCGGTTCATCGCAACAGTCGACGTATTTCTGATGCCATCAAGCAGGTGGAAAGTATCAAAGGACGCGATGCCGAAGACGCCGAAGTGGCGGAACATCTGGGCATCTCTCAGGAAGAATATCACGCCATCTTACAAGACAGTGCCGGTTGCCGTTTATTCAGCTACGAAGAAGTGCTGGAGAAAACCGAATCCGGTGCTGATGTGTTTGTGGGTGAAAACCCCAACCCGCTGGAAGGTATTGAGCGTGGTGCGTTTCAGCAACACCTGGCCGAAGCGATTAAATTATTGCCCGAGCGGGAGCAGTTGGTGCTGGCGTTGTATTACGATGAAGAGCTCAACCTGAAGGAGATTGGTGCGGTGCTCGGAGTCAGTGAAAGCCGCGTCAGTCAGCTTCACAGTCAGGCGGCAGCACGATTACGCTCGCGTTTATCCGACTGGATTCACTAACCTGCCCGATACCGCTGGCCCGTTTGCTACTGGTCTCGCGTGTTCTCTTATCAGTTATCTCTAACCTGCTGATTCGCAAAGAAAGTTGACCTGCTTCCGGTTTCTGACAGGTTATCGCAAAAGAATCACTCTTATCCCTGATTCCTTTCTGGATAAAGCCCCGACACGGTCTACACTAAATCTAAGTAACGACTTGGAATGTGCAAAGTCGATTAGTGGAGGTCGTTTTGGACAAAAATATGAAGATTCTTATCGTTGATGATTTTTCTACGATGAGACGAATTGTCAAAAATCTATTGCGTGATCTGGGTTTCACCAATACCGCAGAAGCCGACGATGGTACAACCGCGTTGCCGATGCTGGAAAACGGGGATTTTGATTTTCTGGTCACCGATTGGAATATGCCAGGGATGACAGGCCTCGATTTGCTGAAGAAGGTACGGGCGGATGATCGTCTGAAATCCTTGCCGGTACTGATGGTCACTGCGGAAGCCAAGCGCGATCAGATTGTCGCAGCCGCCCAGGCGGGTGTGAATGGTTACGTGGTGAAACCATTTACCGCCGCTGTTCTTAAGGAAAAAATCGATAAGATTTTTGAACGAGTCGAAGGCTAACCAGAAGGCAAACTCATGGCTGATATCACAGCTGATACCACAGGACCGGGAGATGGCCAGGAAGTTGGCTCTGAGATCCGTTCGCTTGCTGAAGACATGCTGAAGCAGCTGGAAAATGGCAATCTGGGTAAAGCCGTTGCCATGGTGAACGATCTTAACGAGGTTCGTGACCGTACGTTATACGATGAAATTGGTCACTTAACCCGGGCATTACATGAGTCAATTAAAAACCTGAAAATTGACTCGATTGGTGCCGGATCTGAGATTGAGCACGCAACCGACAAGCTGGCGTATGTGGTTGAAATGACCGATAAATCAGCAAATCGCACCATGGATCTGGTGGATGCCAGTTTGCCGCTGGCAGCCGATATCCAGGGGCGGGCGTCGGCTTTGTCAACTCAATGGCAGCGTTTCCTGAATAAAGAATTAAGGCCTGAAGAATTTCGCACGTTAACAAAAGACATCAACATCTTTTTGCAGGACAGTGCGCAACAGTCACAGACCCTGCAAGGGCAGTTGTCCGACATTATGTTGGCGCAGGACTTTCAGGATTTAACCGGTCAGGTCATTCATAAAGTGGCTGATCTGGTACGCGAAGTAGAAACCCGTTTAGTAAACCTGGTAGCGATGGCAGGGCATATTGACTCCATCACAGGAATTACTCATTCGGATTTAGAGGTTGTCACTGAAACTGAAGAGGCGGCACCAGAAGAAGCAAATATTGTTGCTGAAGGTCCGCAAATTAACAAAGACAGTGATGATGTAGTGAGCAGCCAGGATGACGTTGATGATCTGTTATCCAGTCTTGGCTTTTAAAGGAGCTAACGGATGAGTTTCGATGCAGATGAAGAAATCCTCCAGGATTTTTTGATTGAAGCCGGAGAAATTCTTGAATTACTCTCCGAGCAGCTCGTCGATCTTGAACAGCGACCCGATGATAATGATCTGTTAAATGCTATTTTCCGTGGTTTCCACACGGTGAAAGGTGGTGCAGGTTTCTTACAGTTACATGCTCTGGTTGATTGTTGTCACGCCGCTGAAAACGTCTTTGATACCTTACGAAATGGTAATCGCAGTGTTAATCCGGATCTGATGGACGTCGTACTTCAGGCATTGGATTCGGTTAACGAAATGTTTGAAAGCGTTCGTTCCGGCGCTGAGCCTGAAGCGGCTGATCCGGCTTTGATCGAACGTCTGCATCAGCTGGCTTTACCGGAAGGTGAGGGCGAGAGTGATTCGGCCCCGGTGGCTGAGGACATTCAGGTTACTGCTGAGCCGTCGGCTGTTGCTGACGCGGTTGAACAGCCTGCTGAAGAAGCGGTCGCTGAACCTGTTGCAGCCGCTGAAGCGGACTCCGGTGATATCACTGACGACGAATTTGAGCAATTGCTGGACGCACTGGACGGCACGGCGGATACGCCTGCTGCCGCGGAACCATCTGCGCCCGATAACAGCGTTGCTGCGGATAACGATGCCGGTGCCGAGTTGTTTATCGATACCGATAGTGCAGCGGATCCGGAATCCGATGATGAAATTACCGAAGATGAGTTTGAAGCCTTGCTGGATCAGATTCATGGTAAAGGTAAACATGTCTCAGCGGATGTCGCCAAACAAACAGCACCTGAGCCTGCCGCGGCAGAACCCGCTGCACCGTCGTCGGGTGATGATCTGATTACTGATTCTGAATTTGAAGAATTACTCGATCGTTTACACGGCAAAGGCAAACATTCTGCTTCGGCAGCGGATGAGGCGGCTCCGGCTGCACCACAAGCCGCAGCTGAGGCACCGAAGGCTGCCGCACCTGAACAAGCGCCTGTAGCCAAAGCCGCACCTAAGCCTGAAAGCGCTGCTAAACCGGCGCCAAAGGCCGAGCCAAAACCGGCTGCAGCCGCCAAACCCGCTGCGAAGTCAGCGGCTAAACGTCCGGCTGAAAAAGACAGTGCCCCGGCGGCTGAAGCCACCGTTCGGGTTGATACCAAACGCCTGGATGACATCATGAATATGGTGGGCGAGCTGGTACTGGTACGTAACCGTCTGGTGCGTTTGGGGTTAAAGAGTAACGATGAGTCGATGTCAAAAGCGGTTGCCAATCTGGATGTGGTGACGGGTGACTTACAGGCATCGGTGATGAAAACCCGGATGCAGCCGATCAAAAAAGTGTTTGGTCGCTTCCCTCGGGTTGTACGTGACCTGGCTCGTCAGCTGAAGAAAGAAATTAACCTTGAACTGCGCGGTGAAGAAACCGACCTGGATAAAAACCTGGTGGAAGCGCTGGCCGATCCATTGGTTCACCTGGTGCGTAACGCGGTTGACCACGGTGTGGAAATGCCGGACGTGCGTGAGCAGGCAGGTAAAGCTCGTGTTGGCACGGTGGTGTTATCAGCCGAGCAGGAAGGTGACCATATTCTGCTGATCATCGAAGACGATGGTGGCGGTATGGATGCCGATGTTTTACGCCGCAAAGCGGTCGAAAAAGGTGTGATGGATCAGGATGCGGCGGATCGTTTGAGTGAAAACGAATGCTACAACCTGATTTTTGCCCCGGGCTTCTCCACCAAAGAACAGATCTCTGATGTGTCCGGACGTGGTGTTGGCATGGATGTGGTGAAAACCAAAATCACCCAGTTGAACGGTACCATCAATATCGATTCAGAGATGGGTAAAGGCACCAGTATCCGCATCAAGGTGCCATTAACGCTGGCGATTATGCCTACGCTGATGGTGATGCTGAAAGATCAGGCATTCGCTTTCCCATTGGTGAGTGTGAACGAAATCTTCCACCTCGACCTTACCCAGACCAATATTGTTGATGGTCAGGAAGTCGTGGTGGTACGTGAAAAACCAGTGCCGCTGTTCCACCTTAAGCGCTGGCTGGTCAAAGGTGAAGCACACGCCAAAGCGGATGAGACAGCACACGTTGTGGTGGTGTCGGTGGGGACCAAGCGCGTTGGTTTTGTGGTGGATCAGTTAATTGGTCAGGAAGAAGTGGTGATCAAGCCGCTGGGTAAAATGCTGCATGGCACTGCGGGTATGGCCGGGGCAACGATTACCGGTGATGGCCGTATTGCGCTGATTCTCGATATTCCAAGCATGCTGAACCATTACTCATCGCACTGATGTGCGGTTGAGGCCATAAGTGGCCTGGCCACATAAGATACTCCCGCTTTGGCGGGAGCATCCTGTTAACAACATATCTCGTTGACTGAGCGGGGTGTTATCGAGGGAAATTGAGTGACGATTCGTGTTCTGGTCGTGGATGATTCTGGCTTTTTCCGACGCCGGGTGTCTGAAATTATTAATGCCGATGGTCGTATGGAAGTGGTGGGTGACGCCGCCAATGGTCGTGAAGCGGTTGAATTAAACGAGTCGCTGAAGCCTGATGTCATCACCATGGATTACGAAATGCCGGTGATGGACGGCATCACCGCCGTGCGTACCATCATGCAACAACGTCCGGTGCCGATTCTGATGTTCTCTTCTCTGACGTTTGAAGGAGCACGAGTCACACTGGATGCGCTGGATGCCGGAGCACTCGACTTCTTATCGAAAAACTTTGATGCCATTGCCAAAGGTACGGCAGAAGTCCGCAAAGCACTGACTAATAAAATTGCCGCAGTCGCCAAAAATCAGACTCGGGTTATGCCAGCGGCGAGCAGCCGCCCAGCAGCCCCTAAACCCATTGGTAAGACCGATCTGGTTATGATCGGCACCTCAACCGGTGGCCCGGCGGCGCTACAGACCTTGTTTAAAACCTTATCAGCCGGCTTTAAAACGCCGATTGTGATTATTCAGCATATGCCCGGCTCCTTTACCAAAGCCTTTGCTGAACGCTTAAATGCCATGAGCCCGTTAACGGTGAAAGAAGCGGAAGAAGGCGACTTATTAAAGCCTGGCCATGTGTATGTTGCACCGGGTGGTATGCAGCTGATGGTGGATAAACGCAACGGTGGATCGATTCATATTCATGAAAGTGATCAGCGGGTTAATTATCGCCCCAGTGTTGATATTGCTTTTGCGTCGGCTGCCAAGCACTTTGGCCGCAATACGCTGGGCGTGGTGTTAACAGGTATGGGTTCTGATGGTAAAGAAGGTGCCCGTTTATTAAAACAGGCCGGTTCAACCATCTGGGCTCAGGATGAAGAAAGCAGTGTGATTTTTGGTATGCCTTTAGCCGTCATTAAAGAAGGCATCAGCGACGAAGTATTAGCGTTGAAAGATGTCGGCCCAAGGCTGAGCAAAGATGTAGGCTGACGGAGAAGAACATGGATCGTTGGAGCCTGGTAATCGTTGGTTTGGCCCTTATGGTTGTGGTGATGGGCCATACTCTGGAAGGCGGCGCGTTGAGTTTACTGTGGAACCCGGCAGCGGCTCTGATCGTGTTTGCTGGTTCTTTTTTTGCCGCATTGGCGCAAATCCCCAAATCCTATCTGAAACCTCTGGCTGGCATGCTTAGCTGGCTGTTCGCGCCACCGGTTTATTCGTTTGATGGCCTGATCAACAAACTGGTGACCTGCGGTAATGCGTTACGCCGTGATGGTATTCTGGCGCTGGAACGCCTGGCCAATAGTGAAATGGACCCCGCCTTTAAAAAAGCACTGACATTACTGGTTGATGGTTACGATGATGACACCATGAAAGCCACCATGGAGCTGGAGCTTAAATCCCTCGAAGAGCGTGACCTCGATATTGTCTCGGTACTGGATAACCTGGCTGGTTATCTGCCAACTTTGGGTATTGTTGGTGCTGTGTTGGGCCTGATGCAGGTGTTATCGAATATTCAGCAGCCGGAAGCCCTGGCACAAGGTATTGCCACCGCGTTTGTTGCTACTTTTTATGGGGTGGCGGCGGCTAATCTGGTGGTGATCCCGATTGCCAATACATTGCGGCAATACATTGCCATCCGTAAACGTTACTACGACACCATGCTGCTTGGACTGTTATCGGTGCGCGAAGGGGTTAACCCAATTGCGTTGCGCTTCCGGTTGCAGGGTATGGTGCTCTGATATGTCTGACAACAGCGGTCGTAGCAAGAGTGCAGGCCCGGACCCACATCGCTGGCTGGTATCGTACGCCGATTATATGACGCTGCTGTGTGCCTTTTTTATCATGCTGTATGCCCTGCAGCTGATTGACGAAGAAGAGGGTGCCGCCATTCGCAGTGAAATCGAAGCCGTCTTCTCCAATCAGCTCCCCATCACCGAACTACCGGTGCCACAACTCTCCACACCGTTGGCTAAAGGTAATGGTTTATTACCGTTATTGGCCGATATTCGTCAGGTGACTCAAATAATTCCGGAATCGGACGATATAGAGGTAAATGGTGAAGAAGACTGGATCAGTGTCTCCCTGAATGCCGACTTATTGTTTGCCAGTGGTCAGACCCGGCTGCGTGACGAAGCATTACCACTGATTGAGGCCATTGCCGAACATTTACGCGGCTGGCCGTTTCCGATCAATGTTCAGGGACACAGTGACGATACCCCGGCGACGGGGGTCAGCAATTGGGAAATTTCGGTGTTAAGGGCTGCGTCAGTGGTTCAGAACCTGGTGTTATACGGCGTCGCGCCACAACGGATGGCGGCCATGGGCATGTCCCATTACCACCCGGTTGATGAAGGCAGCTCAGATGAAGCGAAGGCGAAAAACCGACGGGTAGTGATTTTTATGACTCAGGGTTCGTTTGACAAACCCTGGTCGCGGCCATCGGAGCCTTAAAACGACTGACGGCTATTTCGGTAATTGACACAGTTTTTGCTTTCTTCACCGGTTAGCCCTGCGTTGCGTCAAGATGCAGGGCCAAGACTCGGCAATAAACGAACAGAAGGTGGCATCAGTGAGAATCTGGTCAATTGCAAATCAAAAAGGTGGCGTGGGTAAAACCACCAGTGTGGTATCGCTGGGGGGATTACTGGCTGAGCAGGGCCATCGTGTGTTATTGGTTGATCTTGACCCCCACGGCTCATTAACCAGTTACTTCAAACAAGATCCTGACAGTCTGGATCGCAGCCTGTATCACTTATTTTTTGAGCAACGCCATAAAGATAAAGCCTTTGTTCAGAGTGTTCTCAAGCCAACCAGCCTTCCCAGTGTTTCTTTATTACCGGCAACCACATCGCTGGCAACGCTGGAGCGTCAGGTGAGTGGTCAGGATGGCATGGGCTTAGTGCTGGCGCGAAGTCTGGCGCAGCTGTGGGATGATTATGATTATGTCTTGCTGGATACGCCTCCGATTCTTGGCGTGTTATTAGTCAATGCACTGGCGGCTTGTCAGCGGCTGGTGATACCCACTCAGACCGAACATCTGGCGATGAAAGGTCTGGAACGTATGATTCATACCTTAAAAATGGTGATGCGCTCGCAAAACCGCAATTTGCCTTACACCATTGTCCCAACCTTATTTGACCGGCGTACCGGTGCATCGCTTACTACTTTAAAAGAAATGCGGCGCACTTATACCGATACACTCTGGGAAGAAGCCATTCCGGTGGATACCCGCCTGCGTGATGCCAGCCATCAAGGAATTTTTCCACATCAGCTGGAGCCTGACGGTCGGGGTGTTCGGGCTTATCGCCATTTACTGAAACTGCTGAACGCAACCGCGGAGGCTTAATATGAGCACCGCAGAGAACAATCCATTAGGTGATTATCTGGATGCGTTGCTGGCGCCGCCCGAAGATCCGGCAGCGGATTGGGATGCCTTATTAAAGCAAGCGGTTGAGCCTTTTGCCGAGCAGCCTGAAAAACAAGTTCAGCTTAAGCAACAAGACCAGACCGATCAGCAAGGCGACTCTGATCACAACGAGCAGCCAAAGGCGGCTGTCTTTTCTGCTTCAACCTTAGCCCCCGGGCGTGCTCCGGTGCTGTGTGTGGCAGAGCAGGAATTACCGTTGGCCGGACGTTACAGTTATTTTCTCAATACCCTGATGCTGTTGAAGCAACTGCCAGCCTCACGGCTGCGTTTATGTGTATTGCAGCATTGTGGTCAGACGCTGGCGTCTCTGGGTGATGATCAAAACAGCCAGACGTTACCTTTATGGATAACGGCGTTTAGCCGGGCTGAGCGGGCATTGAGCCATGAATGATAAACAGCCCGAAACCACGATTCTGACGCAATCAGCCACCCGTACGAAATCAACCAATCAGGTGGATGACGTATTACAGGGTTATCTGGATCAGTTATTAGTCACTGCTACCGAAGCTTCTCCTCCTGTTGCAGCCACACAAACGACTGCTGAACGGGTTGCCGTGGCTGAATTACAGCGTGAAGTGCCACAACCGCCGGAAGTTAAAGTTGAACGTCTGAAAGAGCCTGCCAGCCGTCGTCCTTACGCTCCGGCTGAACTGGAACGGCCTGCGCTTAAACCGGCTTTAACTATACCTGAACCTGCCGTGATTCCTGTTGCCTCTGAGTCTGTTGCTTCTGAACCTGAGGTGATAGCCGCTGAACCTGAACCGGTTGAGACTGCGGTTGTCGATCAGGTAGCTGAGGTGGAAACACAGGTACAGGAACACGCAGAAACACACACAACCGAGGCATTAGACTGGCGTTCGGTTCAGGGAGTGGAATGCCTGATCTTTAAAGTGGCGGGGCTGAAGCTGGCGATTCCGTTGTCGCTGTTAGGTGGTGTGCATAACCGCAATGAGAAGATTACTCCCCTGTTTGGCCAGGCCAGCTGGTCGTTGGGGGTGTGGCAGACAGAAGAACAAAAGCTCACCATCATTGATAGTGCCGCCTTGATCATGCCGGAACGCAGCATTTCTCTGCAGGATCAGGGCTACGACTTTGTGATTCAGCTCGATCGCTCACCCTGGGCGCTGGCGTGTCAGGAAATCTGCGAGACGGTAACTCTGGTGCATGACTCGATTAAATGGCGGGGGGACCGCAGTAAACGTCCCTGGCTGGCGGGTACTGTGATTTCTGAAATGTGTGCGCTGGTAGACGTGCCAAATCTGATGGAATTACTGGAACAAAACGTCCGTCAGTGATGCTTTTCCGGCCGTGCTTAGCGGCCGCTTTGGCCCTCCGAACATTCGCTGAAAAAAATACTGA
Source organism: Bacterioplanoides sp. (assembly GCF_965226395.1). Taxonomy (GTDB): domain Bacteria; phylum Pseudomonadota; class Gammaproteobacteria; order Pseudomonadales; family Oceanobacteraceae; genus Bacterioplanoides. The sequence continues at coordinate 973,440 of NZ_OZ245358.1, read as the reverse complement.
ATTTGGCTGGTACACTTTGTGCTCTGATCTATAGTTAAGAGAGGTTTCAACGTCTTTTTGACGCACTGACCCTTTCTTAGTGAGGATGTTTTATGTCAGCAATAGCCGGAAACAAGAGTGCAGACGATCCGGTTCTGCAGTGGGTGACGTTCCGTTTGGAGAACGAAACTTACGGTATTAACGTGATGCAGGTGCAGGAAGTGCTGCGCTACAGTGAAATTGCCCCGGTACCGGGTGCGCCCCCATACGTGTTAGGTATTATCAACCTGCGCGGTAATGTGGTCACTGTAATCGACACGCGCCAGCGCTTTGGTTTACCGACGGCTGACACAACCGACCAGACCCGTATCGTAATTATCGAAGCGGAAAATCAGGTGGTAGGCATTCTCGTGGATGCGGTGGCTGAAGTGGTATATCTACGTCAGTCAGAAATTGAAACCACCCCTAATGTCGGTAACGAAGAGAGTGCCAAGTTTATTCAGGGTGTTTGCCATAAGAACGACGAATTGTTGATTCTGGTTGACCTGGAGAAACTGATGACAGATGAGGAGTGGAACGAGCTTCAAGGTTTATAGAGGTTTGCTATGTCGTCACTGACTCTGGTGCACTGGTTGTTAATCGGCAATTTTGCCATGTTATTGGTTGTTGGCTCCTTTTTATGGTCGTTGCGCCGACAACAGTTACAGGAGCAGTCCAGAGTCAATGCCACTCTGAGTGCACTGGATGAAGCCAATCAGGGGCTGAGTCGCAGTGCCATTGGTATGGGGCGACGTATCAAACAAGTGGAAGCCCGTTTTCAGAAAGTCGAAAAAAAGGCCATGCTGCCCAATACTGACAACAACACCTTTGAGCAGGCTTCTCGTCTGGTGAGCTTAGGAGCGACGGCGGCAGAGCTGATCGACAGTTGTGGTATGGCCAGAGGTGAAGCCGAATTGATGGTGTCCCTAAAGCGGCAATAGATTAACTACGGCTATAGAACGACGGTAGCCAGTTGATGATTTAAATGCCTCCGCCTTAACCGGTGGGGGCGTTTTTGTATCTCCCGCTTATAACAAAAAAATACATCGTCACCTTCTGATCGTTCCTATACTGAAAAGTGTGGCCGATGGCTGGAGGTGAAAATGATGAGAATATTCTGTCTGCTGGTGGTACTGACCGCCATGATGGGAATTCAGGATACCCCAAATACATCCCTGTCTGGCAGCGTCCTGCTGTCGCAACAAATTCACAATGCAAGATTTATGGAGAGGACACCGGAGTTTACCGACCTCTACATCATTCAGACGCCGGATAAAGGCCGCCTGATTACGATTTATTGCAATGCTTCCCACTGCTATAAACGCCGTGGTGTTCATATCAACGTTTAACGGGTTGCGGTTAATATTTGCCCTGCATGGTTGATGAACTTTATGATCAGGCACCTCTGATCTGATAAATGAAGTTACTGCATGTCGCAACCAACCATAAAAACGGTTTCCGGGTTATGGATTCGTGCTCTGCTGATGGGTGCAGAGCATCAGGGTGTTGATCGCCATACTCTGCTGGATGTCGCTGGCATCGATGCAACGTTACTGGATCAGCCTTATTGCCGTATCAGTCTGGAACAAACCTTAATGATCTGGCGTGAGGCGGAGCGGTTATCGCAGGCGTCAGACTTTGGTTTATTAATGGGTGAACAGGTTAAGCCGGGTCATTTCCAGTTATTTGCTCTGAGCCTGATGCACAGTGAAACACTGGCGGCTGCGCTGGAGAAGTCCAATCGTTATACCCGGCTGGTGAGTGATGGTGGGGGTTATGTTCTGACGATTGAAGGAGATCAGGCGGCACTGGTATACCAACCGGCCGCCGATAGTTTCAGCCGTCATCAAATTGATGCCGTGCTGGTATTACTGCGCAACTTCGCCAATTGGTTGACGTGTCAAACACTGACCTTAACCCGGGTGGAGTTAACCCATCAGGCTCCGCAAAGCCTGGATCATTATCAGCGTATTTTTGCCGCGCCGTTGAAGTTTGCCAGCTCGCGTAATGCACTGGTTTTTCCTGCTGCTATTCTGGATGAGCCCTTGGCATTTCGCGATCAGAATTTAGCCGCAGTACACGAACAAATGCTGGAGCAACAGTTGGCGGTATTGGATCAGCCGGATACCGTGCAGCTGATTGAGCAGCTATTGCGTAATGCGGTTGAGCTTACCTTTGATCGTGAAGATATCGCCCGTCATCTGAATATCAGCAGTCGTACCTTACAACGCAAATTGCAGGACGGGGGGACGTCATTTCAGTCGTTGCTGGAGTCAGAACGTAAGCAGCGGGCCGAACATTTGTTGGCACACACACCCATGTCCTTAACAGCCATCAGTGAACAACTGGGCTTTGCTGAAAGCAGTGCTTTTAGTCGCGCATTTAAACGCTGGTTTAACGTCACACCGCTGGAATATCGTCAGAAGCGCCATTCTAACCCGGCAAACAGCCGATAAAGCTCAGCGCTGCCGCTGTTAAACTGATAGCGTTGCTGGCGGTTTTGTTTGCCAAAATCAAAATACTGAAACTCACCGACAACACCCGATTGTACACTGATACGCTGACTCAAACGCCAGCGGTAACGCCATTCCAGCTCTAATCGGAGGTGATTAAAACGGCTGTCCTGATCGCTATCTTGTAGTAGAGAAACGCCATTGTCGCGCAGATAACCGTAGCCTAATGCCAGCTGCCAGTTCAGATTCCAGCCCCAGCGCTGAGCCCGATAGCCTGCGGCAATCTGGCTGATGTCATACAGAGTCGGGGTCAGTACATCAATGCGGCCGGGCTGTTGCTGATTCAGATGAACCGGCTGCTTGTTTTGTTCATAAGCCACGCTCAGGGTATTCAGCCATTTGTCGGCATCGAGCAGCGTAAATTCCAGCCCATAACGCAGTTGTTGATGCTCGATTAATAATGATTGCCCGGAAGCCAGTATCCGGTCCGCGCGGGCCCAGTAAGTGTCTTGTAATAATTCACTGCGTATCTGTTGTTGCTGGTAGTCAGCCATGATGGCCAGCTGAGTATGCTGAAAACGCCGTATCGGGAGGCGGATATGCGCCCTTTGAAACTGAGCATCTTCTTCGGCTTTTGATGCGGCAGTTGGCAGTGCGCTGATCAGCTGAAGCTGTGGTAATTGCGGAAACCAGCGGCTGCGACCGGCAACCGGGTTGTGTGTTAAATAACAGCCTACGGCCAGATACTGATCATCCGCAGAGGCCAGTATATCGGCCATCGGCAAAAAGGATTGTAACCATTGCGGGCCACAGCCAAGAATCTGGCGTGCCTGAAGTGATGCGGAAAAAAATAAAAAAACGAGCAATAAAAAAACTTTCATGGCTCGTTTATCGGCGTTAGCGAACAATTCTTGAAAAGGAAATTACAGCGCTTTCAGAATCGCTAAGACATCGTCGTGATGGGTTTTGGTTTTCACTTTTTCCATGATGTGTACCAGCTCGCCGTCACCATTAATGATAAAGGTCAGACGGTGGATACCTTCGTATTCTTTGCCCATAAACTTTTTCAGTGCCCAAACACCATAAGCATCGGCAATTTTATGTTCCGGGTCAGACAACAGGGTAAAGTTCAGCTCATCACGCTCGGTAAATTTCACCAGACGTTTGGTTTCATCCGGGCTGATTCCCAGTACCACAGCATTCATATCGGCGAATTCCTGCTGGCTGTCACGAATACCACAAGCCTGTACGGTACAACCGGGTGTCATGGCTTTGGGGTAAAAATACAGCACCACGGTTTTACCCTGGAAATCATTCAGGGAGACGGTGTTGCCGTCCTGGTCGACGGTCGAGAAATCCGGCGCGGCTTTGCCAATTTCAGGCAGGTTTAACTTGCTCATACAATGCTCTTATTACGGTATTTTATGATATGGATGTTGTGATTAAGGCTATCGTATGGCGGCAAGAAATCAACCGTGAAAAGAGAAGGGTTTTCACGGTTGTTTTTTCATTTTAATGCAACAAAGCATTACCGTTTAGTGCATTACAGATTAATACACTGCTCTTTCAGATAAGACGTCAGAGTTTCTTTGGCTTTATTGCCTGCCGGGCTGTTACGGAATAAAAACTCGTGGGTTTTATTGTCCATAACCATTAAAACGTCGGCACAGAAATCACCATTATGCTCGGCCCGTACCGGGCGCATACGGGCTTCAACCAGGGTATCCAGATTGATATAAAAGTCGCCCGGAATTTCTTCCAGATGTTCGCGTGCGTGCATGCGCACCATGGCAACATTAGGGGTGATACAGATATAAGACATGCTGGGTTCCCTTTTTGAAATTATAAATGTGGTCATCTTTTTTGATGAGCGACACATAAATGGTAGAGCAAGGGAGGTAAAGAAGAATTGATTTAAAGCAGGGAATTGGCCCTGCTCTAGTAATATTGGTAAAGCCAATAGAAGTAGTAGCAAGGCTAATAGAAATAGAATCAGTCGATCTTAATTTTCAGATCCGATTTCGGAATACAGCAGCAAGGCAGGATTTCATCCTCATTGACCCAAGCCATCGGCTCTTCGCTGTAGTGCACTTCGCCTTCCAGCAATTGCACCCGGCAACTGCCGCAGTAACCTTCACGGCACTGGTAATGAACATCGACTTGCTGCGACTCCAGTGAATCCAGTAGTGTTTTAGCATGCTGAAACTGAACCGCCTGGGTGTTGTTGCCGTGCTCAACGGCGACGGCATACACAGGTTTTGCCATACCATCAAATTCAATCTGAGGGTCGGCTTCCGGTTGTTCGGCATTACCTTCCGGCAGATACAGTTCGCCCTGAATACTCTGGTCATCCACTTCGGGAATCACCGGCTCCAGTTCAAACGAATCATGGCTGAGTGGCTCGGCACTCAGCTGAAAGGCATTGTCTTTATTATCTGGCATGGCTAGTGCGGCAGCAGGCATCCTTGTTACCTCAGAGATCAAAGTCGCCAAAATCGCTGGTATCAACTTCGCTATCGATAGCACCCACCAGATAGGAACTGATTTCTGCTTCTTGTGGGGCAACCTGAACGTTATCGCTGTTTAACCAGGCGTTAATCCACGGCAGCGGATTGTTTTTGGTTTCAAAGATCGGATCAAAACCAAGTGCACCGATACGCTGGTTAGTGATGTATTCCACGTACTGACACAAAATATCTTTGTTCAGGCCAATCATGGAACCGTCTTTAAACAGATATTCGGCCCATTCTTTTTCCTGCTCAGCGGCTTCGCGGAAAATAGTGACCATATCGTCACGGCATTCTTCGGCAATTTCAGCAAATTCAGGATCGTCGTTACCACGCGCCATAATCTGCAACATATGCTGAGTGCCGGTTAAGTGCAGTGCTTCATCACGGGCAATCAGCTTGATGATTTTGGCGTTACCTTCCATCTTGGCTCGTTCAGCAAAGGCAAAGGAGCAGGCAAAACTCACATAAAAACGAATGGCTTCCAGCACGTTAACGGAAATCATCATGCGGTACATACGACGCTTTAATTCACGCAGGCTGATCTCAATGGTTTCGCCATTAATCGTATGGGTGCCTTCGCCTAACTGAACGTAGTAATTCGACAGGGCAATAAAATCGTCGTAATGCTCTGTGACCGACTCAGCACGTTTGGTGATGTGCTCATTTTTGGTGATGTCGTCAAAAATCTCAGCCGGATTCGGCACGATATTTCGCACGATATGGGTGTAAGAACGGCTGTGAATGGTTTCACTGAACGACCAGGTTTCAATCCAGGTTTCCAGCTCCGGCAAAGAGACCACCGGCAGCAAAGCAACGTTAGGAGAGCGACCCTGAACCGAATCCAGCAGCGTTTGATATTTCAGGTTAGAAACAAAAATATGTTTCTCATGATCCGGTAAATCGAGAAAGTCTTTACGGTCGTTGGTTAAATCCACTTCTTCCGGACGCCAGAAAAACGACAGTTGTTTTTCGATCAGATTTTCGAAAATTTTGTGCTTTTGCTGGTCGTAGCGTGCGACGTTGACTTGCTCACCAAAAAACATCGGTTGAGCAAAGGTATCAAATTCGTTGCGATTAAAAGTGGTATAGGCCATTCGTTTCTTCTCAAGGGCGGTACAGCCAAAGCGGTACCGCCGGATTTATCGTTCTGTGTTGTGTGAATTCCAGAGCCGGAATCAGATCTTACAAGCGCCGCCTTCACAGCCATCGTCTTCGGCTTCAACGGCTTGTGGGTCTTCCATACCATCACGGGTGTTGTGGTAGTACAGCGTCTTCAGACCATTCTTATACGCCGTCAGCAGGTCTTTCAGCAGTTGCTGCATCGGTACCTTGCCACCAAAGCGCGCTGGATCGTAGTTGGTATTGGCAGAGATCGCCTGGTCGACAAACTTCTGCATAATACCCACCAGTTGCAGATAGCCCTGGTTATCCGGGATTTGCCACAGCAGTTCGTAGTTGTTTTTCAGCGTGCCGTAATCTGGCACGACCTGCTTCAGGATGCCGTCTTTGCTTTGTTTCACACTGATATAACCACGCGGTGGTTCAATGCCGTTGGTTGCATTACTGATCTGCGACGAGGTCTCTGATGGCATCAGGGCGGTCAGCGTGGAGTTACGCAGGCCATGTTCCTGAATGTCTTTACGCAGCGCTTCCCAATCCAGATGCAGGGCTTCATCGCAGAAGCTGTCCACTTCTTTTTTGTAGCTGTCGATTGGCAATACGCCCTGAGCATAGGTTGTGTCGTCAAACAGCTCACATTTGCCCTGTTCTTTCGCCAACTGGTTGGAGGCTTTTAATAACCAGTACTGAATGGCTTCAAAGGTGCGGTGAGTCAGGCCGTTGGCGCTGCCATCGGAGTACTTCACACCGTTTTTCGCCAGGTAGTAGGCATAGTTGATCACGCCCACACCCAGGGTACGACGACCCAGGCTGGCACGTTGTGCGGCGGTTACCGGGTAATCCTGATAACTCAGCAGGCTGTCGAGGGCGCGCACAATCAGATCGGCCAGCTCTTCCAGCTCGTTCAGATCTTCGACAGTACCGAGGTTAAAGGCCGCCAGAGTACAAAGTGCAATCTCGCCATTCTCGTCATTGATTTCATTCAATGGCTTGGTTGGCAGCGCAATTTCCAGACACAGGTTCGACTGACGTACCGGTGCGCGTTTCGGATTAAACGGGCTGTGGGTATTACAGTGGTCGACGTTTTGTACATAGATACGGCCGGTGCTGGCACGTTCCTGCATCATGGCAGAGAACAGGTCAACCGCTTTGACGGTTTGCTTGCGAATGCTGTCGTCGGCTTCGTATTTTTTGTACAGCTGATCAAACAGTTCCTGATCTTCAAAGAAGGCATCGTACAGACCCGGTACATCGGATGGTGAGAACAGGGTGATGTTGCCGTTTTTGATCAGGCGCTCGTACATGGTTTTGTTGATTTGTACGCCGTAGTCCAGATGACGCACGCGGTTTTCTTCAACACCACGGTTGTTCTTCAGTACCAGCAGGCTTTCCACTTCCAGATGCCATAATGGGTAGAACAGGGTAGCTGCACCGCCACGAACACCGCCCTGAGAACAGGACTTCACTGCGGTCTGGAAATGTTTGTAGAACGGGATACAGCCGGTATGGAAGGCTTCGCCACCACGAATCGGGCTGCCTAAGGCACGAATACGGCCGCCATTGATGCCAATACCGGCACGTTGGGAAACGTATTTAACAATGGCACCGGCGGCGGCATTGATGGAATCCAGGCTATCGCCCGCTTCAATTAATACACATGAGCTGAACTGACGGGTCGGCGTACGCACACCGGCCATAATCGGGGTTGGCAGTGACAGTTTGAAAGTAGAGACCGCATCGTAGAAACGTTTGATGTAATCCAGACGACGTTCTTTATCGTAAGAAGCGAACAGACACGCGGCGATTAATACGTACAGGAACTGGGCACTTTCGTACACTTCACCGGTGACCCGGTTTTGCACCAGATATTTGCCTTCCAGCTGCTTAACCGCGGCGTAGCTGAAGTTCATATCACGCGAATGGTCAATAAAGGCATCCATCGCGGCAAATTCTTCGGCGCTGTAATCTTCCAGTAAATGCTGATCGTAACGCTGGCTGTCGACCATTTTTTTCACGTGGTCAAACAGTGCTGGTGGCTCAAAACAGCCATAAGCTTTTTTGCGTAAATGGAAAATATTCAGGCGTGCAGCCAGGTACTGATAATCCGGTGACTCTTCAGAGATCAGATCGGCGGCTGCTTTAATCAGGGTTTCATGAATTTCGGAGGTTTGAATACCATCAAAAAACTGCAGATGGGCTTTCAGCTCAACTTCTGAAACGGACACTTTGTCCAGGCCATCGGCGGCCCAGGTAACGACTTTGTGAATTTTCTCTAGATCAAGAGATTCCTGACGCCCGTCACGTTTGCTGACTTGGAGCTGACTGTTCATGCTGATTTTGCCTGTATTCAAGGGAAACTACTCCATCTATCCCTGATAGAAATATTGTGGATCCATTTTGATTGACGCTGGCTTGAAAACCCTGTAGGAATTTCCTAAGTGACTGAGCTGTCGAAAGATTTTCAGAGTGCGAAGCACAAGATAATGCGGTGTAGGTGGGTTTTCAACCCCAATATATAGTGTGTTTGTAAAATCAGGGTGTGGATAACTTGTGTGTACTAAGTGGACATAACTCTGGAGGTTTTGTGTTATCTGGATCCTGCCCGAATTGGTCAAAAAAGCGCATTTTTACAAATGTTTTTCCGTTACTATGCAACAAAGCGTAACTACGTCTAAAGTTATAAAGAATTGGCCGAAGGGCGAAGTAGTTTGAGGATTGGTAGCAAACCATGTTGAAACAAGAAAATGGTCATAACCCGGAAGAAAACTGGCGCATTCTGATCGTTGAGGATGATGAGCGTTTGGCAACGCTGACCAAGGATTATCTGGAGAGCAATGGCTTAAAAGTCTCGGTGGAAGGTGATGGCAGCCGGGCGATTGAGCGTATCAAAACCGAGCAGCCCGATCTGGTGGTGCTGGATCTGATGTTGCCGGGCGAAGATGGCCTGGCGGTTTGCCGTATTGTTCGTCCTTATTACAAAGGCCCGATTCTGATGCTGACGGCCCGTACCGAAGATCTGGATCAGGTACTGGGACTGGAGATGGGTGCCGATGACTATGTTGCCAAGCCGGTTCGTCCCCGTGTTTTGCTGGCGCGTATTCGTGCATTGCTGCGCCGGGTGAAAGAAGAGCCGGAGCAGGAAGAAGTGGAAACCACCAGTGATAACCGCCTGACCTTCGGTAATCTGGTGGTGGATAATGCCATGCGTGAAGCCTGGCTGGACGGCCAGAGCATCGACCTGACCAGTGCAGAATTTGATCTGTTGTGGTTGCTGAGCTCCAGTGCCGGGCGGGTACTGACCCGGGAAGAAATTTTCCATCAGTTACGCGGTATTGAATACGATGGTCAGGATCGCTCGATTGATGTTCGTGTTTCCCGCATTCGTCCGAAAGTGGGTGATGACCCAATGAACCCGAAACGTATTAAAACCGTGCGTTCCAAGGGTTACCTGTTCGTTAAGGAAATCTGAGGCTGGGAGATAGCGTATCTTTATCCGGGTCTATTCCGGGCTGTTGGCTGCATTATTGGTTGTTGCGCTGCTGTGTACCGCAGCGCTGCAATTGGTCAACTTTGTCCGGACTTCTCAATTCAACGAAGAAATTGCCCAGGGCACGCTGCATATGTTGTCGCAGCGCCTTGAGGATAATCCTGCGGCTCTGACAGAACTGGCGGCCTTGTTCGATGCTGATATGCGTCTGCTGCCACTTGAAACGGCGGCCCCGGAGCTGGATCGCTACCAGCTTGATCGCTTATCACGCGGCCAGGCTCTGATTTTTCATACCAACGATGGACGCAGTGTGCGTCTGCTTAAGTCACTGAGTGGTGAGCGTTTACTGCACATTGAATTGAATGCCGTCACGGATTTACAGGCTCAGGCTGTTGCCTTTCTGCTGATGCAGGATTTTCGTCGCAGTGGTCTGGCGATTGAAGATTTTCTGCAACAGGTTCAGCCGTATTTCGGTTTCCCGTTAAAAGTAATGCCTTATCAGGATCTGTATCTGACCGAGACAGACCGGGGCCGCTTGTTGTACGGCGATATCCTGGTGCGTATCTCAATTGAAGGGAATAAAGCCGAAGCGCTGGCAAAACTCCCGGGTGAAGACCGGGCGCTGGTAGTGGGGCCGATCAACGCCTTTAACCCATATTCCTGGCAAGCAATCACAGTGATTACCATTATTGGTGTCATGCTGATTGGCCTGGGGGTGTATTGGGTGGTGAATTCGTTTGAGACCCGTTTACGTAAACTGGAGCAAGCCACCAGCCGCTTAGCACAGGGCCACCTGAACGCCCGTGTGGCAATCACCTCGGGTGATGCCGTCAGCCGTCTTGGCTCGGCCTTTAATAAAATGGCCGAACATATTCAGCGCCTGATCTCGATTCAGCGGGAAATGGTACGTGCTGTTTCGCATGAGCTGCGTACCCCGGTGGCCCGTATCCGCTTTGGTGTGCAGATTATTGAAGACACGTTATTTGATGATCCGTTTGTGGAAAAGCAGCTCAAAGGTATGGATTCGGATATTCAGGAACTGGATGAACTGATTGATGAGATTCTGACCTATGCGCGGTTGGAAGAAGGCGGGCCAATTCTTGATTTTCAACAGGCAAATATCGCTGATATTGCCTTACAAGTGGTGGAAGAGGCGCGGCCTCCGGAAAAAATTGCCGTGGAATACGCCGGAGTTGATCCGGCCACCAGTCAGATGGCCGAAGTAGAACCGCGTTATGTCCACCGGGCGATTCAGAATCTGGTGGGCAATGCCGGACGCTACGCTAATGCCAGAGTGCGGGTGAATTGCAGTATTGGCACGGACACTTGCCGGATCGACGTTGAAGATGACGGACCTGGCATTCCGGAAGATGAATGGGATCGGGTGTTTACTGCATTTGCCCGTTTGGATGACAGCCGCACCCGGGCGTCAGGCGGGTATGGTTTAGGTCTGTCTATTGTACGCCGGATTGCCTACTGGCACGGCGGCCGGGCGATGGTGTCGCGTAGTGATGTGTTAGGTGGGGCCAGATTTAGTCTGATCTGGCCACGAAAACATCAGGATTAACATGAAGTGATAAGGTGTATACATTCAGTTACATTCAAACACGCATTTGCAACAGATTAGCCACGTTATTAACGGCACTATGGCTTTGCGTATCCTTAGGAGACGTGGTGAGAATGTAGCGAAGAAATTCGCTTTTTGAGGGTTCAGGTTTCTGAACCCTTTTTTTATGCCTGAAGAAACGTCATTTGTTGCTACTGGCGGGCAAAATTCCCGGTAATGACTGAAAGCAGGTCTGTAATGCCTGATCCAGAAAGTCCTGAATATAAGCTGATTCTTTTTGTTCACTGCGAATAGCCGCATATAAGGTTGGCCAGACGCCTTCTTTACCCAGCGGGCGGCTGGCCACCAGCTTGGCATCCAGATACGGCTGCAAAGCCCAATTCGGCAAACAGGCTACGCCACGTCCGCTGGCAACCAGCTGTACCATCATTAGCGTCAGTTCCGTTTGTCGTGTCATACGTGGCTCAATGCCGTTTGGCAGCAAAAAGCGTTCAAAAATATCCAGCCGCTTACGGTCAACCGGGTAATGAATCAGGGTCTGATCCTGCAGGTCCTGTGCTTCAATCACCGTCTGCTGAATCAAGGGGTGCTGATTGGCAATCGCCAGTACCGATTGGTAACGAAACAACGGGTGGTAATCAATATCCCGGTGCTCGTGTGGATCGGAGGTAATCACCAGATCAATATCACCCCGCACCAGAGCGGGTAATGGCTCAAAATTAAAACTGGTGCTCAGATCAATCTCGACCTCGGGCCAATGGTCGCGAAAGGCGTTGATGGCGGGCATCAGCCAGTCGAAACAGCTGTGACACTCAATCGCCATATGCAGCCGGCCAATGTCACCGCCTGCGAGTTTTTTCAGGTTACGCTCAGTTTGCTGAATCTGAGGTAGTAACTGATCGGCCAGTTGTAACACCTCCAATCCGGCCCGGGTAAAACGCAGCGGTTTGGTTTTGCGCAAAAAAAGTGAAACGCCTAACCGTTCTTCCAGATCTTTTAACTGATGCGATAAGGCTGATTGGGTCAGGTGCAGGCGTCGTGCGGCTTCAACCAGAGTGCCGCCGTCACGCAGAGCGGTCAGTGTGCGCAGGTGTTTGATATCCAGAGTGGACATGAGTAAATCTCAGCTTTAATAGAGAAGCTATGTTAAACACTCATAGTCCTTGTTGGAAGCGACGAATAATATTGCCTTGCGCACGCATCAGTTGTGAAAGCTGTTCGCAGTGCTGATTCATATCCTCTGCCATGGTTTCGGCTTCATCCGATAGCGCTTCTAATTGCTGCAGGTTATTGCCGATATCATTGGCGGCCTGATTTTGTTGCAACACCGCGCTACTGTTGGAGTTGCTCAGTTGATGAATCATGCCAAGTTCAGTGCGGATGGTGGCGAATACTTCCGTCACTTCATGCGCTTTCTGCAGGGTGTTACTGGTTGACTGCAGGCCTTTGTTCATCGCTTCGACCGCGTGATCACTGTGCTGGTTTAAACCATTTACAATGGTCTGAATTTCTCCGGCTGATTCCTGTGTGCGTTGAGCCAGATTACGGACTTCATCAGCAACCACGGCAAAACCACGACCTTGCTCGCCGGCGCGCGCAGCTTCAATGGCGGCATTCAGCGCCAGTAAGTTGGTTTGTTCAGCAATTTCAGTAATCGCCTGCAGGAAACGGTTCACTGCCTGAGTCTCCTGGGCCAGTGCGCCAATGGCGTCCGCGGTGGTTTTCAGTTCCTGCTGCAGGCTGTTGGTCTGGTTAACCATCACTGCAACTTCCTGTTCACCCTGCTGGGCTGTTTGGGCAGCTTTGTGACTGGCATCACCAGACTGACTGCTGTTGTCTTGTAAATCCGTTGCAGCCTGAACAATCTGCTGGCTGGTTTGTTCCACCTGCTGGGTATACGTGTGCTGCTGACGAACACGTTGCAGGGTTTCCTTGGATACCGCAACGGTTGTTGATGTGGTTTGCAGCAGCATGTCTGAGTTATCGGCAATTCGTACCAGTACGGTTTGTAAACGTCGCTCCAGAGTATGCAGGGTAAACTGAATATCACCACAAGCATCCGTTCTGCCGGTATAGATCCAGGTCATCAGGTCGTTATTGCTGATGGTTTGAGTGGCCTGGCTGATGTTATTAAATAAACGGCGATTGGTGCTGAACGATACGGTTCCCATTAACAGTATCAACAGGGTTAACCAAACTGGTGCGGTGCTGATGGCTGAGCTGATCAGGGCGATCAGCCAGGGCACCAGAAAATACATCAGGGATTTAAGATAACGCCGCCCCGGAATGGCTTTTTTTCCTTGATTGATACGACGATAGGCCAGCTCGGCGCGGCGAACCTGTTCCGTTGTGGGGATTACCCGCACCGATTCGTAACCAACCACGTCTCCCTGGTCGTATAACGGCGTGACATAGGCATCGACCCAGTAATGATCACCGTTTTTGGTACGGTTTTTCACCAGTCCAATCCAGTGATTGCCCGCCTTCAGCGTTTGCCACATATCTTCGAAGGCCGCTGCGGGCATATCCGGATGCCTGACCAGATTGTGTGGTGAGCCAATCAGTTCATCCCGGTCAAAACCACTGATATCAATAAAGTGCTGGTTGCAATGAGTAATTACACCTTTCTGGTTGGTGGATGACACCAGATGGCAACCTGCTTTGAGTTTGACTTCCTGTTGGGTCACCGGTTGATTATTTCTCATTGTATTGCTCACTTTTTGAACATTCTGAAAGTGTAGCTCAACCAAGCTGGCTTGCTGAATGATCGACATAAATGACCGATCGAGTACCATGCAGGTAATCACCGATATGTATGTGGATAATAATAAAAGAGGAAGCCATTCATGCCACGTTATTTGCTTAGCCTGGATCAGGGAACTACCAGTTCCCGGGCGATTGTGTTTTCAGAGCGTGGGGAAATTCTCGCCACCGGTCAGCAGGAATTTACCCAGCATTTTCCACAACCGGGTTGGGTAGAACATGATCCGGCTGAAATCTGGCACAGCACCTTGTCCAGTGCGCGCCATGCGATTGCAGAAGCAGCCTGTGCTGCCACGGATATTGCTGCAATCGGGATTACTAATCAGCGTGAAACCACTCTGGTCTGGGATCGGCAAACCGGTGAGACCATTTACCCGGCGATTGTCTGGCAGGATCGCCGTACCGCGGAACAGTGTGCGGCATTAAAGCAGCAAGCTGGCTTAGAACAACGGGTGACGGAGAAAACCGGGCTGCTGCTGGATCCGTACTTTTCCGCCAGTAAGATTGCCTGGATTCTGGATCATGTGGATGGCGCACGACAGCGTGCTGAACAGGGCGAGCTGGCATTCGGCACCGTCGATAGTTATCTGTTGTGGCAGCTGACGGCGGGTCGCAGCCATCAGACCGATGCCACCAATGCCTCCCGCACGCTGTTGTTCAATATTCATACCCAGCAATGGGATGACGAACTGTTAGCGATCTTCCGGGTTCCCGCTGCCATGTTGCCAGAGGTTAACGACAGTGTGGCCGACTTTGGGCGCAGTGAGGCGGAGTTGTTGGGTGCCGAAATTACTATTGGTGGCATCGCCGGTGATCAGCAAGCTGCGTTAGTAGGACAGGCCTGCTTTCAGCCCGGCATGGCCAAAAGCACTTATGGCACCGGTTGCTTTATGGTGATGAATACCGGCTCAGAAGCCTTGCAATCAAAAAACCGCTTATTAACCACCGTGGGCTATCGCATTAATGGCGAAACCACCTATGCCTTAGAAGGCTCCATTTTTATGGCGGGGGCCACCATTCAATGGATCCGGGATGGTTTGCACTTGATTGATAATGCCAAAGACAGCCAGCCTCTGGCTGAAGCAACCGGCTATGACAATCCGGTGTATATGGTACCAGCCTTTGCCGGGTTAGGCGCCCCTTACTGGGATCCTCAGGCCAAGGGCGCGATTATGGGGCTGACCCGGGATACCGGTATTAAAGAGATTGTCACCGCCGGGCTGCAGGCGGTGTGTTATCAGACCCGTGATCTGCTGGAAGCCATGGCAGAAGACGGAGTCAAACCGGAAACCTTGCGGGTCGATGGTGGCATGGTTGTTAATGACTGGCTGATGCAGTTTTTGTCAGACACACTGGCTATGCCGATCACACGGCCACAAGTGACTGAAACCACCGCGCTGGGCGCTGCGTTATTGGCCGGTTTACAGGTGGGTATCTACGACAGCCTGGAAGAATTAGCTGAATTCTGGCGCCATGAGCGTGAGTTTGTTTCGCAGCAGCAAGAGAGTGTCAGAGAGCGTCTTTATCAGGGCTGGCTGGATGCCGTTGAGCGGGTGCGGGTACAACATTAATCATGACTTTATGGACTGAGTCATAGCTGTTTGTTGTTTAATCTCTATAATCGGCGTTTTGTTCTTGTGCACAGGGAATCGGTGTGGAGCAACTTCAACGAGATATCATTCGCCGCCATACGCATGCAGCCGCTGTTGCCATGTTGTTCAGCGCGCTGTTTGCTATCAGTTATTTTTTCGGACTGACACAATTAAGCATCCGTGAGCTCGTGCTATTACTGCTGGGCTACTGGTGTCTTCATGGTGGACTGCTGTTTCTGGTGGTATCCGGATACAGCAGACGCTACCCGGATCCGAGCCTGATGATTCCTTTTATGGTATTGGGCATCGGCTTTATCACACTGATGTTACTCTTCTCAAACGAATTACGACCTGCCTGGACCATTGCTTATCTGGTGGTGATGCCGTTTGGTGTTTTCCGTTTAAATGGCAGGGAATACCTTGGGGTATGTTTGTGGGTTCTGGTCGGTTATATCGGTGTGGTCGGCTATTTTCATTACAGTCAGCAGCCGGTCTGGGCACTGGAAATGGAGTGGCTGCTCGGCATTGTGTTTCTGGCCTGCATTATGGTGTATGCGGTTATTGGTAAAGAATTCACCTTGCTGCGGGACGCATACCGGCAGAAAAATCGAGAACTCCGGCGCGCTTTGGTACGGATTGAAGAGCTGGCCGTGACAGATGAACTAACCGGTTTGTACAACCGCCGTTATTTATTACAGGCGCTGGAAAAGCAGCAGGCGTTATCGGATCGTGATGGCTCACCGTTTGTTCTGGCATTTGTTGATATTGATCACTTTAAGCAGATTAACGATTTACACGGGCATCGGATCGGTGATCAGGTTCTGATCGAGCTGGCGGTGTTATTAAAACGTTCGGTGCGCGAAATTGATGTGGCAGCACGTTATGGTGGCGAAGAGTTTGTTTTGTTGCTTAATGGTGTGGCGCTGGATGATGCCTTACAGGTACTTGAGCGTATTCGTATCCGGGTTGCCGGGCAGCATTACGCTGAAGTGAGTATTCCGATGACGGTATCCATTGGTGTGGTTCAGTACCATGATGGCGAGCCGGTTGGGACATTGTTAAACCGGGCGGACTGCTTATTGTATGAAGCGAAACGAGAAGGGCGGAATCGTGTAAAAGCAGAGCCTCAGGAGCTGTCTCTTTTTAGCGAAGAGGCGCTCTGAGGCTGCTATCAGGGCCTGAGGCCCTGAATCAATGGCGGTTTACGCTTTCAGGTAGTCTGCCAGCTCTTCGCTGCCACCAATGTGTTTACCACCAATAAATACCTGAGGAACGGTTTCACGGCCGCTCATAGCACGTAAGGTGGTCAGGGTTGCGTCACGACCCATCAGTACTTCTTCAAACTCCAGGCCAGCATCTTTCAGGTCGGCTTTAGCCTTCTGGCAGAATGGGCAACCAGGCTTGGTCACAACCGCAATCGACTGTGGCTTCTCAGCGTTTGGATTGATGTACTCCAGCATGGTATCAGCATCGGATACCTCAAACGGGTCGCCTGGCTTTTGTGGCTCAATAAACATTTTGTCGACCACGCCATCTTTAACCAGCATGCTGTAACGCCAGCTGCGTTTGCCAAAACCTAAGTCCGCTTTGTCGACTAACAAGCCCATACCTTCGGTGAATTCACCGTTACCGTCCGGGATCATACGAATGTTTTCACATTCCTGATCCGCCGCCCAGGCATTCATCACAAAGGTATCGTTAACACTGACACAAACAATTTCGTCAACGCCATTGTCCGCGAACACTTTAGCTAACTCGTTGTAGCGTGGTAAATGAGTGCTGGAACAGGTTGGTGTAAATGCGCCTGGTAAAGAAAACAGAGCAACGGTACGACCTTTGAAGATTTCGTCGCTGGTTACTGTCACCCAATCGTCACCTACACGAGTTGGCCAGCTGACGCTTGGTACGGTTTGGCCTTCTTTATTTTCAAATGCAGACATGGTTGTTTCCCCTTTGAGTAATAGTGTGTCCTGATTCGATGGATCTAGTATGGCCCAAAAATCATGGATTGCGAAAATTAATTGTTTAAATGTATTTATTAGTTTTTTGTTATTGATTGTGTGGCAGTGACCCGAGCTCGGGTATACTCGCTCTGACAATACACAGAGCAGATGATTATGTTAATAGAAAACAGTTCGGACCTTATTCGGGAAGTACATCAGGGGCACTTGGCTTCTGGCAAAGCCGTTGACCTTGCCTGTCTGGTAAATGGTCAGGTACTGGCAATCAGTGACGATGCTCTGGCGCTGTTTGCCCGTTTGGATGATGTGGCGGATGAACTTGGCAATGGTTTGATTCGCAGTGTTACGATTCCTGAACCATTTCAGCTGAGCCACTCTGATGGTTATCTGCAAGAGCATCGCGCAGGCTATGTCGGTCTCAGTGATGGCCGGGTGTTATTGATCACGCTGAATGATGTGCAGATGTTTCCTTCTAAACAGGACGCGTTGCGGAATCAGGACGAAATAACCCGAATCGCGCTGGGGTAATATTCGGTTGTTAGTAAAGAATGTCGATTGACCCACACAAGCCACGTGGTTATGGTGCAACTTTGTTGTCGTTTTATTGGAATATGCCGTGAGCAGCAGTGCGTTTCAAACCTATGTGATTGGTGCTGATCAACCCGTTGGCCAACATTTAGTGCGGAATTTAACGTCCCAGGGGTTGATGTATCAGAGTATTGCTCTGGAGAGTCAGGACAAACTCCCGGCGTCGTCTTCCGGACAACCGTTTTTTGTGATTATTCCTTCTCTGACGGAGTCGCTTGACCCGGCGCAGGTAGAATTCTGGTTAGAACGTGCACGTGAGATGGATGCCGGAGTGATTTATCTGTCGTCTCTGGCGCTGTTTGGTTATCGCTCTGATGGCACGGTGAAGGAAGATGACGAGCAGTTTGCCGAGACTGAATATGCGGCACAATTACAGGCACTGGAAGCCAGAGTGCGTGACAATGAGCGCCATGTCATTGTACGTAGCGGCCAATTATTAGCGTTACAAAATGACGATTTTGCCAGTCAGTTACTGGCAAAAGCCCGTGTACAGGAACCGATGCACGTCGATATGCAACGTTTATTTGACCCGACACTGGCGGATGATGTCGCCGATGTGTTGTTTGCCATTCTGCGGCAACTGGCATGCAGCGATGACTTATTCGGCACGTATCATTTCAGTGGCGTTGAAGCGGTATCGGCGTTTGGCTTTGCCGAGGCTCTGATGGCGTTAGCCAGTCAGTATGAAGATTTCTCGAAGGCGGAGCTTGGATCTCAGGAAGGGGGGATGATGCCTTCTCCATGGGCGGCATCGTCTGACAATACCCGGATTTTTCATACCTTTGGTATTAAGCCGAAAGCCTGGCGCCAGGGGTTGGGGCGCCTGCTTCAGAAATACTACCGGGTTGAAGAATCCTGAGCAGCAGATTAGGCCAGATTCAGTGCGGTAGATTCCTGATACAGAGCCATCAGCTTATCAGTGATTACTGTACGGATACCTTCACGCTCAAGGCTGGATAAGGATTTCAGCTCGCTCAGGCGTAAACGGTTCAGGTGCAGACATGGCAGCTTGTCATTAAACTCACGCAGATCACCTTTCATCAGTACTGGCAGAAATGGATCTTCGCTGTTAGAACGACGCAGAATCTGGCGCATGCCTTCCTGGAAAGGAATCGGAACAGAACGTACATTCTTATTCTTATGCGAAATCACCAGATACAACCCTTGTTTACCAATCAGGTTGCCCGGAATAACGTGTAACCCGGTGGATTGTACTGCACCGGCATTCAGGTGACTGAAGGTATCATGAAAAGCATAAGGATCCGGCAGAATCACCATCTGGCGGTCTGCTTCTTCCGGGAAGAAGATGCTGTAGTTGGTGTACAGCTGCTTCACTGAGCCGGAAAACACACATAAGCGGTTTTCAAATTGTTTAACAAAATCCATGGCTCGTTGGTGTTGGTTCAGGGTGTGAAGATCCCAAACCAAGTCAGCATTCTGCTGACCTGCTGCTGTACTATTCATTGATGTTTACCCCTTTATTCTGAGATCAGAGTGTTATTTAGTCACTGCTGACTCAATTTAGTTTAGCAAATTAGCTATATCGATAGTCTTACTTTGACATAAGGTGACCAAAATTGTCAGCTCATTGACGAAGGAATGAGCACTGCTTCACGCTTATGACTCGTATTGTCCTGTTAGACAGGTCTTCGGATTCGTTCAGTTTTTAATCAGCTGCCTGTTTAGGGCTGCTTGTTCGAAACTGTCAGCATAAAACCGCTGGTATAGGGTTAGTATGGCTCAGAACGAGATAGTTCGATGTGGCCTTGTGTGTATTTCTGAAGTTAACTGGTTGGCAGTTTTACATTTGTTAACAGCAGGGTTAACTCACTTAACAATAACCAAGGGTCATCGCCACTGCCTTTGACGGCATTATCGACATCGGTCGCTTTTCTCAGCGCGCTGTGGAGGTCGTGAATACTGAGTTGTTGCAGGGCTTTTTTATAAGGGGGTTGTTGTTTGGGCCAGATATTATTTTTCTTAAACGCTTCGCTCAGTTGCTGCCCGGAAGTATTGGAAAGCGAGATCAGCTGACGAATTTTACGTGTTAATGCCCCTAAGATCATAATCGGCTCAATGCCTTCGCCGCGCAGGTGCGACAAAATGCGGCTGGCTTCGGCTTGTTTGCCTAGTAAGCAGGCGTCGGCCAGACTGAAGGCGTCAAACCGAGAGCTGTCGCCAATGGCGTCGTTGATCATTTCTTCTGTGATGGTTGAGGCACCTAACAAGCGCAGCTTCTCAACCTCTTGGACAGCCGCCAGTAAGTTCCCTTCGGTCTGATGTGCCAGTGCCGCAATCGCTGCGGGTTCAGCCTGTAACCCTGCAATTTGTAAGCGGCGTTTAAGCCAGCCGGGGTATTGATTGCGTTCAATCGGCCAAACCGGCAAAAACACACCCGCTTTATCAACCGCTTTAAACCAGGCCGTTCGTTGTGTTGCCGCATCAATACGGGGGCAGATAATCAGCAGCAGGTTATCCGGATTAGGGTGTTTGACCAGCTCCTGCAGAGTGTTGCCTTTATCGGATGGTTTGCCATTAGGGATGCGGACTTCTAGAATCCGGCGACTGGCAAACAGTGACATGGCGTTGGCTTCTTCGCGCAGGTTGTTCCAGTCGAAGCCAGCTTCGCTATGGAATAACTCTCGATCTTCGATGCCAGCTTTACGGGCCGCCATACGGATCTGATCACACGCTTCCATCACCAGTAACGGCTCGTCACCGGATACCAGATAACAGGGTGCCAAGCCTTTTTGCAAGGTGGCTGTCAGCTGATCCTGACGGATCTTCATGGCTGAGCCTGTACGCTGGTAGGTTTTGCCGCAGGAATCGCAATAAAGGCATCTGCCTGAGCGTTTTGCAGGCGACGCATCAGCTTGCGTACCAGATCTTTTTCCATCTCTTTCAGCTGAACCGCTTCTTCGTTGGCAGTACCGCCGACGTTATTAATGTCGTTGGTTAAGCGGCGGCGTGATTTCACCTGAATCGGTAGTTCGCTGTTGCGTTCTATGTGGATTAAGCGGGCATCAAGGCTGCCATTCAGTTCGTATTCAGAAATGCGTCCGGAGCTGCTGACCGATAACGTACGCTTATCAATTTCAACTTTGTTGACCTGAAGAATGGCCGGTGCATCGGCAGCTGTCTGTGTAAGCAACACGTCGTTGAATTCCAGCTGCAGAATTAACTGCTGATCAAAGCTGTTACCAGCCTGACTTTGCAGGAATAAAACGCGATATTCCTTGGGCAGCGGCGTTACACCACGCAGGTGCCAGCCGCAGGCGGTGAGCATTGAAAGCATTAAAGTCCAGATGATAAAACGCATGGTTTTTCCTTTGCTTGTGGCTGACAATTTAGCCAGCTCCGTAACCAAAGAGCCGCTCACTTTTCAGCCGCCGCGCCGAAGGGCCATCCCTGGCCCTGCCGCGCTACCGCCGCATCCATGCGGCTGCTTTGAAAAGTCATCGGCTCTTTTGCTCTATTCGCTCTTAGAGTGATGGAAGAAGAGGTGTTGAATGTTTGTTTTTCGACCGTCTGCAGCAGGGATGCTGCAGTCGAGCCCACATGGATGTGTTGACGGCGTGTCGAAAAATAAATATTGAATACCTCTTCAGGGTCTCTTGTGTTTAAAGCGGCTTAGTTGGCAACAATATTCACCAGCTTACCTGGCACCACAATCACTTTACGCACGGTTTTGCCATCAATCTGCTTCTGAATTGCATCGTCGGCCATCGCCATAGCTTCCAGATCTTCTTTAGAGGCATTAGCTGGTGCATCCAGTTTAGCGCGTACTTTACCGTTAACCTGAACAACCAGAACGATGCTGTCTTTTACCAGTGCACTTTCGTCCACTTCTGGCCATGCAGCATCCAGTACCAGGCCATCGTTGCCAAAGGCCGTCCACAGTTCCTGAGCGATATGCGGCGCCATGGGGCTTAACATGCGAACCACAGCATTGAGGCCTTCAGTAATGACACTGCGGCCACCGGCACTGGTCAGATCCAGTTTCTGCAATGTGTTCATCAGTTCCATAATGGCGGCGATACCGGTATTGAAAGAATAACGACGACCGATGTCATCGCTCACTTTCTGGATGGTTTCGTGCACTTTACGGCGTGCGTCTTTTTCCGCTTTACCCAGCTGATCGGCAGAAACGATTGAGCGGTCTTCCTGTTGCAGCAGCTCGAAGCTTAAACGCCATACACGCTGCAGGAATTTTTGTGCGCCCTGAACACCGTTCTCAGACCATTCCAGAGTCTGCTCTGGGGGCGCTGCAAACATGGTATACAGACGTACGGTGTCAGCACCGTAAACATCAATTGCTTCCTGAGGGTCAACGCCGTTATTCTTCGACTTCGACATCTTGATCATGCCTTCGTGCTTCAGCTCCTGGCCGTTCCAGCTGGCTTTGATCAGGCGACCTTTTTCGTCGCGTTCGGCTTCCACGTCTTTTGGTGCAACGTATTCTTTGCCGCCGCTTTCGTTCTGATAGCTGAACGCATCCGCCAGTACCATGCCCTGACATAACAGGCTGGCAAATGGCTCATCACCTTTTACCAGACCGACGTCACGCATCAGCTTGTGGAAGAAGCGCGCGTACAGCAGGTGAAGAATGGCGTGTTCGATACCACCGATGTATTGGTCAACCGGCAGCCAGTAATCCGCTTCGGTTGGGTCGACCATTTGTGTGTCGTCCCACGGAGAGCAGTAACGCGCGTAGTACCAGGAAGACTCCATAAAGGTGTCGAAAGTATCGGTTTCGCGGAAGGCCTGTTCGCCTTCAAACTCGATGTTTTCGAACTCCGGGTTGTTTTTGATCGGGCTGTTGACGCCATCCATCACCACATCGGTTGGCAGCTCAACCGGCAGCATATCCGCCGGTGTTGGTACTTGCTCACCGTTGGCCTTGTTGATCATTGGAACCGGGGTGCCCCAGTAACGCTGACGGCTCACACCCCAGTCGCGCAGGCGGTAGTTGGTTTTGACCTGACCTTTGCCAGCATCCGATAACCACTTGGCGATGGCATCAAACGCGGCATCGAAATCCAGGCCATCGAATTCACCGGAGTTCAGCAGTTTACCTTTTTCGGTAAAGGCTTCAGCCGACAGATCAAAGTCCTCAGGCGCTTCGATTACCTGATTAATTTCCAGACCGTACTTCTGAGCGAACTCGAAATCACGCTGGTCGTGGGCCGGAACGGCCATCACCGCACCTGAGCCGTAATCCATCAGTACGAAGTTAGCGACCCAGATTGGCACTTCTTTGCCGGAGACCGGGTGAATCGCGGTCAGGCCTGTGGCGTGGCCTTTCTTCTCCATGGTGGCGATATCCGCTTCAGCAGTACCGCCTTTTTTGCATTCTTCAATAAATTCAGCCAGTTCCGCATTGCCTTCCGCGGCTTCGGCGGCCAGAGGGTGACCCGCAGCAACCGCTACGTAGCTTACGCCCATTAAAGTATCCGGACGGGTGGTGTAAACTTCAAGCGTGTCAGCTCTATCCTTGATACCAAAATGAAGCTCAACGCCCTGGCTCTTACCAATCCAGTTGCGCTGCATCGCCACAACCTGTTCCGGCCAGCCTTCCAGCTGATCCAGATCGTTTAACAGCTCTTCGGCGTAATCGGTAATACGGATAAACCACTGCGGGATTTCTTTACGCTCAATCGGTGTATCACAACGCCAGCAGCAGTTGTCGATCACCTGTTCGTTGGCCAGAACGGTTTTATCGTGCGGACACCAGTTTACTGCCGAGACTTTTTTGTAAGCTAAACCTTTCTCAACCAGCTTGGTGAAGAACCACTGTTCCCAGCGGTAGTATTCCGGCTTACAGGTTGCTAGTTCGCGGTTCCAATCGTAACCAAAGCCCAGCGATTTCAGCTGGCCTTTCATATAGGCGATGTTTTCGTCCGTCCATTTGCCCGGTGCTGTGTTGTTTTTGATCGCTGCGTTTTCAGCTGGCAGACCAAACGCATCCCAGCCCATCGGCTGCATCACGTTTTTGCCCTGCATGCGCTGGTAGCGTGAGATCACATCACCGATGGTGTAGTTGCGCACGTGACCCATGTGCAGGCGGCCGCTTGGGTACGGGAACATCGATAAGCAATAAAACTTCTCTTTATTGGCATCGACGACGGCTTTAAAAACCTGTTGTTGTTCCCATTGGCTCTGGATTGAGGCTTCAATGGCTTTGGGTTGATAAGTCTCTTGCATCATGGCGTCACTATGGATTCTGACTAAGTAATAAGAAGAAATAAGAAAACGCGAAAGTGTACCCGAAAGCCTGCAGTGTTCACACCTTCATCATGGCGGTCTGCTGCATTTTCAAAGTAATAACCCTGTAAAAAATAGGGAAAGGTTGCTTTGTCATTCGTCACAAGATACTTGATGCAGGTCAGGGGACGGTCATTTATCAGCCGAATGGCAATTATTGCCACTTGGCCTTGAGTATCAACATGCGTATTTTCGCCCTTCAAATATTAAATATTGAAAAATGATGCCTGTATGAAGTATTTAATCCGTTCCCTGATCGCAGCAGTGAGCTGTATTGCTCTGCCATCCCATGCTGAGACGGTTGAAAATATGCTGGTTGAAATGACCATGATTCAGAATGATACTGCGAAGATGCAAGTCGCGGTTGAAAGCGGCCGAGAGCGTGGTCAGTTATGTTTTCGTTGTCATGGCGATGATGGCAATTCCAAGCGTGATTATATTCCGAATCTGGCCAGCCAGAATGCTTTGTATCTGTTTTCTCAGTTTGAACATTTTGCCGATGGCACGCGTAAAGACTACGTGATGAGTAAGCTGGCAGGTCATCTTACAAAAGAAGACCGCATCAATATTGCTCTGTATTTTTCCCAGAGTCCGGTAAAAAAACGCCAGCAGCCAGTCGAAAGCAATGCCAAAGGCGAGCAGATTTATCGCTCCATGTGTTTTGCTTGTCATGGTGATGACGGTCATGGCAATCAGCAATACCCTCGGATTGCCGGGCAGCCATATGAATATCTGGAAAGCACGTTGATGAAATTCCTGAGCAATGACCCGGAGCGACAAAACTCCCCGATGTCTTCCGTAATTCAGAATATGAATGCTCAGCAGATGAAAGACGTTGCGGCGTATGTCGCACATATGCCATAGCAGCCTCCTGCGATCTTTGATTAAGGCTCGGTTCCATAAAGGTTCAGGGCCTTTTTTTTATTCTGTTAGAATGCCCGCGTTTTCTTTTTTGCGGATCACAGGCGTTCTTCATGGCTGATAACAGACACTCTCTCTGGCAATTCTGGGTTGATCGTGGCGGTACCTTTACCGATATTGTGGCCCGCCGCCCGGATGGTGAATTATTAAGCCGTAAGCTGTTATCCGAAAATCCACAGCATTATCAGGATGCCGCTGTTGAAGGGATTCGTCGTATTCGTGCTGAATTTCCTCAATTTCCCGAAGACGGTAGTGGCCAGATAGAATCGGTAAAAATGGGCACCACGGTGGCAACCAATGCCTTGTTGGAGCGTAAAGGTGAAGACACCTGTTTGTTAATCAGCCACGGCCTGCGCGATCAGCTGGAAATTGGTTATCAGACCCGGCCGGATATTTTTGCCATTTATATCGATCAGCCAGAGCTGCTTTATCGTTGTGTATATGAGGCACCGGAGCGGGTGTTGGCCGATGGCACGGTGGATATGCCATTGGACGAAGAAGGGGTGCAGATTATTCTGCGTGAAGCCCGTGAGCAGGGTTTCACCTCGCTGGCAGTGGTGTTTATGCATGCCTATAAATATCCACAGCATGAGCAGATGGTCGCCGACATTGCCCGCGACATGGGCTTTACCCAGATTTCGTTATCGCATCAGGTCAGCCCACTGATTAAATTGGTGCCGCGTGGTGATACCACGGTGGCGGATGCCTATTTATCGCCGGTGTTAAAGCGTTATGTGCAACAGGTAAAAAATGGACTGCCGGTTTCCGCAGACGGTAAACCAACCGAGCTGCAATTTATGCAATCCAATGGTGGTTTAACCGATGCTGATGTTTTTCATGGTAAAGATGCAGTGTTATCCGGCCCGGCCGGTGGTGTGGTGGGTATGGTACGCACCGCTGAGCAAGATGGCTTTAACCAGATTATTGGTTTTGATATGGGCGGCACCTCCACTGATGTCAGTCATTATGCAGGTGAACTGGAGCGTGAAACCGAAACACAAGTAACCGGTATCCGCTTGCGGGTGCCAATGATGAATATTCATACGGTAGCCGCCGGTGGTGGCTCAATTGTGAAATTCGAAGACGGGCGTTTTCAGGTTGGGCCAGAATCAGCCGGTGCCTTCCCCGGACCTGCTTGTTATCGCAATGGTGGGCCATTAACCGTCACCGACTGCAATGTTTTACTTGGAAAAATTCAGCCGCAACATTTTCCTCATGTGTTTGGTGCACAACAAAACGAGCCGCTGGATAAACACATTGTTGAACAAAAATTTCAACAATTAGCACAAGAAATTAAAGCCTTTAATTGTGAGTCGTTTAGTGGTGAATCGTTTAGTGGTGAGACATTATCACCACAACAAATCGCCGAAGGGTTTTTAACCATTGCCGTGGATAACATGGCCAATGCGGTAAAAAAAATATCGGTGCAACGCGGTTATGATATTCAGAATTACGCACTTAATGCCTTTGGTGGTGCCGGTGCGCAACATGCCTGTTTAGTAGCCGATGCGTTAGGCATGGAACAGGTGTATCTGCATCCGCTGGCTGGGGTGTTATCAGCCTACGGTATTGGTCTGGCAGAGCAGCGTTGGTTAGGTGAAGAGGCGGTGGAAAAGTCGCTGGAAGACAATACCGCATTAGAAATCGCTGAGCAGGCATTTAAGCAATTATCGCAACAAAGTGAATTACTGCTATCCGGAACTGCACTGTGCGGAACCATACAGCAACGTCGAGCTTATTGTCGTTATATCGGATCGGATACCCATTTATTGGTAGCATTTTCTGATGCATCCACCATGCGTGCGGAGTTTGAACAACAGCACCAGCAATTATTTGGTTTTATTTATCAGGATAAAGAGTTATTACTCGATGCGGTACAACTGGAAGTGGTATCCGGTGGTTATCAACCAGAGGCATTAACGCTGCCTGACATTTATCCTGAGTGTACAGAAACTGGCGAATTATTTTCTGCTGGTAAAACCCATCAGGTTAACGTGTACGCTCGTGACCAATTACCAGCGGGTTTTACTCTGGCTGGCCCGGCATTATTAACCGATGCCAACAGCACCATTGTGATTGAACCAGACTGGCAGCTGGAAGTATTAAACAGCGGCGCGTTAGTCATTAAAAAAGATTCTAAAAAATCTTTGCCAAAAAGTGCGCTGACGTCAGAGTCTGAAAGCATTAAAAACGACTCTGTTAAAAACGATCCGGTTCGGTTGGAAATATTTAATAATATTTTTATGTCAGCGGCTGAGCAGATGGGCTTTGTGCTGGAAAAAACCGCTTCCAGTGTGAACATTAAAGAACGGCTTGATTTTTCCTGCGCCATTTTTGATCAGCAGGGCGAGTTGGTGGCCAACGCACCACATATTCCGGTGCACTTAGGCTCCATGAGTGAAAGCATTAAAGTGGTGATTAACGACCACCCGGATATGCAACCCGGCGATGCCTTTGTATTAAATACGCCGTATAACGGTGGCACACATTTGCCCGATGTCACTGTGGTGAAACCAGTATTTATTCAGCAGAACTCGATAAACGAAAAACCGGATTTTTATGTCGCCGCCCGGGGTCATCATGCCGATATTGGTGGCATTACACCGGGTTCAATGCCAGCGAACAGTACCCATATCGAGCAGGAAGGGGTATTGCTCGATAATCTGGTGTTAATGCGTCAGGGTGAATTTCAGACACAAGCCATTATTGATGTCTTAACCCAAACAAAATACCCGGCGCGTAATCCACAGCAGAATATTGCTGATTTAACCGCTCAGTTAGCGGCGTGTGAAAAAGGTGCCAGTGAATTACAACGGGTGTGTGATGAATACGGATTACCCACGGTTGCAGCGTATATGCAATATGTCCAGGATAATGCGGAACAAACCCTGCGCGCTTGTTTAAGCAAATTACCGGGGGGCGAATTTACTTATCGGATGGATGATGGCACTCAGTTTCAGGTAAACATTGCTGTAGACCAGGCAGCTAAAACAGCGGTGATTGACTTTACCGGAACGGGTTACCGTGCTGATCAGTTAATGCATCCGGGCAATTTTAATGCACCCACCTCTGTGGTGTATGCCGCGGTGTTGTACAGCTTCCGCGCCTTGGTGAATAAAGCCATGCCGTTAAATGCCGGATTCTTTAAACCGTTAACCATTAAAGTGCCACCACAATCCATTATTGCACCGGTTTATCCAGCAGCGGTGGTATCGGGGAATGTGGAAACCGCGCAGTACCTCACCGATTGTCTGATGGGCGCGCTGGGTTTGATGGCGGGTTGTCAGGGCACCAATAATAATTTCACTTTTGGTGATGACACGCATCAGTATTATGAAACCTTATGTGGTGGTGTGGGTGCCAGCCAACAAGGTGCCGGTGCCAGCGGTGTGCACAGTCATATGACCAATTCACGGTTAACCGATCCGGAAATTCTGGAGCAGCGCTTTCCGGTGATGTTAGAGCATTTTCATTTGCGGGCTTTGTCTGGTGGTGAAGGGCAATATCCGGGGGGGCAGGGTGTTGAGCGCCATATTCGCTTTTTAAAACCGATGCGGGCCAATATGATTAGTGGTCATCGCCAGCAGCCGACGTTTGGTTTACACGGTGGCGGCCAGGGGCAGGTAGGTTTTAACTTTGTGAAGCGTCATGCTGGCAAATTGGAGAGACTCGCCGGTTGTGCCGATGTTGAACTACAAGCCGGTGATGTATTCTGTGTTCATACCCCAGGTGGTGGCGGTTATGGTGGTGATATTAAAAAAATTAAAACAGGTTTAGCATAACGACCATGGATCTATCCCAGAGTGACCAGTCGATTCCAAAGGATCTGCAGCAAGAACAGTTGAAAGAGCAGCAAAAAGAGCTGCAACAGCGTGCCCGGCGAGCACTGATTCAGAATAAGGGAAAACGCCCGGTATTTGCTGCTCATTTCTTATCGCGCTCTTTTTTAATTGAGCAGGCATTCCAGCAACAAGACATTGTCTGGCTGAATTGCGCCGCTGGTTATGGCAAAACCTTATTAATGGCTGAGTACTTAATGGCCGGGCACTGTGAGCAGCAGGTCGATGTTGCCTGGTTTCGCTGTGATGATCGCGATGCATCCGCAGACGATTTTATTCAGCACTTGTTGGAAGTGTGTGAATCACAGATTTCCGGGATTGCCAGTCTGGCCCTGTCACACTGGCAAATGTCGTTGAGCCAACACAGTGCCGATGCTGATCAGACGTTATTATTGTGGCTGGAAGAATTAGCCCGGTTAAACCGGCCATTACTTATCTGTCTGGATGATATCCACCTGCTACAAAATGACGCTGTACAAGGTTTGTTAGGACGCTTGTTATCTGAGCGTCCGGAGAATGTAAAACTATTGTTAGCGGGTCGTTATTTACCATCATTATCCGGGCGTGTCCGTCTGCAGCAGAATATTGCCTGGCTCAATAGCCAACAACTGACCTTTAGTGATGATCAGGTGCAACGCTTTCTGATGCACAATGGCATTGATCAGGCTGGCCGGTTGGTGCCGTCAATCAATACTCGGCTGCAAGGCTGGCCGGCGGGGCTCAGTTTATGGCTGGCTTGTTATCGGGCATTGGGCAAACCGGCTGAACCACCGGCGTTGCTGGCGCAGTTGGAAATGAGTGATTATTTGCAGGGCGAAACACTGCATGCTCTGACACCGGAGTTGCAGCAGTTTATTCAGCAGGCAGCGGTATTGGGTCAGTTTAACGAAAGCCTGTTGCAATATTGCCTCGCTGAACTGGATACCCATGCCTTGTTGCAGCAGGCACTGGCGCAAAATCTTTTTATCGAAGCGGTTCATGGCAAACCCGGCTGGTATCGGTTACACCCGGTAATGGCCGATTTATTACGCCAGCGTTTAGCACCACAACAGCGCCAGCGCCTCAACAGCCAGGCGTACGATTTATTAAAAGATAGCAACGAACGGATCGCGGCGTTATACCACGCCAAAGAAGCCGGTTTATCGGAGCAGGTTATTCCCTGGGTTGAAGAGCAGGCGGAATATTTTATTGGCGACATGGATATTGCCGCCATGCTGGAGTGGCTGGAAGGGGTCGGCGATACGCTATTACGGCGTTCGTCACGACTGATGCTGGTGGCCGCCTGGACCTGGCTATTTACTCAGCAGCGTGACAAGGCATTGCCGTTAATGGACGAGCTGATAGCGGATCATGCCTTGCCTGATTACGATTGTGCGGCGTTGCGGGGTTATCTGGCGCGCTTGGATGGCAATCTGAAATACGCCGAAGAGCAGTGTAAATTTGCTCTGGAGCACCTGCCACCAGAGCGTTTTACCGTCCGTATTCTGATGAGTACCACTTTATCTTTGTCGTGTTTAGTGAATAACGATATCGATGGTGCCCGCATCTGGAACCGCTTTGCTCAGGATTTATCGCGCCAGTATCAGGTGCCGGTGCTGGAAGCTCAGGTGTTGTTTGATTATGGTCGAATCGAGTTAAACCGTGGTCATATTCAATGCAGTCTGGATGTGGTGGATCAGGGACTGACGTTATTAACCGACAATCATAATAACGGCATCTCACTCGGACGATTATTGTCGTATAAAGCGTTTCTGAACTGGTTATTAGGCAATAACCGCGCTGAACTGGTGGATATGATGCAGCAGGCGATTGCTGCCAGTACCCGTTGCCATGACAGTGCCGTGTGTTATGGCTATGGTTTTCTGGCGATGGCCAAAGCCGAAATGAGCCATTTTGATCAGGCATTGGAGTTATTGGATCAGGCCGAGCGCCTGATGCAACGTTGGCAGGTAGGCGTCAGCAATTATCAATGGCTGGATGTGATTAAAGCTAACGTCTGGATTTCTCAGGGTAAGCTGGCCAGAGCTCAACGCCATTTGGATGAATTTACCAACCTGCATCCCAATAGTGCGCAGCTACGGCCAGAAATGTTCCCGATGTTACCCGGCTTTATTGTGGCAACCCGGTTGCGTCTGCATTTAAAAGCGAATCGTCCGCAGCAATGTATCAGCGAGGCTGACCAATGGTTGCGTACTACCAATCAGAATCTGATGTCGATTGTAGTGATGATGTTTCGTGCTGCGGCTTTGCGCTCAGAAAAACCGCAGGAAGGAGAAGCTCAATTGCGCCAGTTGCAGCAGATTCTTGATCGCGAAGGGGTACGAATGGACTTCCACCACTGGATTCCGAATTTACTGGCCAGTGATACACCCACTCTCGCTCCGGCAGGAAGTGGGGGCAATGCGATGGCTGAATTTACTGCGCTCAGCGAGCGGGAACTGGAAGTGCTGCGCAAAATTGATCAGGGCTTATCGAATCAGGAAATTGCCGATCTGTTGTTTATTTCGTTACATACGGTAAAGACCCACGCCCGCAAAATTAACGTTAAGCTGGGTGCTAAAAGCCGAACTCAGGCTTTGCATCGGGCAAAAGAACTACTGCTCATCTGATGGGCCTTCTATCACTCTTTTTTATAACTCCTGCAAATATAAAAAAGCCTGTTGATAGCAGTTAATTTAAAAAAGATCAGAATCGCTGTCTGGGTTGGCAAAGCCCGTTGGAGTTGACTAAATATAATAACTAATCAGTTATTAAGAGGTCACGAATGGCTTATCAGGTACTGTTGATCGGAATGACGGATTGCCAGCAAATTGAGCAGCAAATTGGTTCTGCCTATGCACTGTTTCGTATTGATGGCTTAGAGGATCTTCCGCCAGATCCACAGGAATTTCATGTGGTGATCATTAATGCTGCCAGCATGGGGATGAGTCATGCGATACAGCATTGTCAGGCGTTGAAACAGCAAAGTACTTATCTGGATTGCCCGGTGATTGTTTTGGCGGATCGGGGCGAATTAACCGATCGAATGGATGCGTTGGATGCTGGCTTCGATGACTTTATCTGCCGTGACTCTATTTGGGAATTAAAAGCCCGGGTTGAGCGGGTGATCTTTAATCAGCTGGCGAACGCACAGCTAAAAACGCAGCTGCAACAAGCTAATGAAATGGCGTTTATCGCAATGTCCGGAACCTCCGATCTGGGGGTGAATATTCAGTTTTTATTGGATGCCAATACGTGTAGCAATCTTGATGAACTGGGTATGCGTTTGTTTAAAGCACTGCAGAGTTATGGCTTGAGCTGTAGTTTACAAATGCGCAGTGAGCACGGTGTAAAAAACATGGAAGCGAACGGCATGGCCAAAGCCATGGAGTCGGTTCTGCTGGATGAATGTAAAGAGCAGGGCCGCTATGTGGATTTTGGTCATCGCTCCATCATGAATTATGAAAATGTCTCCTTGTTAGTTAAAAATATGCCAGTGGATGATCCGAATAAATATGGTGCCATCAAAGATAATGTCTTCTCATTATTACAGGGCACACATGCCAGAATGGCGGCGCTGGATAATCAGAAAAACCTTGAGTTAGAGGGCACACTGGTCAAACAAATGACCACGCAGATGAATGCACTGATGGGCCATGTGGATCATTCTTATCAGGAAGTGATGCGCAAAATTGCCGACGTTGTTGAAACCATGGCCGAAGGCATGGAAAACAGCGTGCACTTTTTAGGTCTGGATGAAAATCAGGAACAAGAAATACAGAAAATTATGGAAACCGGCATTCTTGATACCAACAAAACCTTTAATGAGGGGATGAAGCTGGATCGTAACGTAAAAGCCTTCTTTAACCGGGTGAATCAGGTCTTCAGTGATGGTCATATAGATGCCGCAGTTTTGCACCAGCTGCTGGAAAGTATGCCGGTTGAGGATCAGAAAATTAGCGAAGTTTGATGAACTAGCCACGATTTTTATATCTAATACATAAATTGCCAGCGCTATTTAATGTAACCCGACTGAAGGTCAAGAGTTCAAGGCTTTTTATGATTATCCCCGTTATCATGGCCGGTGGCTCCGGCACGCGTTTATGGCCGATGTCACGTACGGCGTTTCCCAAACAATTTCTATCCCTTGGCAACAATCTGACCATGCTGCAGCAAACGGCTGCTCGTCTAGAGGGTTTGAATGCTGGCCAACCGATTGTAATTACCAACGAAGAGCATCGCTTTCTGGTGGCCGAACAAATGCGCCAGCAAGAGGCAGATGTCGATATCCTGCTGGAGCCGGTGGGCCGTAATACAGCACCAGCAATCGCTTTAGCCGCTTTTCAGTTACTCAAAGTCAGACCGGAAGAGCCTCCTGTGATGTTGGTTCTGGCTTCTGATCATGTGATCCAGGACAGTGATGCTTTTCAGGAGTCTGTACTGAGGCTGTTACCCGAGGTGGAAGCGGGTAAATTCGGAACCTTAGGAATTTTACCCACAGAGGCTGCTACTGGTTATGGCTATATTCAGGTTGGTGAGCAGCTGACACCCGGTATAGCGGCCGTGAATGCCTTTGTTGAAAAACCTGATCAGGCAACAGCACAGCGTTATCTTGATGAGGAAACAGCCCTGAATGCAGAGCAAGGCTCACATAAATGGTTGTGGAATAGCGGTATGTTTATGATCCGTGCGGATCGTTATCTGGAAGAACTGAAAGAATACCGCCCGGATATTTATCGCTGCTGTGAGCAGGCCATGACTGAGACGACTCAGGATCTGGACTTTATCCGTATCAATAGTAAAGCGTTTGCAAGCTGCCCCGAGGAATCGATCGATTATGCGGTGATGGAGCCACTGTCTGCTTCAGGTCATGTTGTAGTGACCTCACTTGATGCGGGCTGGAGCGATGTGGGCAGCTGGTCAGCTTTATGGGATATTGCCCATAAGTGCCATGACGGTAATGCCTTATTGGGTAAAGATGTTCATCGACACAGTATCTTAAAAGATACTACCAACAGCTTTATTTTTTCAGAAAACCGGCTGGTGACCACGCTCGGAATTGATAATCTTGTGATTGTTGATACACCAGACGCTGTTTTAATTGCGGATAAAGACAAGGTACAGAATGTTAAAGAAATTGTTGCTGAGATCAAACAGCAGGGCCGGGATGAGCATCATAATCATCGCGAAGCCTACCGCCCCTGGGGTAAATATGACTCCATTGCCAGCGGTAAACGTTATCAGGTTAAACGTATTACCGTAAAACCGGGCGCTAAATTATCGGTTCAGATGCATCATCACAGGGCGGAACACTGGATTGTGGTATCCGGCACTGCCAGCGTCACCAATGGCGAAGAGACCTACTTAGTCAGTGAAAACGAATCCACTTATATTCCGATTGGTCAGTTACACGCACTGGAAAATCCAGGGGTTATTCCTTTAGAAATGATTGAAGTGCAATCGGGAGGCTATCTCGGTGAAGACGATATTGTGCGTCTCAAAGATAAATATGGTCGTGTCTGACACGAATACAAAACGTGGATAAAAGCATTTGATATGAATGAAAACAAAAGCAATCAATTCAAGTCACTCACTTGCTTTAAGGCCTATGATATTCGTGGTCGCTTAGGTGACGAATTAAATACCGAAATCGCCTACCGGATTGGGCGCGCTTATGCCGAGTTTCTTAATGCTAAAAAAGTGGTGGTTGGTGGTGATGTACGTGCAACCAGTGACACGCTGAAACAGGCACTGGCACGTGGTATGACAGATGCTGGTTGCCATGTGATTGATCTGGGGATGACCGGTACTGAGCAGGTGTATTTCGCCGCCTTCCATCTCGATGTTGATGGTGGTATTGAAGTAACCGCCAGCCATAATCCCATTGATTTTAATGGTATGAAGCTGGTGCGTCGTGGTGCTCAGCCCATTAGTGGTGATACCGGGCTAAAGGAAATTCAAAACCTGGCAGAATCGGGTGACTTTAACGAGGTCAGTGATAAGGGTTCTGTTACATCTCTTAGTCTGATGGAGGCTTATGTTGAGCATTTATTGGGTTACATTGATCCGAGCAATTTAAAGCCACTCAAACTGGTTGTAAATGCAGGTAATGGCTCAGCCGGGCCAAGCATTGATGCCATTGAACAGGCTTTGAATCAGCGCGATGTGCCGCTTGAGTTTATTAAAGTGCATCATAATCCGGATGCTGGATTTCCTCATGGTATTCCGAATCCTCTGCTGCCGGAAAACCGCTCTGCAACTGCGGAGGCTGTCATTCAGCATCAAGCCGATATGGGGATTGCCTGGGACGGAGATTTTGATCGTTGCTTTTTGTTTGATGAGAATGGCGATTTTATTGAAGGTTATTACATCGTTGGCCTGTTGTCGGAAGCGTTTTTACGCAAACACCCGGGTGAAAAAGTTATCCATGATCCGCGTTTAACCTGGAACACCATTGACATGGTTGAACGTAGTGGTGGTGTTGCTATCCAGAGTAAAACTGGCCATGCATTTATCAAAGAGCGAATGCGTTCAGAAAATGCCGTGTATGGTGGTGAGATGAGTGCTCATCATTATTTTCGTGATTTTGCCTACTGCGACAGCGGTATGATTCCCTGGCTACTGGTGGCTGAACTCTTATGTGTGCAGGGTAAAACACTGTCTCAGCTGGTTGGGGAGCGGATGAAGGCTTTCCCGTGCAGCGGCGAAATCAATTACCGGGTTGCTGATGTACCTGCGGTACTTGGAGCGGTTCAGCGTTATTTTGCCGATCAGAGCCCAAGGCTGGATACAACCGATGGCTTAAGTCTGGAATTACCAGAGTGGCGAATGAATATTCGTGCCTCCAATACGGAGCCCTTACTGCGGCTTAATATTGAAACCCGGGGGAATCCAACCTTGCTTGAAGTGTTAATGACCGAAGTTGAAGGAATTATTGCCGCAACCAACAGCAAATAGCCCTGTTTTAAGGATGATCTCTGTCAGCTGAATATGCTATCTTTGGCTCAGATTTAGGTGTAATGACCATTGTTGCATGTAAATTGTTTTTTATGACACACAGGCATAGACAACAGAGAGTAGCAGAATGAAAATTGCCGTCGCAGGGACCGGGTATGTTGGTTTATCCAACGCGATGTTATTAGCCCAACACAATGATGTGATCGCTCTGGATATTGATGAGCGTAAAGTTGCCTTATTAAACGATCGGATCTCTCCGATTGTGGATAAAGAAATCGAAGAGTTCCTGGCTCGTGATGATCTGTCATTCAGCGCAACGCTGGATAAAGATGCTGCTTATGCCGGAGCCGACTTCGTTATTATTGCCACACCAACTGATTACGATGTTGAAACCAATTACTTTAATACAAACAGTGTTGAAGCGGTGATTCGTGATGTAATGGCCACTAATCCAGATGCAGTGATGGTGATTAAATCAACGATTCCGGTTGGTTTTACCCAGCGAATCCAGCAAGAAACCGGCAGTGAAAATATTATCTTCTCTCCCGAATTCCTGCGTGAAGGCAAAGCACTGTACGATAACCTGTATCCATCGCGGATTATTGTTGGCGAAGACAGTGAACGTGCTCGTCAGTTTGCCGGTTTGCTCGCTCAGGGAGCTCAGAAAGAAGATATTGCTCAGCTGTTTGTGGATTCAACGGAAGCGGAAGCCGTCAAACTGTTTTCCAATACCTACCTGGCCATGCGGGTTGCTTATTTTAATGAGCTGGACAGTTATGCCGAAGTACATGGTCTGAACACTCGCCAGATTATTGAAGGTGTGGGCCTGGATCCTCGTATTGGCGATCACTACAACAACCCATCGTTTGGCTATGGCGGCTATTGTTTGCCAAAAGACACCAAGCAATTGCTGGCTAACTTCCAGCAGGTGCCAAGTAATATGGTACGGGCGATTGTGGATGCCAATACCACCCGTAAAGATTTTGTTGCGGACTCAATTATTGCCCGTAATCCAAAAGTGGTGGGTGTTTATCGTCTGGTGATGAAATCCGGCTCGGACAATTTCCGGGCATCGGCTATTCAGGGCATTATGAAGCGCATCAAAGCCAAAGGCATTGAGGTTGTGATCTATGAACCAACGATGGAAGGCGACGAGTTTTTCCGTTCTCGTGTGGAGAGTGATCTGCTGAAATTTAAGCAGGAGTCCGATGTGATTATTGCCAACCGCATGTCGGATGAACTGGAAGATGTTGCCGAGAAAATTTACACCCGGGATTTATTTGGCAGCGACTGAAAATTCTAAAAACTATAATCCATAAAAATATGCCGGACTGTTGACTGATCGCTTATTAACGATACA
Organism: Bacterioplanoides sp.; assembly: GCF_965226395.1. Taxonomy (GTDB): domain Bacteria; phylum Pseudomonadota; class Gammaproteobacteria; order Pseudomonadales; family Oceanobacteraceae; genus Bacterioplanoides. The sequence goes on along the minus strand of NZ_OZ245358.1, from coordinate 936,062 downwards.
GCAGACCGGCATATTTGATATCCGAAGCTGATAAGATTAAGGCTTAATAAACTTCAGCGTCATACGATCACTTTCACCAATCGCAAGATACTTCTCTTTATCCACATCGCCTAATCGTAAAGACGGCGGCAGTGTCCAAACACCTTTAGGGTGATTCTTCGTGTCCTTGGCATTGGCGTTTACTTCTGAGCTTGCCAGCAATTCAAACCCGGCTTTTTTTGCCAGTTCTTTTACATAGGCTTCACTGACATAACCGGACTGAACCATTTTGTCGTAAGAAAATGAATCGGGAGCCCGGTGTTCAACCACACCAAGGATACCGCCACTTTTTAATGCTTTAAATGCCGCATTAAAGACTGCTTGTTCTTGTTGATTACGCATCCAGTTATGCACATTACGAAACGTAAGTACTTTATCCGCGCTGCTATCTTCGGCCATTTTCAGGTGTTTTGGCGGCTCCAGATGAGTGATCTGAATATTGCCATATTGCTCAGGTTTGCTGAGAAAGTTGCTTTCAAACTCGCTGCGTAAACGGCGGAAGTAACCCACTTTGGAATCTGTTGGCCAGTGAGCAGCAATTAATTGGCCATTATCTTTTAATAAAGGAGCCAGAATCTGGCTGTACCAGCCGCCACCGGGCCAGATTTCGACCACGGTATCGCTGGGTTTAATTTCGAAAAAGGCCAGAGTTTCTGCCGGATGACGAAACTGATCGCGCTGACGTTGTTGTTCACTGCGGTGGCTTTGGTCACCAATGTTCAGCGGCTTTTGAACAAGGTTTGTGCCAGAGTCTTGCGCTTGGCTATTGCCGGATATCAGTAGTGCAGCGGCCAGTAGATGTATCAGTTTCATTGCTCTATTCCTTAGTCGTTCCGTTGCTTACTCGGTGTTAGTGCTTTCACATTATTAGTGCTCTCAGGGTGTTACTGCAGGGGCATACTTTCCAGTTCGGTTTGTGATAAACAACGGCCTGCTTCACCCAGTTCCACTTCCCAGGGTGGGTTCGGTCGCACACTCTCAATCACAAAATCAACAAAGCTACGCACTTTGGCTGATAAGTGACGATTGCTAGGGTATAGCGCGTGGATCGGGCTATTTTCAAACGGCCAGTCACACAATACAGGTACCAGATTGGTGGCACGAATGGCTGAAGCAGAAATTAACATCGGCAGAGGGGCAATGCCCACTCCGGATAACGCCAGGGTGTACAGGCTGGCAAAATCGTTGACCTGTAACCGTGGTTTTACCTGAATAGTGGTTTCTTTTTCGTCCGGGCCAACCAAGCTCCAGCTGTTCCACTCCGGGGTGGATAACAGCGTGTGTTCACTTAAGTCTTGTGGATGGTTTGGGCTGCCATGGCGCTTCAGGTATTCCGGGCTGGCACATAACATGGCATGAACATCACCCAGATGACGGCCAATCAGAGACGAGTCTTCCAGCTGGCCAATGCGGAATGCGATATCGATACCTTCCTGTACCAGATCGAGTTTTTGATCGGATAACACCATATCAATCGAGACTTGTGGGTGTTGTTCCATATAGTCGGCAACCAGGCTGCTTAATACGGTCGAGCCGAATAAAACCGGAGCGGTAATCCGTAAGGTGCCGGTCGGGGTGCTTTGCATCTGGGTAACAGCAATATTGGCTTCTTCGATCTCACTAAGGATACGGGCACAATGATTGTAATAAGCGTTGCCGGTATCGGTCAGACGTAAACTACGTGTCGTACGCTGAATTAAACGAATGCCCAAACGCTCTTCAAGCTGGGTGATCTTACGGCTGACGGTCGATTTTGGAAGTCCCAGATTTTTGGCAGCACCAGTAAAGCTGCCTGCTTCCACAACGTGAACAAAAATAGCCATTTCGTTCAGATCGAACTCTTCGCGTTTCCCGATCAGCATAACTTAGTCTCCGGCTTGTACTTCACAACATGATTTCCATAGTATGGGGTTTATTTCATAAAAATAAAGTTTTTGGAACAATTAGAGGGTGTAGTCGATTATTGATCCAAAATATGTTGCTTGTCATTATTAAACATACTAATTGTGGAATAATCAGCTAAATCAAAGCCTTGCTTTAATACCAAACGAAACAATGGTGGGCAGATCGGTGACTTCCTCGCGATTACTGTAGTCCGCTCCCTCATACTCATAATCTACGACATTACTTCGGCCATAAAGGTTCAGTATTTCGGCATAAAAATCCATTTCCCAACGTTGGAAGATAAAGGTACGGTCGGCGCGTACATCCAGCTTGTGGTAAGCCGGTAACCGTTCGGAATTCAGGTTGCCATAGATGGGGTTGTATAACGCCGGGTTATCTTCATCCTGCACAGCCCCTTCCAGTGGGGTAACCAACTGGCCACTCTGAAAGCGCCACTTAAAACCAATTTGCCAATCGCGGTTATATTGATAATTGGCAACGGCATTCACCACCACAGGTTGATCGTAGTTGTAGCGAAACCGCTCTCCGGTTAGCTGATCCTTGCGCTCGGTCCGTGAATACGCCAGCGACAGCCAGCCGTACCATTGATCGGTCAGATTTTTATTAACAAACAATTCCGCCCCCCAGGCCTTACCATTGGCATCGTTGGTATAACGCGGCAGGCTATTGTATTGCTCGACGCTCAGGTCACTGTAGAGTGGATCTTGCGGTGGGCGGCCAATAATGATGTCTTCCAGGGTTTTGTAATACAGCTCGACTTTCCAGAACAACTCACCCAGCACAAAATCATCCGACAGCGACTGTTCCAACCCGATTTCGTAATGATCTGCGGTGGGTTGTTTTAACTCCGGATTACCAAACTCTGGTGTGTAGGAACCAAAATTGTCTGGCAGGATATGGTATTGCCCATAGCCGGAAGTGAACGCCCAGTTGCGATGGAATTCCCAGCGACTGTTCAGTTTAGGCTCAACAAAATCCTGATCAGTGTAGTCGTCGGTGGATACCAAGACGCCGGGGATCAGAGTCCAGGCCGGCGTGACTGACCACACATCCGCCAGATTGGCGTACCAGGTTCTGACAATGGGTTTGCCTGAGCCAGTGATGGTTTCGGTACCATCCACAATGCGACAGTCCGGTTCAAACTCATCACACGGTGGAGCATCAAACCGACCTTTATAGCCGATATGCGCTTCGTCATATTCCAGCCCCCATTGCAGTTCATGGTGCGGGTGAATGGGGCAGCTGAATTGTGAACGCAGATTATAAGAGTTCACTTTGACGTCGATGCGATTATTAAAGCCAATGCCAAAAGCGAATTTCTCTTCCAGTTGTGAAATGCCCAGGGTATGACTCAGGCCGGAAGCATAAAATTTATCCCAGACAATCCCCTGACTGTTAAAGAAGGCTTCAAACCGCAGCCCACCTTCCAGCCCCGGGTCTTGTAGCACCTGATCGGAATCGTCGGCGAACAGTAATCCGCCTTTATCTCTGGCGCCGATAATCTGGGCGCTAACGGTTTCAGTATCACTGATACGCCAACTGTATTTGCCCTGATAATCGTAAAACTCCGGTACCGTGGTAAATTCAAAGTCTTCGTCATCGAGAAAATTTTCGATGTAATACTGAAACAAACTCTGACGGGCTGATAAATAAAAAGCCTGATCATCGGTGACCTGATTTTCGACAAAAATCCCGGCCTTTAATAGGCTGAGATCCACTACCAGCTGATCGCGATCCTGATAAGGTAAACGTGAGTCGGCATCAATCACGGCACCGGTGGCATTATTATATTCACTGCCGAACGCGGCGGCTTCTAAGGTAAAACCTTCGACCACGTTATCGTTGAGAATGCTGCTGCTATCGAGATGAAAAATATAACCGACCGGTAAAAAATCGACGATATAGGCGTTATCTTCCGGAGAGGAGCCGCGTACTGCCGGTTCTGAGCGATTGCCGTTGCTAAACACCACGCCCGGTAAACTTTCGATGGCTCTGAGTGGGTCATTACCGGCACCGGGTACTTTTAACAGCTTTTGGCTACTGATACGGTCGTTGGATGTTTGATCGCCCTGAATGCTGACGGTTTCCAAGTCAACGGTTTCGTCACTCTGTCCATAAACAGAGGCTGGTAATACACACAACAGCAGGATGAAACTGGGATAAGTAAAAGGACGCGTCATAGGGTTTCATCGAAATAGCGATAACGAATATCTACTTGCTGGCCTGAACCCTGATCATCCTGAAGATTGCTCAGGCCCCGATAGCGCAGCAGCCGTTTATTACTCAGATCGTAATCCAGTTTAATGGGCGACATCAACCAGGATAATAAGGACGACCGTAACGTCATCTCCAGCTTTAATAAGGTATCTCCGGGTTTAACCACTTTCCTGATTTGTACTTCAAAATTAACGCTGGTTTGCCGGGCTACCGAGGCAAAGCTGAAGGGAATGGCATCACCCGCCAGCAGCGCACCCCAGTGTTTACGAATAAAATCATCAAAGCCCGCGTCAATCACTAGTTCATAATCAAATTCGCTGAGTTGAGTTTCTTCGGTTTTCTGATTTTCTGTCTTCTGGTTTTCCGTCCCTGGGCTTTCCGTCAAAATCAAAATAAGAGTGTTCGTATTTTTCACTGGTTGATTTTTCACTGGTTTGATTTTGGCTTCTTCCCGATAACCCGTACGAAAATCGGTCAGAATAAAATCCGGTTGAGTCGCAGCCGTGCGATACCAGTTTTCTTTATTGGCGATTAATTCTCCCTCGGCCGAATAATAATTCACCTGACGTTGAAGCGGCTTCCCTGCTTGTAATAATAAATGATGTTCTTCACGATAGAGCAGAGTATTTGGGTCATTGAGTGAATATGCATCGCCAATATAGCTGATTTCTGACGATTTCAGGGACGCTGATAAGTTCTGTGCAGCAAGTGCAATAACAGAGCTGCCGGTAAAAAGTAACGCTATCAGCAAACGATTAAAAAGAGCCATCAGCAGCCTCCGTTTTTTGTAATTGCACACACACCGCCAATAACAGCAGCCCCCAGAACAGACTGATTGCAATTAAGGCATTGGTGGTTACGGTGACAGCACCCAGTTGATCCCCCAGGTAATAACTCCAGGGAGCACCTAACGCACCAAATAACACAGCAACCCATGGTTTTTTTAATATCCCTGACATTGAATGACGTACGGTGGAAGCAAACGCCAGCCATAACGCCATTAACCAGAAGGGGATGGTTACACCGCTATCATGCGGAAATATCAGCCATTCAATCTGCATGAGTATGGTATCGAATAAAATTCCTAAGCTGATTAATGGTAAAACCAGGCGGACCTCACTCAATAGTTGGTCTTGTCCCACAATCCAGCTGGCGTGAATAACCACCAGTAGCAACAGTGCCGCTAACGCCCATTGATTGCCACCAACGACACAGGCTAGCCAGCAGAGCTGAAACAGCACCACATTAATAACAGTTTTCAGCCAGTCATTATTTTTTATTGTCTGTTGAATGGGTAACATAGATAGACCTCTGCTCGTTTGCTTTACTCCCCGAGTTTCCCCAGAACTGTATCGCGGCGGTTTAACGGTTTAGCAAACATCAGCTGCACATCTCCAATCACACGTTCGGCAAAACCACCTTCGCAATAAGCAAAGTAGAAATCCCATAAGCGAATAAAGGTGTCGTCGTAACCCAATGCTTTAATGGCATCCTGATTATCGAGAAAACGTTCACGCCATTTGGCTAACGTCATCGCATAGTGTGGCGTAATATCTTCCATATGTGTCATTTTCATATCCGATGCCTGAGTCACGGCTGACTGAATCGCAGTGACACACGGAATAAAACTGCCCGGGAAAATATAGCGCTTAATAAAATCGACTTCGGTTTTGGCCTGTTCGTAACGCTGGTCATCAATAGTAATGGCCTGAATTAATGCAACCCCATCGGCTTTTAATAAGCGGCTGCAGGCCTCAATATAGGTATTCAAAAACTGATAACCCACAGCTTCAATCATTTCAATCGAAACCAGCTTATCGAATTGCCCGGCACGTTCATCTGCTAATAAACGATAGTCTTGTTTTAGCAGGGTAATTTTATCTCCCAGCCCTTCAGCACGAACCTTCTCCTGAGCCCAGGCATATTGTTCTTCGGAGATGGTGGTAGTTGTTACTTTACAGCCGTAATGTTTAGCCGCATGAATGGCCATTGAACCCCAGCCGGTGCCGATCTCAACGAGATGATCCTGTTCATTCAGATCCAGTTTCTGGCAAATACGATCCAGTTTATAAATGGACGCCTGCTCCATTGTGGCATCCGTCGTTGGGAAAATACCGCTGGAATACATCATGGTCGGGTCAAGAAATAATTCGAACATCTCGTTGCCCAAATCATAATGAGCAGCGATATTACGTTTCGAGCCTTTTTCTGTATTTTTATTCAGCTGGTGGAAAAATTGTAACGCGACCTTCCCCACATTGGCCCACCCACCATCAATCTGATCAACCACGTCTTTATTTAAAGCCAGAACCCGGATCACCATAGGCAGGTCGGGGCTGCTCCAGTCATGAGTCATATAGGCTTCACCAGCCCCCACGCTGCCATATAAAGCAATATTCCGATACGCCTCATAATCGTGAATGGTAATGCTGGCATGATAGCGCTGGTTTGTAGGTGAGAGTGGTACAGAGTGAGTTGCGGAGTCTGATTGTTCGAGCTGACCAAAATAAAAGCTCTGCTCCCCTTCAATAATGGTCAGGCTGCCGCTATGCAGCTTTTCCAGTGTGTTAAATAACCCCTGGCGACACAGGCGGTCCAGCCAGTGCATTTTTTTATCGTCTAGCGACGATGATTTTAAGGCCGATGACTTTAAAGCTAATGGTTTCATAACACAGACTCCTTGTTATTCAGAGCAGAGTGGTCAGTTTCAGGATTATTTTTTTGTTTAAACGTCTCAACCGGGTCATTTTCCGGGTGATCATAAAATGGAGATCGTTTTAGCCAGAGCTTCAGGGCATTCCAGTAAATACCCGCAAACACCTTTAACGTCATCAGTGGGTATTGGTACAACACCTTGTTCATGGCTGAGCGGCTGAAGGGTTCAGCCGATAGCCATAGAGTGGCATCAAACTCTCGCTGATAGTGGCCGTTTTCTATCGTCAGGTTATCCATATGAATCAGCAGATCTTTCCCCGGCAATTGCATGATCCAGCGATATTGCATATCCATTGGATTAAAAGGCGATACATGAAAGCTTTTTTCAAAGCGGTAAGCTAACTTAGGTTGCTGTGACGATGGATTCATGATTTTTTCAGCAGCAATAGCCGTTATTTTTCTGAATTTAGTAGCTGGTTCTTTTGTCTCGGCCGAAGCAGCTAACAAGGTATATTGAAAGCGCTCATCCCAGGGGGTATTGGTAATCTCAGCCAGCGTACCCAGCCAGTTATCATGATCATCAAAACAGTAATAAAACGTCACCGGGTTAATCAGATAACCAAAGTAGCGCAGATTGGTTAGCATACGCACCTTCGTTGCACGCAGGCCGGTGTCCTGAAAAAACCGTTCGATAATGGCGTTTTTTAAATCCGCTGCGCTATCTCTATCTATTGGGCTATCTCTATCTACCGGGCTATCTATGGAATTTTTACTGTCGCCAAAATAATCCCGCCGCCGAAATTGCGCCGCTGCCCAGCGTTTGGTCGACCAGAATGGTGAGCGAGTAAATAACTCATCAACTTCATCCAGATCCAGTAATACCATAAAGACCTGATAGGTGAATTGATGTTTCACTTCAGTATGGCGGCGATGGCGCACCTGGCCTTTATAGATTCGGCTATTCATCAGGCCACCTGTTCCTGGCGAACATTAGCATTTTCATTAAGAGTACTATCTGATTGATGATTTTTCAGATTAATACCAAACGATTCACACACCCGTAATGCACTGTTTACTCCATCTTCATGAAAACCATTCAGCCAATATGCACCGCAGAAATGGCTGTGGTGTTTATTATTAATCAATGAATGCTGCTGCTGCGCGGTCATGCCTTCCATAGTGAAAACCGGGTGGGCATATTGGAACGCACGAATAATTTTTTGTGGGTCGATATCGTCGGTTTTGTTCAGAGTGACACAAAAGTGTTCCGGACAGTCATCAAAGTTCTGAAGCCTGTTCATATAATAGGTCACCGCAGCGGTATCACGTTTTTTACCTGACACTTCCGCGTCATCAATATGATAATTCCATGCCGCCCAGGCAGCCTGACGTTTGGGTAATACCGAAGCATCGGTATGTAGTACCACATCGTTCATCTGATAGGGAATGGCGCCGAGCACATTTTGTTCGTCTGCGGTGGCATCTTGTAACATCGCCAGCGCCTGATCGCTATGACAGGAAAAAATCACTTCATCAAACTGCTGAGTCTGAGGCGTGCTGTCTTCTAAAAAAGTAACAATCACCCCACGATCATTACGCACCACGGAAGTGACGGGCGTACTGATATACACGTTTTCTTCAGGCAATAAATCCTGAATCGCCTTTACATAAGTTTGTGAGCCACCACTGATCACCCGCCACTGCGGCCGATCATCAACACTCAGCATGCCGTGGTTATTAAAAAACCGGATAAAGAAATACAGTGGAAAAGACATCATCATCTCTTCACTGGCAGACCACACCGCCGAGCCCATGGGAATAATATAATAACGGCGGAAGTAATCCCCGTAGCCTTTACGGTTGAGATAATGGCCCAGCGTTTCATCACGGCTGATTTCATCAGCCGCTAACTCAGCACGGGTTTCTTTGTTAAAACGCAGAATATCACGCAGCATCAGCCAGAATTTTGGGTTTAACAGGTTACGGCGCTTAGCGAATAACGAATTAAAGTCGTGGCCGTTATATTCCATATCGGTCGTCGGGTGTTTAACACTGAAGCTCATATCCGAGGCTTCACTGGCGACTCCCAGTTGATTCATCAGCTCAATAAAATTGGGATAGGTCCAGTCGTTAAAGACAATAAAACCAGTATTAACCGGGTAGGTCTTTCCGCCAGCAGCAACCGGAGTGGTTTGTGTATGCCCACCTAAATAGTCATTGGCTTCAAACAAGTGAACATCATGCTGCTTATTTAATAAATAAGCACAGGTCAGGCCGGAAATACCGGATCCGATAATGGCAATTTTTTTTCTGGGTTGATCTTGGCTCATAATAAGCTCCGGCTGACGCTTTAGTTAGTGATTCAGGTGTTGGCTTTACTGGCGACTCATGGATTGCGTAATACGCATACGTAATGGTGCCGGTAATAACGCAATCAGCTTCAAAATACGGGTGAAGCGACGCGGGAAATGAATTTCCCAGGTTCGCTGTTTCAGCCCCTGAATAATTTCAGTAGCCGCTTCTGATGCACTGATACGCATGGGCATCGGAAAGTCGTTCTGGTCAGTCAGCGGGGTTTTGACAAACCCGGGGCAAATCACCGAAACATCAATCTGCTCTGGTGCCAGATCAATCTTCATCGCTTCAAGAAAGTGATTGGTGGCGGCTTTACTGGAACCATAGGCCTGAGCCCGGGTCAGGGGTAAATAAGCCACACTGGAACTCATGCCCAGTAAATAACCGCGCTGACTTTTGCGCAATAACGGCAACGCCGCTTCGACACTGTTGACCAGCCCCATCAGGTTGGTATTGATAACTCGCTCAAACAAAGCGGCATCAAACTGGCCGACATCGACATATTCACAGGTGCCTGCGTTAGCGATCAGGGTGTCCAGTCGTCCATAGTGTTGTTCAATATCGTTGGCAACACGCTGCAGCTGATCGCGATTGGTGATATCCACCGGGGCACAGGTAATATTGTGGCAACCAGTATCATGCGCGACCTGTTGCAGTTTTTCGCCGTTACGAGCTGAAATAATCAGGGTTTTGCATTGCTCAGCTAATGGCTTAACCAGTGCTTCACCAATACCGGAAGACGCTCCGGTTAACCAGATAACCTGTTGTGATATATCGGGCTTTGTCGCTTGTTGTTTAAAAGAACTCATTGCATGCGCTCCTTTAATTTTCGAATTGCCCAGCCCATCAGCGGCAGGTGCTCGTACAACATCTGGCCGCCATCAAAAAAATCCTGATGCTGAATAATTTTGTTATCGTGCCAGATTAATTCACTGCCACCGTCAACCAGCACCACCTTTCCTGAATTGATACGCGGGTGTTGATAACGCATTTGCCAACGAATAAAGGCGCTGGTCTGGGTGTTAGTGTTGGCATCGACCGAATCCAGCCAGCTATGGCCAAAAGTAAATTCAATATGCTCAACATTTTCATACATATTGATAAAATAATGCGTTAACGCATCGAGACCATGAACCTGATGAAAAGGATCACGAAATAGAATGCTGTCGGCATACACATCCGCTAATAACGCCTGACTGACATGATCACGTTTCAGGCTGTGGTATAAATCCTGAAATTTCTGCACCGAGGCCTTATTCATGGCTGGCCTCCCGCTTGAAATACGGCGTTTTACCTTCCTCAAGAATGCGTGCCGGAACCGGATTGAGGCTATGAATAATGCCCATCCAGCTCATTAACTTCAGCACATAATAAGTAATATCGGCCTGCCACCAATAAAATCCCTGACGAGCGGATACGGCGAAACGGTGATGGTTGTTATGCCAGCCTTCGCCCAGTGTTAATAAGGCCAGAAAGGCATTGTTACGGCTTTCGTCTTTGGTTTTAAAACGCTTATTCCCCCAGATGTGACCCAGTGAATTAATCGCCACGGTTGAATGAAATAATAAAACGGTGGAAACAAAAAATCCCCAGATCACTAATTGCATACCACTGGTCTCTAAGGCGGGTTGAAACCGGGCTAGTAACTCGCCACTGATATACAACAACACAACCAGTAATACCGGGCCAAAAATATCGTAACGATCAAGCCAGCGCAGTTCAGGGAATTTTGAAAAATCTTTAATACGTTGATACTGAGTACGGAAACTGGCATCACAGGTAAACCAACCAACATGACTCCACCAGAAGCCTCGTAACACTGGTGAGTGCAGGTCTTGTTCGGTATCTGAATGTTGATGATGGGCACGATGATGAGCAGCCCACCACAGTGGCCCACGCTGGGCAGCCATATTACCTAATAAGGCAAAAATAAATTGCCAGAAGCGATTGGTTTTATAAGAGCGGTGAGAAAAATAGCGATGATAAAAGGCGGTAATAGCAAACTGGCGTAACCAGTACAAGGCAAAACACACAACAACCGCGGTGCTGCTGATGTCCATAAACAGAGCACTGATCGCGACCAGGTGCAAAGCAATAAAAGGAATCACCCGCACCCAATTAAATCGTGTGCTGGTCATGGATTCGTCCTGACCGATATCAGAATCAACCCAGCGTGCAATATTTTTCCAGATGGATATTCCGGTTGCCATCAGATGCTCTCATTGCTGACTTCGTCAGCGGCAGAAGGTGAAAATAAATCGGTTTGTTTTTGTTGTTCGCAAGCGGATAGCGGCAATGGTTCACCTTTAAAGGCGGCCAAGGCTCGCTGGCGACCAAACTGATGATCCACAACAGGTTGTGGATAATGACAGAAGCGGCGTTTCGCATTATCCGGGGCATGGCGCTGCTTTGGATCGAGTGGTAACAATTCCGGCACATAACGCACAATAAAATGGCCTTCAGAATCAAATTTTTGTGACTGACTGGTGGGATTAAAAATACGAAAATAAGGCGCACCATCAGCACCGGTGGAGGCACTCCATTGCCAGCCACCATTATTCGAAGCTAGGTCAAAATCCACTAAGTGTTCTGCAAACCAGGCTTCACCCCAGCGCCAGTCAATTAATAAATGTTTGGTTAAAAACATCGCACTGATCATGCGCAGACGATTGTGCATCCAACCCGTTTGTTTTAACTGGCGCATGGCCGCATCGACAATGGGATAGCCGGTGTTACCATCACACCAGGCCTGAAAATCCGCCTGATCGTAGCGCCACGGCACCTGTTCGGTATCGGGTTTAAAGGCTTTGTGTTTACACAGATCTGGGTAAGCCACCATTAAATGGCGATAAAACTCGCGCCAAATTAATTCATTAATCCAGCTGTCGAGTCCTGGTTTAGCACCGATTAATTCACCACGACTTTTGTATAATTCGCCAGGGCTGTGTTGCCAGCAAGCATAAAAACACTGGCGTGGAGACAATAAACCGAGTGCTAAAGCCATCGACAGCTGGCTGGTGGCAGGTTGTGATGGAATATCACGTAACTCGTGATAATCCTGAACCCGCTGATCGAGAAAATCATTGAGCTGCTGATGGGCCGCGGCTTCTGCGACTTGCCAGAGTTCATCCGGCTGATAATCCAGCGTTAGTAGTGGCAAATCTAACCCGTTCAGATCCGTGCCGATATTGTGATGATCTGCAGCCGCTGGCTTGCCTAACGGTGGTTGCTGATAATGACCCACCTGTTTTTGCCAGGCGCGTTTAAAGGGTGAATACACTTTAAACATGGTGTCACTGGCGGTTAACACCTTACCCGGTGGTACTAAACACTGGTCATGAAAACCATGGGTCGTAATCTGGTTCTGATCGCACCAGTGTGAAAAACGCTTATCACGCTGCTGTTCATTCAGCTCGTATTCGTGATTAAAAAAGACCTGATCAATATTCAGATCAGAGCACAAGGTCTGCAGCAGAGTAAGGCTGTTATTAAAATCTCCGGCATTAATAATCAGTAGTGGAATATTAAGTGAACGTAACGATTGCTGTAATTCCAGCACTGCATTTTTCAGCAACTGAATCTGGCGTTGTCCCATGCCATGTTGCTGCCACTGTTGTTCGGTAATAAAAAATACCGCCAACAGTTTAGTGCTCTCTGTTAACTTCTCATTGGCTGTCAATTTATTAGCTTCAGCACGTTGGCTGGCGGCAAACAAAGCCGGGTTGTCCAGTATTCTCAGGTCTTTACGAAACCACACCAGGTGAGTCATAACCGTACCTTCGGTTGGCTTGTTATATTCTGATGCTGAATAAAAAATGCCAATTGCTCGGCAAACGACTCAGGTAATTGCCATATACCCCGTGCAGCAGAGACTGGTTTATTGTCATTGGTATCACTAGTGGCGCTGATATCGCCGCCAGCTAAGTTGGAAAATACCGGCAGGCTTTGTTGCAGCTCGTTAAGTTGTTGCTGCCACTGTTCGGTTTTGCCTGATACTGAAGCGCACAGGTCTGCCCAAAGCTGACTGCAATTTAATAAGGTAACCAGTTGGCTCAGCTCAGCCGGAGTTATTGTCTGGCAATACACTTCAACCCGAAAGGCTGCTGCACCCAAAGCGTAAGCCATGGCATACATGGCAATTTCATTCTGATCATGGTTGCTCAGCAGTAATAACACCGGGCCGCTGTTGTGCTTCTGCTGCTGATGCACCAGACAAATTAATTTGCGTTTTAATTGCTGGCAATACAACTGATATAGCAGTGGTTCGGATTGCAAAAATGCCATCACTGGTTGCAGGCAACGTTCGTAATAAACCGCCATCGGATAATTAGCAAAACCATCGGTAATAAGATTATCCAGCTGTTGTAATTGCCCGCGAGACAGATAATTAATATGTTGTTCGCGAATGGTCTGCCAACCATCGTCTTGCTGGCTGATAATCTGGTTGTTTTGTAATAACAGCCTGACCTGGCGAATGGGATAGCCCTGATCCAACCAGTAGAGGATATTCTGAATACGCTGAATATCAGCTTCACTGTAAAAACGATGACCTTTATCGGTGCGCTGAGGCTGAATAATGCCATAGCGGCGTTCCCAGGCACGTAACGTTACTGGGTTTACCCCGGTAAGGCGGGCAAATTCACGAATCGGATAATGACCCGAGAAATCGCTGCCGGAATATTCAGATGTCATTACGTAACCCTAATTCGTACGGATAGGGATTTAAATACACCTGCTGCCAGGCATACTGATTCACTTCCTTATGGTGTTTTAAATGATGTTTCAGCAAGGTCAGCGGCACAATTAACGGCACAACGGCTTTATGATATTGATGGATAACATCCGTTAATTCTTGTTTATCATCCGACGATAAGCGGTTTTTCAGGTAGCCCTGTAAATGCATCAAGGTATTCGTATGCATTTTGCGGGATGCTGGCTTAGCCAGTGCCTGCATTAATTGGCTGAAATATTCCTGGCCCACGGCGGTAATATCTTTGCCGGATAAATCCGCCAGTAAACGCCCCAATGATTTGTAATGGGATTGGCTGTGCGCCATTACCAGATATTTATAACGGGCATGAAACTCAATCAGGCCTTTGGCGTTATACCCTTGTGCCGAAAATTGTTGCCAGTCACTGTAGGTAAATACCCGCACCAGAAAATTTTCGCGCAGGCCCGGGTCATTTAACCGACCGGCTTCTTCCACCGGCAGCAGCGGTTGCTGTTGACAGAATTCCGCTGCGTATAAGCCGCGAGTGGTACCTTCGGGCATACCATTGCTGAGGTAGCGCTTTACACCAAACAGGCCACAGCTCGGGCTTTTCTGCATAAAGATATAGCCACACAGCTGCTGTTGTTGCTGACCCTGAGTACGACCGTAGTGACGCAGATCGTCGCTGACATCCAGTGTTTCATCCCGGGTCCCGCGGGCAAAAACCTCAGTACTGTCGTCAACAACGCCTTTATTATCGTCACTAACGAGTCGAATCGGCTGACGGGGGGTGCCCATGCCAATCGCAACCTCGGGGCAGAGGGGTACGTAGTCAAAATAGTCCGACAGTACATCGGTACAAAAACGGGAACGCTTGTGGCCGCCATCAAAACGAACCTCATGGCCCATCAGGCAGGCGCTGATACCAATCTGAATTTTGTCTGCCGGGGTGGCAGATAGCGCGGATGCAGTCATTTGTTGTACAACCTCTGGTATAACTTTGTACAAGATTTAATGTGCACCCAGAGGTTCTACAAGTCAAACACTTTTTGTATAAGAAATTATATTTTTGTATAGCTTTGAACGAAGGATCAGTGATCCGACAGTTTGCGTACCACTACCTTGCTGATGGCGTTGGCCATTTCCGGTTCCAGGCCAATCGGTGAGTGCAGTGTCAGCTCGGCATCATAACCCTGATCCGTTAGTTGCTGTTGCAGTGCTTCCAGCATATTGGGTACATCTTTGCGCAGGTGACGCCCGGCAGCAAAAAACAGCGGCAGAATATCCACTTGTTGATAACCCTCGGCAACCAGCTCAGTAATGGCGTGTTCCATGGTGGGTTCTGCCAGTTCCATATACGCCAGCTCTACACGTTCGCTGTCGTGTAAATCTCCGCGGATGCGCTCCAGTAAGGTCTGGAATGGTGCTAACCAGTTGGGGTCGCTGCTGCCATGGGCCAGCAGTACAGAGGCTTTTTTCGCCATAAAAAATTCTTCGCTCTTTAATTCTTTACTAAAAACGTTGCTGCATCATCTGAGCGGCTTTCTGGCCGCTTAACCACGCACCTTCAACGGCACCTTGTTCCAGCCAGTCACCACAAACGGCCAGTGGCACGCTATCTGACTGTAGCGCGCCACAATGCAATGGCTGATCAACAATGGCATACAGCCAGCGGTGCAGCCAGATTTCGCAGCTGGCCTGAACGGGCTGGCGCATGACTTCAAAAAAGGCCTGAAGCATCTGTTGCTGTACCCAGTCCCGAGGGCTGTCGCTGTGCTCCCGGCTCCAGTGATGATCGGCATGTATCGTCCAGGTTTGTGGCGCGCCGTGTGTCGGTTTATCACGCTCTGGCTTGTCGGAATTCTGCGCAATAAAGTCGATGATCGGATGGTGCACAAAGGCCGCTTTGATGTCTTCTTCACGTTCAGGTGAGGTTAATGGTTGATCAAACGCCAGTAATAATGTCCAGGTCGGCATCATATCCACATCGCACTGGGCGGCCAGTTCGGGGGCTGGTTGCTGCAGCAGTGGCTGTGCCTGTAGCGGTGGAGTGTTAATGATCAGGCCGTCAAAGCCGCTGAAGGTCTGGCTATCGTCAGCAGTGAGCAACCACTGACTTTCATGGTATTGGCAATCAACAATCCGGGTGGAAGGGATAAATGCATCGGCTGCTTCGAGCAGTTTGCGGCTCAGTGCGGTCATCCGGCTGACGCCGACATAACGTTGTACATCATCGTCAGAACGGCGAATGCCGTCAGCATCAATCACATGGGGCTGAAAGTCCCAGTGCTTTACCCAGCCATCCAGCTCCCACTGACGCAATACCTGGCTGAACTCAGAATGATGGCTACGCATAAACTGGGCGCCCATATCCCAGCTGGCATTGCCCACTTTTTTGCTTGCCAGACGGCCACCAGAGCCACGGCTTTTATCAAACACCGTTACCTGATGACCTGCCTGTTTCAGTGTTTGTAATGCACTCAGCCCTGCCATGCCTGCGCCAATGATTGCAATGTGTGCCATAAAATTTCCTGCTACTTCCTGCTCACAATAAGTTGTACAACAAATTCAGCCCCACGTCTTTATGCGGCTGTTGGGTCGTTGATTACTGCCTGTTCTTTGACGTGGCATTGTACCTTTATTAACGCTGAATTGTATCAGTATTTGCCTAATTAAATAAAATATGTATAACTTATGTATAGCTATGAGAGTCAAAGCATAGTGCAACGTTAACCATAAACGTTAACCGCAACATGATTGAGCATAAGGTTAACCACGAGGATAGAGAGATGAGTTATCAGGCGCCACTGCGCGACATGCAGTTTGTATTGTATGAGGTTCTGAAAGGAGACGAGATTTTACCGTCTTTGCCCGGTTTTGAAGATGCGACCCGCGAAATCATGGATGCCATGCTGACCGAAGGCGCTAAGCTGGCGGAAAATGTGATGGCGCCACTGAACACGCCGGGGGATCGTGAAGGTTGCCAATACGATCCGGAAACCAAAAGTGTTACTACGCCAACAGGCTTCAAAGAAGCGTATAAACAGTTTGCTGAAAATGGCTGGACAGCACTGTCTTCCCCGGTGGAGTACGGTGGTCAGGGTCTGCCGCACACGCTGAACACGCTGGCTGAAGAGATGGTGTGTTCGGCCAACTTGTCACTGGGTATGTACCCGGGCCTGACCCACGGTGCAATCAACGCCTTAACCAGTTACGGTTCGGAAGAGCTGAAAAACAAGTTTCTGCCACAACTGATCAGTGGTGAGTGGACAGGTACTATGTGTCTGACCGAGCCACACTGTGGTACTGATCTGGGCCTGATTCGCACTAAGGCTGAACCTCAGGCAGACGGTTCTTATGCCATTTCCGGTACTAAGATCTGGATCACCGGCGGCGAACACGACCTGGCTGATAATATTGTGCATCTGGTACTGGCAAAACTGCCGGATGCGCCGGGTGGCTCCAAAGGTATTTCGTTATTCCTGGTACCGAAACTGCTGGAAGATGGCAGCCGTAACCCGGCTTTCTGTGGCGGTCTGGAACACAAAATGGGCATCAAAGGCTCGGCTACCTGTGTGATGAACTTTGAAGAAGCCAAAGGTTGGCTCATTGGTGAACCACACAAAGGTTTACAGGCTATGTTTGTCATGATGAACAGTGCTCGCCTGATGGTTGGCTTACAGGGCTTAGGTGTGGCGGAAGCGGCTTATCAGACTTCGCTGGGTTTTGCCAAAGACCGCCGTCAGAGTCGTTCGCTGGCGGGCCCACAAGAACCGGATCAGGCAGCAGACTGCATCATTGTGCACCCCGATGTTCGCCGTATGTTACTGCGCCAGAAAGCCACCATTGAAGGCGGTCGGGCGCTGGCTTACTTCACGGCCATGCAACTGGATATTTCTCACAATGGTGAAACACCAGAAGAGCGTGAATACGCCGATGATCTGGTACAGCTGTTAACGCCGGTTGCCAAAGCCTTCCTCACCGATGAAGGTTTCTTCTGTGCCAACGATGGTCTGCAGCTGATGGGTGGCAACGGTTTCACACAAGACTGGCCGGTTGAACAATACGTGCGTGACGCCCGTATTACCCGGATTTATGAAGGTACCAATGGTATTCAGGCACTGGATCTGGTTGGCCGCAAACTGGGTATGGCGGGTGGTCGTCCACTGAAGCGTTTCTTTGCTATGTTAGAAGGCTATGCAAGCGAGAACGAAGATGCGCCGTATCTGGGTGAACTGAAAGCGTCCATGGCAAAACTGCAGAAAGCGACCATGTGGCTGATGCAAAACGGCATGACCGACCGTGAGCAGGCGGGTTCGGCGGCAACGCCATACTTGCGTCTGATGGCGTTAACGTCACTGGCGTATTTCTGGAGCAAAATGGCATTGGTAGCGCGTCAACAGCTGGATGCCGGCAGCACTGAAACAGACTTTTATCAGGCTAAACTGCACAGCGCTGAGTTTTATATGGCGAAAATTCTGCCACAAACCAGCAGCCTGCTGACGGAAATCGAAGCGGGCAAAGACAGCCTGATGGCGATGACGATCGAGCAGTTTTGATAAAAGTGCAGTTTGATAAAAGCGCAGTTTGATCAGAACGTAGTTTTGACCAAGCCGCTCTGACCAAGCTAACGACCGACACACGCTTTTTCAGCGGTGCGCAAAAAGCCACATCCATGTGATCTTTGCGCACAGCAATCATCCTGATTGCTACGCTGAAAAAGCGTGTCTCGTTCGTTAGGCAAGATTACGGTCATCAGATGGAAGATCACAGGAGAAGCGTATGAGTAAACGCATATTAATCACCGGCGGCAGCGGTTTTATTGGCAGTCGTCTGATTACAGACTGGCTGAACGCTGGCCATCAGGTTGTGGTGTTTACCCGTCGTCCTTCTCAGGTGATTCAGCGTTGGGATGGCCAGTTGCGTGCCACCGATAATCTGGCTCAGTTAAATGAATTGTTTGACTGGCTGGTAAATCTGGCCGGAGAAGGCATTGCTGATCAGCGTTGGAGCTCCAGGCGTAAAGATGTATTACGTCAATCGCGGGTTGATCTTACCCGTGACTTGTTGCAATGGGCAAAGCAATCACAACAATCGTTCGAACTGGTGTTATCAGGCTCTGCGGTTGGCTATTACGGCAGTTTTCGTGATGACTTGTACCAGGGTAATAGCCTGACGGAAGCGGATGGCCACGGTGCTGGGTTTGCTGCCCATTTATGTCGTGACTGGGAGCATATTGCGGAAGAGTTCACTAGTTGTAGTGAGCGTTTGGTCTTGCTGCGTACCGGTATTGTCCTTGGCCCGCGTGGCGGCATGCTGAAACGTTTATGGTTGCCATTTTCCGTCGGCCTTGGCGGTGTCATTGGTGCGGGTAATCAGGTGCTGTCCTGGATCGATCTTGAAGATTACGTGAGCGCCATTCATCACATCACAGGTTCTCTGTTACAGGGAACGATTAATATGACGGCACCGAAGGCTGTGACCAACCGTGAATTTACCCGGGCGCTGGCAGCAGAGCTGAAACGTCCGGCTTTGTTTCCGATGCCAAAAGTTATTGCCAAATTATTGTTTGGCGAAATGTCCGAACTGTTGTTAGAAGGGCAGCGAGTCCAGCCACAACAACTGCTGCAGAGTGGTTTTCAGTATAAATTTGTCAATCTTGAACAATCATTACAGCGCATCCACCATGATTGGTCGCGCTGATTGATAAATGTACAAATATACAGGCTTTGTTATTGTGTAATAGCCTGTGTAGTTCTGTAATGCTCAATTATTTGACACCTGTCTGGCCTGACAAATCCTTGTTTTCATACACTTTTTCCGACAAATAACTGCCACTTTTGACGGTTACAAAAAAGACTGTAGTTTTGTGTTAGCGCGCATTGCAGTGCTACGGGTAAGCGACTAAACCTAAAGATATTCAAGTTGTTACCCGATTTGCCACACATAACAGGTTAGTTTTACTTATGAGCATCAGTCGCCAAACCTTAGAGCAGAACCTTTATGAATTTGATCAAGGATATCGCGTTACCTATGTGAACTTTTCACGGGCTAACGAGTTGACGGATTCCCAACTGATTCTGACATTAGAGCGTGGATGTGAGCGTAAAACCTTTGCATTTTCACAACCACAATTCAGTGATGTGGACAAAAACCTGGTGGCCAGTCACGGTATTTATATTGCCGCAATCAAAAGCTCTCCTTTATCACCAAACCGTATTGAAGTGGGTGATTCAGAAGGTGGCTTTGCTTACTTTACCGCTAAAAATGTAAAAAATATTACGCCAACAGCCTGAACCGTATTACCAATAATGTTTCAGGATTGAGACATTATTTTATGACAGCACCCTCTGTCCCAGTAGCACCCTCTGTCCTAGTACAGAAGCTAAAGCCTAGCGCTTGTCCTGAAGCGACCATGAAAATGGTCGCTTTTTTTATGCCCGGAAGTTATCACTTGCTGTAGAATAAATACCTCAGACAGGAGGTATTTATGACCATTCGTATCAGTAAGCTTAAGCAAGTCAACAGAATAGAAAAAGTCATTATTCACTCTCTCGATCTTTGCCTGTATCAGGCCTCCGTTGTGATTAATGGCGAAGAGCATTACGTGACCGACAATAACGATAAATTGCTGCGCAGCCATAATGTTTTATCGTTTCAGGCGATGTTTGAAAAATTTCCGGTGCAGGCATTTGTGATAAAACATCAGAGTGCTTACGACGAAATGGTGGGCCAGCCGATACGTCAGGGCAGCAACGCGATTGAAGTGCCGTTTGGTAATAATCAGTTAGCGGCAGACAGTGATTCTTTGCCCTCAGTTCATTAAAAGCAGCATAAAAGATTGCTTTAATTAAAAAAGAGACAGCTGTTGCGAATCGGCCGCTTTCTCTTTTTTACGCCGGGATGCCTTTCTGCTGCCAGAGCGTTTTCGTGACCCATGTTTATGGCCAATATCACGAGCTTGCTGATAAAAATCATGTTGGCGAATATCGCTGATTGCCTGCTTAGCTTGCCGGGTTGCGTTATTAAAATCGACTATCGGGTCAGGGTATGATTCACATTGATACTGAGTTTTTAACGACGCTGGCATTAATCCGGGTTGGTGAATCCAGCTGTTAGGTACTTGCCTCAATTCAGGAATCCACCTGCGAATAAACTGGCCATTGGGGTCTTGTTTTTGTGCCTGTAAGACCGGGTTATACATGCGCGGAATATTGATGCCGGTAGTACCGGATTGCATTTGTACCTGTGGATAATGAATACCGGGCTCATAATCAACAAATAAACGGGCAAGAAACGGCGCCGTTAATTGCCAGGGCAGCCACAAAGCGTAGCTGGCAATGGATACCAGCATGGCCCGCATACGGAAATTAAGCCAGCCGTGGTGCTGTAAATAACGCATACAGGCATCAACTAAAGGCCAGCCGGTATTTCCCTGTTGCCAGGCCTGTAACCTTTCCGGGTGATGATGTTGGCGTAAATGATTATAAGCCGGGTGCAGATTTTTCCATTCCATCTCAGGCTCGTCTTCCAGCTTCTGAATAAAATGGCAGTGCCACCATAAACGACTTTCGAACGCTTTGAGGCTGTTATTCCAGTATGTTTTTTTCTCTGGCTGATGGCGGTAATAATGCCGTGCTTCGTTAAGAATACGATACAGCTCTTTCAGGCTGATACAGCCATAAGCCAGATACGGACTCAACCGTGAACAAGCCTGTTCGGCACTAAGTGGAGAGCTGATGGATGAACGATAAAATTCACCACGGTGTGTTAAAAAACTATTCAGCAGCGCTAAAGCCTGTTGGCGGCCACCGGGTTGCCTGCCCGGGCAAGGTTGTTGGTCGGTTACGTATGCGGATAATTCTTTCAACGCAGGAGTCGTTGGTAAATCATGCTGCTGCCACTTAATGATCGGTAAGTCGGCGACTTCTGCATGAATAAATTGATGCCAGTTCTCAGCCCAATGATCACGCCCCGGATTCGGTCGGCAGACACCAAATTGTGAATACTCATGCCAGTCGATCTGCTGTTGCTGGCACCAGTGTTTCACGGCAATATCGCGCTGATAGGTCCAGTAATTGCCGGTTTCTTCATGACTATGCAGCCGGAAAATACCAAAGTGTTGTTGTACCTGATTTAAAAAATCCGTCACTTTACCAACACTAATAACCAGTTTCTGATTCAGTTGCTGGTTTAAATCGTACAAGGACTCTTCAATAAACAACCACTGGCGCAGGCTGGTATCGATCAGTTGCCAGTATTCTGGTTCAAAACAATAAAAGGCAATTACCGGCCCTTGTCTGGCTGCCTGGGCCAGTGCCTGATGATCACTTGCGCGCAAGTCACGCTTAAACCAAACCAGTTGCAGCATCGCTGGAATAAACCCGAATTAACGGCTGGAAGTGCCGATTCCAGGAAAAACAGTCACAGGAACGATGGGCAGCGGATAATGCGCTAATGGTTGTTGGCCACTGCTGTGTGCTTGTATTTGTGCTAAATCCTGTGTGTTAAGTTGTGGCAGCCATTGATGAATATGCTGTAGTTGTGGGTCATATTGTTGCAGCTGTTTATTGATTGAAAACCAACGACCTTTAGCCTGACGCCCCAGCGTTTGCTGATCTGCATTGGGGCTATGTTGTGGATCATTACCCACCCCGGCCAGATAAGCCCAGTTTCCCCAGTTAACCGCGACATCAAAATCAATTAGATGTTGCTCAAAAAACTGCGCGCCTAAACGCCAGTCCAGTTGTAATTCATGGATAAAATAACTGGCCAGATTCTGACGCATACGATTAGAGCAATAACCCGTGTGTATCAATTCTTTTAATCCGGCGTCAATCATGGGGACTCCGGTTTGTGCCTGTTGCCAGGCCTGCCAGCGCTGATCAAAGTTGGCTGGTTTAAATCCTGCTGCTTTAAAAGCGTTTGAATTTCCCAACCCTGAATAACAGAAATAGCGCTTGCCATAAATTCGTAGGCACCAGTAAAAATATTCCCGCCATAACAATTCCAGTGTCAGCCATTGTGAATGTTCATTCGGTTGTAACTCGTGTTCAAAGTAGTGTATTTCCTGTATCACCCGCTTGGCAGAGAGACACCCCCAGGCCAGATAAGCACTGAAAAAAGAACTGAAATTGTTGCCGGTTAATTGGTTGCGGGTGGTTTTATAATTCTGCAATCCCTGGTGCTGCCAGATATAAGACGACAAGCGAGCGAGACCATTATCTTCACCACCGGCTAAATTAAATCGTAAGGATGGCAGGGAGTCATCCTGGCCGGAAAAATCCGTTGGCCAGGGAATCGACGCATGATGGCTGAGTGGATGATCGTCCACGATTAATGCTACAGGCGGGGCCGATTTGATATGGTCAAAGTCGATATGTTTTTCAATCCGGCGGCGAAACCGACTGAAACTGGCTGGCCATTGCTGCGGCTCTGGAGTCAGGCCAGCATCTATTAATTGTTGTTGATCGAATAAAGCCTGGTTGTGATAGGTAGTTAAGGTAATGTTCTGTTCGCTGATAGCATCCAGCCAGACACTCTCTTCAGGGGCCTGGGCTTGTTGGGTAAATACCTGTTGTAAGCCTTGTTGCTGCCAGCTTTTAAACAGAGTCAGTGGGTCACCATATACCATATTAAGCTGAATATTCTGGCGATACAGCTGGCGTTGTAAATCAATCAGGCTGGCCCGTAAAAAACGTGCTTTGGGTTTACTGATACGGATCTGGTTCTGTGTATTTAAATAATCTTCCCGATACGAAAATGGTGTGCTGGCTTCTGCGTCTAACCAGAATTCCGGAACAATAAAAACCACACTAACAGGCAGGCCAGAAGCATTGGCTAATTGGAAAGCCGGGTTGTCGTGCAAGCGCAAGTCATTACGCAGCCAGATAATATTAAAGGCATTATTCATTAAAATTCATCTTCAACCTGAGCCGCTGCACATACATTGTCAGCAGCTTTATGACTTTTTTTGTTTCTTTTGCTAAGCGAGCGGCAGGCATCGCTGCAGTATTTAACCTCTTGCCAACAGCGCTGCCATTTCTTTCGCCAGGCAAACGGACGTTGGCAGTGATCGCATATTTTCTCGGGTAAATTCAGTTTTTTATGCGCCATGTTTTCAAACCAGTTAAAGATCATTCAGATTTGCCAATAGGTATTCAGCCCGATTGATCAAAGCCTGCTGTTTTTGAGGGTTCATTTTTTGCCAGTTACGATAAACCATCGTCATTCGTGGGTTGTTACTGAATTGTGGCTGGTGACGTTGAATAAAATGCCAGTACAAACTGTTAAATGGACAGCTGTTATCGTCGGTTGCAGTTTTAACGTTATAGTCACAGTGTTTGCAGTAATCCGACATTTTATTGATGTAATTACCAGAGGCGGCATACGGCTTACTGCCCAGACGACCACCATCAGCAAACATCACCATGCCATGGGTATTGGGTAATTCGACCCACTCATAGGCATCGGCATAAACCGCCAGATACCACTCGCCAACTTGTTGCGGTGTGATACCACTTAATAAGGCAAAGTTTCCGGTTACCATCAGGCGCTGAATATGATGGGCATAAGCGTGTTGAAAGGTATTTTTAAAACACTCACTCATGCAGTGCATCCGGGTGTTGCCATGCCAGTAAAAATCAGGAAGCGGACGATGGTTCTGTAGAATATTCAGCTCACCGTAATCCGGCATCCATAACCAATAAATACCACGCACGTATTCGCGCCAGCCAATAATTTGCCGGATAAATCCTTCAACAGCATTCAGAGGAGCTTGTTGATTAATATAGGCTTGCTCGGCTTTCTGGCACACTTCCAGTGGTGTTAACAAACCACAATTTAAATAGGGTGAGATCAGGCTGTGGAATAAGGTATGTTCGCCACTTTTCATGGCATCCTGATAGGTACCAAAGTCGGGCAAACGATGCTGAATAAAGTGATCCAGTTCGTTAAGTGCTTGTTGCCGGGTGGTGGCCCAATAAAAATGTTCCAGTGTGCCCGGGTGATCGGCAAACTCCTGTTTAACCAGTGCAATAACGTCGTGATCAATCTGATCACGCTGATGGCTGATCCTCACCGGCAGCGGCGTGTCGCCATGACTTTCCCCCTGATAGCGCTTGCGGTTATCGGCATCAAAATTCCACTGATCGCCGACAGGTTTGTCCTGTTCCATTAACAAACCGGTTTTACGGCGCATTTCCCGATAAAAATACTCCATACGCAGCTGTTTTCGGCCAGATGCCCAATGGCGGAATTCATCAGTGGAGCAGATAAAACGATCGTCTTGGTAACACTCAACCCGAATGCCTAATGTTTCCTGCCACTGTTGATCAATAGCGTGTTGCAGCCGGTATTCACCACATTCGGTAACGACCAGAGCATCAATGGGATCATCCTGAACAGAATGCTGACTGCAACACTGACCGCAACACCAGGCAATCACATCAAGTAACGATTGTCGCGGGCTGTGGCGATCAAAGGTGTGATAAATGACCCGCCAACCTTGCTCTTTAAGTTCTTCAGCAAAGTGGCGCATGGCACTGAATAACAACGCAATTTTTTGCTGATGATGAGCAACGTAGGTGGCTTCTTCCACCACTTCGGCCAGCAGCAGAATATCGTTTTGGCGGTTGAGCGCTCTCAGACTAGCAAGCTGATGCGTTAATTGATCTGCGAGGATAATTCCGAGTTTCATATACTAATTGTATGATATGTGTATAGGTATTGAATAGCTTTTGTTTGTATCACCTCAATAAAGTCAGCTTTAATGACTGTTGTGACTTTTATCCATAACCCCGGCGCAGTACTCTGTAAAAAAAGATGAGAGTAAGCGTGATGCCTGAAAAAATTTTGTTGGCCGATGCCTATGGCTTGCTGATTGTGCTGACAGTGTTAGCGGCACTGCTGGTGGGTTTGGTGTTGTGGGTCGCTGCCGCCTACATCATTGATGTGACTCAAACCCGGCATACGGTAAGGCGTAACTTTCCGGTGATTGGCCGGTTTCGTTATACCTTCGAACATCTTGGGGAGTTCTTCCGGCAATACTTTTTTGCCATGGACCGCGAGGAAATGCCGTTTAATCGTGCTGAGCGTAGCTGGGTATATAAAGCAGCAAAAAAACTCAATACCACGGCAGCGTTTGGCTCGACCCGGCGTCTCGATATTCCGGGCACTGTGCTGTTTGTGAACAGCCCATTTCCGGCGTTAAAACAAGACTTTGCTGAACCGGCTGATATCACCATTGGTAAATATTGCCGCCAGCCTTATACCACCCGTTCGGTGATTAATATTTCTGCCATGAGTTATGGCGCTTTATCAAAACCGGCGATTCGGGCGTTATCGCACGGGGCTAAACAGGCAGGTTGCTGGATGAACTCTGGTGAAGGCGGCATTTCTCCGTTTCATCTGGAGAGTGGTTGTGATCTGGTGGCTCAGATTGGTACGGCAAAATACGGTGTCAGAACACCGGATGGGCAACTGGACGATAACAAACTGCGTGACATTGCTGCCCATGAACAGGTTCGTATGTTTGAGATCAAGCTGAGTCAGGGGGCTAAACCCGGTAAGGGTGGGATGTTGCCCGGTACCAAAGTGACGGCTGAAATCGCGGCTATTCGGGGTATTCCTGAAGGTGAGGACTCAATCAGCCCGAACGGCCACCCGGATATTCGCTCGGTGGATGATTTGCTCGATATGATTGCCCATATTCGCTCGGTGACCGGCAAACCGGTTGGCTTTAAAACCGTCTTGGGCGGTATGGATTGGATTGAAACCTTATGCCAGGAAATTACTCAGCGTGGTATTGAAAGTGCGCCGGACTTTATCACCCTGGATGGTGCTGAAGGCGGTACCGGAGCGGCACCTCAACCCTTGCTGGATTACATGGGACTACCGCTGAATCAGTCGTTACCGATGTTAATTGATACTCTGGATGCCTTTGAATTACGCCCGCGTATCCGGGTAATTGCTTCTGGCAAACTGATTAATCCCGATCGGGTGGCCTGGGCCTTGTGTACCGGTGCAGATTTTGTCGTCTCCGCCCGTGGCTTTATGTTTGCGTTGGGCTGTATTCAGGCGTTGCAGTGTAATAACAATCAGTGCCCGACCGGGATCACCACCCACAATCCTAAATTGCAGAATGGCCTGGTGGTTAAAGATAAAGCCAAGCGGGTGGCACAGTACGTGGATACCATGGTGCAGGAGGTTGGGATTATTGCTCATTCTTGCGGCGTGGATGAACCCCGCAAATTGCGACGTCATCATGCCCGGCTGGTGAAACCGGGTGGTGCGGCGGTGCTGTTATCCGATTTGTACGCCGGAGCGGATTTTCGTACGGGTCAGACCTTTATTCGTTAAGCAGATCAGTGACGCCGATAACGAATTCGTTATTGGCTCAGGTAACTGTTGATAGATCTTTCAGTAAACAACCGTTGATTTAAGTCACAGTTGTGTAACTCTGGCTGGTGCTGCTGCCTGCCTTTGCCTATCCTTCGCCAATAATAAGCGATCTTATTTAGCTTCTTTAGATTTATCCCCTTATGAATGTGCTGTTACAACCTGGGCGAATGCCTAGGGTTCCGGCTGAGAGTGACGTGGTTTGTCGGTATGGCACTGCTTAAAAAAAATATCTGGTCAATTTATTTGCTGTTCTTAGTTGGCAGCTTTGTTCTTGCAATTATTACGGCTTCTATTCGCTGGACGGATATTTATCAGAATCAGGCCCTGCAGCAGATACATCGTGCCGAGCAGGTTGCTTCGGCGATGAAATCGGTACTGGCCAGTCATGAGATGCTGCTGGACGTGCTGGGGCTGCAGTTATTGCCTCAGTACCGCAACCGGGAAGAACCTCATTCGCCACAGTTATTCGATGACTTAATGGCCATCAACCCATCCATATCCGGTTTTGCACTAACGAATCCCAATGGCCGTATGGTGCTGGTGGATTCCACTGCCGATCGTGGTTTATTACCTAACTTGCTGGAACAGGAAAGCAGCCGCGACTCCTTCCTGCATACGCTGGCTTCCAAACGTATGGTTGTTGGGCGTACCTATTATCAGGATGCGCTGGGTTCCTGGGGAATTCCGATTCGTAAGGCCTTACGTAACGAACAAGGTGAGGTTGTAGCTGTGATGGCGGCTGTCATCCGGGCTGAGGGCGTCGCGCCAATTTTTGATAACGAGTTGTACTACGGCAATCATGATGAAGTTTCACTGGTACGCGCTCAGGATCATTATTTACAGTATCAGTCTGCCGCTGACAGTGATCCGGCGCAGCTGTATCACCAACCGGTTGACTCCGAACGGTTACAGGCCAGCCTGGATCAGCTGGTTTTATCAAGCCAGTTGGTACTGGATAAGATTAAACAGCAGTCACAGGCACATGCTTACGTTGTGGATTTACCTCAGGGCAAACGCATTGAAGCCGCGGTTTATGAAGCTGAACATGAATTCTGGGTATTTTCATCCGTCTCTTTAAGGGATGTGTTGTGCAGTTATGGCGCCTTGATTCTGGTGTATGGCATCAGTTTTATTCTGGTTCATATTATGGTGTTTCTGCTGTTTCGCTCGGTGGCTCGCTCCGAAAAGCGCAGCCGGGATGAACTGCAATACCAGGCTTACCACGATTCGCTAACCTTGTTACCCAACCGTCAGTTTCTGATTGATCATGCGCATCAACGTATGGCGTCTGATCAGGATGAATTCTCTCTGTTATTTCTCGATGTAGATAACTTCAAAGGCATTAATGATAACTTTGGCCATGATTATGGCGATCGTTTTCTGGTGAAACTGGGCAGCCGCCTGAAAGCGGTATTAAGCCGAGATGATGTGCTGGTACGTCTGGGTGGTGATGAATTTGTGGTGATCACGTCGAAGTGCTGCGAAACCGAATTACACCTTTACTGTGAGCAATTGCTGGCGTGTATTAATGCCGATGACTGGATAGAAGGCAGCAAAATTCATATTGGTGCCAGTATTGGTATTGCCAGTTATCCACAGCACGGCAGTAATCTGAATGAGCTGCTGCGGGCGGCGGATATCGCCATGTACAAAGCCAAAGAAGATAGCAACGGTGTTGAGTTTTTCCGCCAGGATGTTGAACAACAATACCTGCATGATTACCGGATTGAGCAATTATTGCGCGCCGCCATTGGTACGGACGAGCTGTATATGAACTATCAGCCACAGTTAGATCAGCATCATACACTGATCGGTGTGGAAGCTCTGGTACGCTGGACTAACCCGGAGTTAGGGTTTATTCCGCCTAACGAATTTATTGCCATTGCTGAAAACCGTGGCCTGATGTCACAGCTGGGGCATTTTATTATTGAGCGTACGCTGTCGGATATGCGGGCGCTGCATCAGAGTTGTGAGGTTGATTTTACCGTATCCATCAATATCTCGGTGCGCCAGCTGCTACAACGTGATTTTGTCTCTGTTCTGGTGCATCAGGTTGAACATTATCAGTTCCAGCCGCAGCACATTGTGCTGGAGATAACTGAAAACGTGTTTATTGAAGATATTAATAACCTGGGCGCCATTGTGATTGAGCTGCGTAACCGGGGCTTTAATATTTCATTGGATGATTTTGGTACCGGCTATTCTTCGCTCAGTGTGCTGCAAAAGTTACCGATTGATGAATTAAAAGTAGATAAAAGCTTTGTTGATAACATTACCACTGACGAAAAAGCGCGGCAGATGATCCGCAATATTATTGCGATTGGTAAGAACTATGGCATGTCGGTATTAGCGGAAGGGGTTGAAACCGAAAATCAGGTACGCATGCTGGGCAATTTTGGCTGTGATTATTTTCAGGGATACTGGTTTGCGAAACCCATGAATGTGGATGATTTACAACGCTTTATTCGCTGTAAATGACCCTGGTTGTCTAAAAAACAGGTAACTTAATCCTAGCTTGATATTGTCATAAATTATAAAAAAGTCGTATTTGTAGCAAATGTAATCATCGCTGAAAATAAACCCCGGATACCTGTACTTTTCCGCTATTAACGTCTTTAATTCGTACAGCTGTAGTGATAACTGGTGTGATTGTTAATAAGACCAATGACGGTCGGACAATCCGAATTCCTTTCTATTTTCAGAAGCTGTACATGAACTTACCTCATCTGCACACGTTAGAGGCGGACCAGCTCAGATCTCCGATCTGGGTATATGACGTAGTTGGACAACGCATGGTGTGGGCTAATACAGCAGCCTTACACCTTTGGGAAAGCGAGACGCTGGATGAATTATGTCAGCGCGACTTTGCTGAAGGCCAGTCCAGAGCGGTCGAACAAACCCTACACGGTTATCTGGAACGTTTTTCAGAAGAAAAGCAGATTGATGTCTGGTGGGAAATTTCACCCAAAGGCATTAAAAAACGGGTATTTATTCGATTATCCGGCGTCTGGATTACCACCGATGATGGCAGTCAACGACTGGCCATGTTACTCGAAGGGCAATATTCGCCCGAGCTGTTAAATGCCGGTGATATTCCATCTGCGGCGATGGCAGTCTTATTTGATCAGCAAGGTGTACTGATCAGCAGTAACCCCCCATTTCAGGAACATTTCGGAGCCGATCTGAAAGAGTTGCAGGCGATCCTGCCGCAGGAAACCGGTTTGCGGCATATTCAGTCAATGGGGTCGCTGGGTCAGGATATTGAATTAAATACCTTACAGGGGATGCGTTGGCATCACGCTGAAGTCACCATCCAACAAGTACTGAATCAACACGATAATCCACACAGCCCGTATTACGTACTGACCCTGATTGATATTCAGGAACGTAAATTACGTGAAATCGAAACCGCTAACGAAGCGCGCTCTGATTTATTAACCGGGTTATTAAACCGCCGTGGCTTATTGCAATATATGGCCAGTCACGAAGGTTGTGATTACACCCTGTTTTATATTGATCTGGATGGTTTTAAACCTATTAATGACAGCTATGGGCATAACGCCGGTGATGAACTGTTGCGTCATTTAGCTCATGTGTTGATGCATCAGGATGGAAAAAAAGTCTGCGCCCGTTTAGGTGGTGATGAATTTGTGGTGGTGTTTCTGGAAGCACTCAGTGACGCTGATATTCAAACCCGTGCCAATAACCTGCTGCACGATTTATCCCGTAAAGTCAGTGTCGCCAATGACTGTCTGGTGCGGGTTTCAGCCAGTATTGGTATTGCTTCTTCACCGTCGGATTCCAGTGACATTTATCAGCTGATTGTGCAGGCTGATGCGGCGATGTACGAAGCGAAAAAACAAGGTCGCCATCGTTCGGTGGTGTATCAGATGGGCATGGAATCCTACATGTTGCGGCGCACACAAATACTGCAATATATGGACAGTGCCATCGCCAACAATCAGTTTGAGGTGCATTACCAGCCAATTATTAATGGCCGCACGGGCGATACTATTTTGATGGAGGCGTTAATTCGCTGGCATCACCCGACTCTTGGGGCATTGCCACCTTTGGAATTTATTGGTGTGGCCGAAGACAGCGGCAAAATAGCCCGCCTTGAATCCTGGGTGATCCGGCGTGTGTGTCAGGATCTGGCTGACATTCGTCAGCGCTTTTCTGATGATGTCCGAATCACCATTAATATTTCCGGAGCTCATCTGGTACAGCCGGATTTTGTCGCCGAGCTGTTATTGTTATTAGAAGCCTACCAATGTAAGCCACAGGACTTTGTACTGGAGCTGACTGAAAGTGTATTAGTGCCTGTGGTAGAAGATAATAATACTTGTCTGGATGAGCTGGTGGCGCACGGCTTCCAGTTGGCGATTGATGACTTCGGCACCGGTTACTCTTCGCTTGCGTATATCAGCCAGTTACCGGCGCAATTTGTGAAAATCGACAAAGCCTTTGTTGATCGCTTACATCAGGATCAGAACACCCTGTTATTTATTCGCGATCTCTGCCATAAATTTAATATGCAGTGTATTGCCGAAGGGGTGGAGCAGGTGGAGCAGGTGGAGCAGGCCGGTATTCTGAATGATTCCGATATTCTGCTGCAGCAGGGCTATTATTTTGCCCGGCCGCAGCCATTGTCTGAATTAGAAAATGATAGCGAAGAATTTACCATTCGATGCCAGGCTGGGCTTTAACTCCGGCTTTAAAGGCGTGTTTCTCCATCTTCATATCGGTGACGGTGTCGGCATAGTCACGTAATGCAGAGGGTGCTCCGCGCCCGGTTAAAATCACGTTCTGATCCTTCGGACGATTGTCTAACGCTGCTTTTAAGGTGTCCCAATCCAGTAATTTATACGCCAGCATGTAGGTGATTTCATCAAACATCACAGTGCGCAATTGCGGGTTTTGTAACATGGCCCGGGCCTTTGGCCAGACCGCATCAAAGGCGCGCTGATCGCGTTCTTTATCCTGAGTTTCCCAGGTAAAACCAGAACCCATCACCTCATGCTGTAAGCCATCCAGTTGTTTCAGAATGGTAGCTTCACCACAGTCCCAGGTGCCTTTAATAAATTGCACGATACCGGCTTGATAGCCATGGCCGAGGGTACGGATGACGGTACCAAAACCCGAACTGCTTTTGCCTTTACCAGTGCCGGTTAACACAATAACCACGCCACGCTCTTCCTGAGCACGTTCAATAGCGGCATCCACTTTGGCCTTATGACGGGCCATTTTTTCTTTATGACGTTCGGCGGCCCGAATCTTTTGTTCTTCTTCTGACTGTTGTTGCTCTTTATGTGGTTGCTGTCGCTCGTCTTGCTGCTCGCTCATGTTTTTTCTCACTGTAATCGCTTAACGAATGGTTCGCTTCACATCCGTTCTCTGATCTATTGACTATACTTCAATCAGGATATGTTCTCACTCACTTCAGACCCCGCGTATCTGAATCGTTCCGGTACGCTATTGCAGGAGCCATTAATGGACGAGAATCAGCAGGATAATGCACCTTATGCCGATATTGATCCGGCCGAAACTAAAGAATGGCAAGACGCCATCCACTCCGTCATTCGTGCCGAAGGTGTTGAACGCGCCCACTTTCTGATCGAACGCATTGCCGAACGGGCGACCAAAGATGGTATGCCATTGCCTTATGCGTTAAATACCCCGTACCGCAATACTATTTCCCCCGAAAATGAAGCACCCATGCCCGGTGACCTGTTTATGGAGCGCCGCATTCGCTCATTGGTACGCTGGAATGCGCTGGCGATGGTGTTACGGGCAAATAAAGATGGGGCCGGTGATCTGGGTGGCCATATTTCCAGTTTTGCCTCCAGTGCGACGTTATACGATGTTGGTTTTAACCATTTTTTCCGTGGCCCCAATGCCGGAGAAGACTGCCCACACGGTGATTTATTGTATTACCAGGGGCATGTGGCTCCGGGTATTTATGCCCGCTCGTATTTAGAAGGGCGCTTTCAGGAATCCGATCTGGAGCGTTTCCGTCAGGAAGCATTAGGCCCTGGATTATCGTCTTATCCTCACCCGAAATTGATGCCGGACTACTGGCAATTTCCAACGGTATCGATGGGCTTAGGGCCATTACAGGCGATTTATCAGGCGCATTTTATGCGTTATATCTCGGCTCGTGGGCTGGTGCCGCGCAAAGATCGTAAGGTCTGGGCATTCCTGGGTGATGGTGAATGTGACGAGCCGGAAACTCTGGGTGCCATTGGCCTGGCAGGCCGGGAAAAATTAGAAAATTTAATTTTTGTGATTAACTGCAACCTGCAACGGCTGGATGGTCCGGTGCGTGGTAATGGCAAAATTATTCAGGAGTTAGAAAGTCAGTTCCGTGGTGCAGGCTGGAATGTGATTAAAGTGGTCTGGGGACGTTTTTGGGATCCTCTGCTGGCCAAAGACCGTAAAGGATTGCTGCAAAAACGCATGGACGAAACCGTGGATGGTGAGTTCCAGAACTACAAAGCCAAAGGCGGGCAATACACCCGTGAGCACTTCTTCGAGAAGTATCCGGAATTAAAAGAAATTATTAAAGATTTATCCGACGACGATATTTATAAATTAAATCGTGGCGGACACGATCCGTATAAAGTGTTTGCCGCTTACCAGGCAGCGATGAATCACAAAGGCCAGCCAACGGTGATTCTGGCGCATACGGTGAAAGGTTATGGCATGGGGGCTGAAGCCGAAGGTCAGAATCAGGCTCACCAGGTGAAAAAACTCGATATCGAGAGTATTCGTGCCTTCCGTGATCGGTTTGATATTCCGGTACGGGATGAAGATTTAGAGCATTTACCATTTTATCGTCCGCCGACCGATAGCCCGGAATTGCAGTACATGCGCAAACAACGGGAAAAACTGGGCGGCTTTTTACCTCACCGAAATGAAAACTGGACGGCACTAACCGCTCCGGATTTATCCTTTTTTAAAGCACAAACCGATGGTACCGGTGAGCGTGAAATTTCCACCACCATGGCCTTTGTGCGCATTATGTCGCAGCTGATTAAAGACAAAACCATGGGCGATCGGGTGGTACCGATTGTGCCGGACGAAGCACGTACCTTTGGTATGGAAGGCATGTTTCGCCAGCTGGGTATTTACTCGTCAGAAGGTCAACTGTACGAGCCGGTTGATCAGGGCCAGGTGATGTATTATCGCGAGGATAAAAAAGGCCGTATTCTCGAAGAAGGCATTAATGAAGCCGGTGCGTTTTCCGCCTGGATGGCGGCAGGCAGCTCCTACAGCACCAACGGCATGGCAATGATCCCGTTTTATATTTATTACTCCATGTTTGGTTTCCAGCGAGTTGGTGATCTGGCCTGGGCGGCAGGTGATATGCAGTGCCAGGGCTTCTTAATTGGTGCCACTTCCGGTCGTACTACCTTAAATGGCGAAGGCTTACAGCATCAGGATGGGCACTCGCATATTCTGGCCTCCACCATTCCGAACTGCGTGTCGTACGATCCGACCTATGCCTATGAACTGGCGGTGATTATTCAGGACGGCTTAAAACGTATGTACGAGAAGAAAGAAAAAGTCTTCTACTACATCACCAGCCTCAACGAAAACTATGCTCACCCGGCCATGCCCGAAGGTGTTGAAGAAGGTATTCGTCGTGGTATTTATCGCCTGAAAGCCAGTGGCGCAAGCGAAAAAAATATTCAGCTATTAGGCTGTGGTTCCATTTTACGTCAGGTGGAAACAGCAGCAGTTTGGTTGGCTGAAAAAGGCGTTAATGCCGACGTCTGGAGCGTTACCTCATTTAATGAATTACGCCGTGATGGCCTGGCTTGTGAACGAGCCGAGTTTTTATCCGCCGGTGAACAGGCTCCACAAGCCTATGTGACTCGTCAATTGGCAGACTCATCCGGCCCGATTCTGGCGACCACCGACCATATGAAATCGTATGCGGAGCAGATTCGTCCGTTTATTCCTGCCGGGCGCAGTTACCGCTGCTTAGGTACCGATGGTTTTGGCCGCAGTGATTCGCGCGAAAACCTGCGTCGTTTCTTCGAAGTGGATTGGCAACACGTTGCCTGGGCGGCTGGTTTTGAATTAGTGAAGTCCGGTGATTTAACCGCTGCTGAGCTGGAAGCCTGGCGCAGCGAGTTGAATATTGATGCCAGTAAACCTGACCCACTGTATTCATAAGATGAGTGCTCATAAGGAGAAATAACACATGGCAAATGAGTACAAAATTCCGGATTTAGGTGGTGCTGCGGATGTTGATGTGATCGAAGTGTCCGTCAGTGTCGGGGATGTAGTCGAAGCCGAACAAACCCTGGTGGTGCTGGAAACTGATAAAGCCAGCATGGAAATTCCGGCAGAAACTTCCGGTACGATTGAAGCATTGTCAATTCAGGTGGGTGATAAGGTCAACGAAGGGGATGTGTTTATTAGCATCGCATCCTCTGCTGGTGCTGGCAGTCAGCCTGAAGTGGCACAAGACAACGTAGCTTCAGAGAGTGTTCAGCCTGAAGCTGCTAACACTGAAACTGTTCCTGCTGAAACTACTCATACTGAAAGCCGCGAACAAGCCATTGTCGTTCCGGATTTGGGTGGCAGCGAAAGTGTGGAAGTTATTGAGCTAGCGGTTGCGGTTGGTGATGTGATCGACGCCGAGCAAACCATTCTGGTATTGGAAAGCGACAAAGCCACCATGGAAATTCCGGCAGGCGAAGCGGGCACCATTGTGTCACTGGCGGTTGCGGTGGGCGATAAAGTCAGCCAGGGCGATGCCATGCTGACGTTAATGGCAGACTTCTCGGTATCAGTATCAGTTTCTGATTCTACCGTTGCTGATAAGCCACAGCGGGATAATTCTGCTGTTATTAAGCCCGAAGCAACTTCAGCAACATCAACTACATCAACAGCTACGCCAGCCAACAGCACGGCAACCGCCGAGTCTGCGGCAGCCAATAATACTGGGTCAGAAAGTCATACTGGTGGCGAAATTCACGCCGGGCCAGCGGTGCGCAAACTAGCACGGGAATTTGGTGTTGATTTATCTCAGGTCAGCGCGACAGGTCGCCGTGGCCGTATTACCAAAGACGATGTTCAGTTGTTTGTGAAGCAACGCCTGAACTCCTCAACGATGGCTGTCGGATCAGGTATGAGTGGGGCTGGTATTCCAGCCGTACCGGAAGTGGATTTCGCCAAATTTGGTTCGATTACTTCAGAACCACTGAACAATATCAAGCGAGCCACGGCGAAGGCGATGACCACCGCCTGGCTTAACGTACCTCAGGTAACACAGTTTGATCAGGCTGATATCACAGATCTGGAAGCCTATCGTAAGCAGCAGAATCAGCGTTATCAGTCTCAGGGAATTCGTTTCTCCATTGTTCCGTTTGTGCTTAAGGCGATTGCCAAAGTTTTACGGGAATTCCCTCAGTTTTGTGCGTCATTAAGTGCCGATGGTGAATCTCTGATACTAAAGGACTATGTTCATATTGGAGTCGCTGTCGATACTCCGAAAGGATTATTAGTGCCGGTTATTCGTAACGTCGATCAGCTGTCTGTTACAGAAATTACACAACAGCTTAATGAAAAGGCGCAATTGGCCCGGGAAGGTAAGCTAACCTTAAGTGATATGCAGGGTGGATGTTTTAGCCTGTCGAGTTTAGGTGGTATTGGTGGTACAGCATTTACGCCGATTGTTAACCCTCCGGAAGTTGCCATTCTGGGGTTATCCAAAGCGGAGATGAAACCGGTCTGGAATGGTCAGGAGTTTGTACCTCAATTAATGCTGCCATTGTCGCTGTCGTACGATCATCGGGTTATTGATGGCGCAGAAGCCGCCCGATTCAGTCAACGGCTGGTGGATTGCTTGCAGGATTTAAGAAACGTGTTGATGTAACCCTTTGCGGGCCGCGATAAACGCGGCCTGAAATAAAAACAACAAAAGAGGTTCGTAGTTCATGTTAAAGGCACTTATGTGGCCAGCAATTAAATTTATGGGGCGTTTAAATTACGCCGCTAAATTTGGCCTGATCAGTTTTCTGTTTACCTTACCGCTGGTGATTCTCAGTGGACAGGTGTTTCTAGCTGCCTTTGATACGCTGAAAAAAACAGAAGCTGAACTGGTGGGTATTAATACCATCGGCGAACTATTGCAGTTAGTGCATCAGGTTGAGTACTACCGTGACCATGCTGCGACCTTACCCTTTTTTGAAGATCCGGAACTGATCAGCAAAATGAAAGAACACCGTGCTCAGATGATGGTGGACATTCAACAGCTGATTGATAACACCCGGGACGAATCCCTGCGCCAGGAACTGGTTAACTGGAAAGAGCAGTCGGCTACCCGGTTAAGTATTGAAGGCGAAAACGGCCAGACGGTTTACTCCAGCCAGCGTCAGCACTTTCAGATTGCTCTGGATAAATTACGCTCTGTGATTCGCCAATACAGTCAATCCAGTGGTTTATCGCTGGATGCCGATCCTTCGGTTCAGGCGCTGGTGGCGGTGTTGTTAAACGATATGCCAAAAGTGTTTGACGCGGCCGGTGATGCCCGCGCAATTGGTGTATATGGTTTATTAGAACGTTATTTAAAATCCGTCACTTTTGACTTCCTCAATGATACCTACGATGAACTGATTGCTGCTGAGTCTGTAATGGGCGTGATTCAGACAATGGCAAAGGAAAGTGGTGAAGCCAGTTTGGAGAGTGCTGTAACAACAGCCTCTGAGTCATTAGAAAATATCCGCTTTAAATTAGATGACGAATTAATTTCGGCGGCCGAAGTGGAAATGTCCTGGCAGACGTTTTCACAATTTATAGCGGCCGAGTGGGCAAACCTGGAAGCGATTGAAAATCAGGTGATGCCGCTGGTACGGGCCAAGCTGCAACAGCGACTGCAGGCGCAACAGGATAAAGTGCGTAATTTTGTGATTGTGATTGTGGTGGCGTTATCGGTGATTGCTTATTTATACATCGCCTTCTTTATGTCGATTCGTTACACCATTAAACGTTTTTCCAAAACCGCGGGTGATATCGCAGAAGGCGATCTGACACAAAGCATTCAGTTTCAGGGTCAGGATGAAATGGGCCAGTTGCGCGATGCTTTTAATAATATGATTGATAACATTCGCACAACGCTGGCAGCGGTGAAAGAATCGGCAACCTCGGTAACCGATAACGTTAATGAAGTAGAAGGTATCGCTAATCGCAGTCGTCAGGCGGTTCAGACCCAGCTGGAACAAACGCATCAGGTGTCAGAAGCACTCAGCTCCATGGTGGACAGCTCCGTGACCGTTACTGAACTGGCCGAAGCCGCCGAAAGTGCCGCCAAAGCCGGGCAACAAAAATCCGATCAGGCAGGTCAGGTGGTCTCTCATGTGATGGGTGAAGTGCGTCGTTTATCCGATGAAATGTCAAACTCCATGGAAGCCGTGAATCGTCTGGCAGAAAACTCCAGCAGTATTTCCAGCATTCTCGAAACCATCAAAGGTATTGCTGAACAAACTAACTTACTGGCACTGAATGCCGCCATTGAAGCAGCACGAGCGGGTGAGCAAGGCCGTGGCTTTGCCGTGGTTGCTGATGAAGTTCGTACGCTGGCCAGCCGTACTCAAGGGTCGGCCCAGGAGATTGAAGAATTAATTGGTGATGTTCAGCAGAATATCGTCAGCGCGGTCGACACCATGAAAGTGAATCGCGATATGGTGGAAAAAACCGTAGCCAATTCCGAAGAAGTGAGTACCACCCTGACAGAAATTCAGGCCAGTATGGGTGATATTCAACATAAAACCAATGATATTGTGGTGACAGCCGGTGAGCAGAAAAATAATGCCACCGCACTGGAGAGTAACCTCGACTCCATTCGCTTAAGTGGTGAAGAAACTTCACAGAATGCCGAAGGCACCGTGGATGCGGTGCGAAAAACTCAGGCAATTACCGATTCGCTGGCGCAGCGGGTGGATCAGTTTAAAGTGCATTAATCAGGGCTTGTTAACAGACTCAGATTAATTGCCGGAAAACAGCTGGCTCACTGCTGCTGGGTTAGATGGAAAAAACAAATGCAGATAGCTGGCTGTTAATGAACCATGGCGATAAATTGCTTCACCCGGCGCCGGATGTTTAGCGCGCTGACCAAATCCGATGGTGGCCGCTTCACACTCCGCCACTGAACGGTGGTGAGAATGGCCTCGTATCTCACCTTCGGGTAAAGGGGCTGATTGCATTCCCTGACAACCACCTCGCTCCCGCATTTTAGCCATGCCGGGTAATAACGATGCCATGGCATACCTCTCACCATTTAATAACTCCAGTGCTTCCAGGCAATATAAAAAGCCGCCACACTCAGCCAAAATCGGTTTTTGGCTGTTATGAAAACGCTGCAAAGACGCGGTCATATTGGTGTTTGCAGACAAAGCCTTGGCGTGGAGTTCCGGGTAGCCACCCGGTAACCAGAGTGCATCGCTTTCTGGAATAGCATCATCCGACAATGGCGAAAAATACCGTATATCTGCTCCCAGTTGTTGTAACAGCTCGATATTAGCCTGATAAATAAAACTAAAGGCCTGATCTTTGGCGACTGCAATGGTCAGCCCATATAGGCTTTTCTGAATATCCGTACTGGTCTGATGTTGAAACTCGGCCTGATGATGAAAGTCGGTCTGCGGAAGTGATACCAACAGCTGGTCTATATCTTCGGCTGGCAATAACTCTGCCGCCTTGTTTAACCGTTGTTCCAGCTCTGTTGTTATTTCACTGGCTTGTACCAACCCCAGGTGCCGTTCCGGTAATGCAATCTCCGCTTGGTTGGCAATACTGAATAATAAAGGCAAATTTTGCGGCAGTGCGTTTTCGATTAATTCCCGGTGACGCTGGCTGGCACAGTGATTCGCAATTAAGCCTGCTACCTGAATATCATGGCGGAAATTTGCCAGCCCGGAGGCTAAGGCCGCGGCGGTTTGTGCCATTCCCGAAACATCCATAATGATGCCAGCCGGAATATTAAATAAAGCCGCCAGATCGGCACTGGATGGATCACCATCAAACATACCCATGGCGCCTTCTACCAAAATCAGATCGGCATCCTGAGCGGCAATAAATAAACGCTGACGACAATAAGCTTCGCCACACATCCATAGATCCAGTTGTTCCACCGGATAACCACTGGCCTGTTGCAGAATCTGAGGATCAAGGTAATCCGGCCCGGTTTTAAATACCCGAACCTTCTTCCCACGTTGTGATAAATGGCGCGCTAAAGCGGCCGTTAGTGTGGTTTTACCTTGCCCGGAGGCTGGAGCGGTTAACAACAGAGCGGGACAACTGGCTTGTGTCATAATTTGCTATCGTTTGCATTAAAATAAAAAACGGGCCGAAGCCCGTTTAAAAAAAATTTAGTCGCATGATTTAGGCACGCTGATGGCGGCTCTGCCAGAGAATCTCGGAACCGTTTTCCCGGCGAGCTAATACGCGGGCAGCAACAAATAATAAATCGGATAAACGATTTACATAACGCAGTGCCAGCGGATTTACCTCATCCACACCATTTAACTGAACCAGAGAACGTTCTGCACGACGACAAACAGTACGCACCATATGGCACACGGCTGCGGCTTTACTACCACCGGGAAGAATAAAATCCTTCAATGGTGGCAGTGTGTCGTTTAACGTCTCCAGATGATCTTCCAGGTCTGAGATTAATACTTCCTGTAACGCATTAAATCCCGGAACGGATAGCTCACCACCTAAGTCGAATAAATCGTGCTGAATCTGATGCAGCAGAGGAATTAAAGCATCTGCCTCATCTAATTCTGCTCTGAGCATACCGACCCAGGAATTCAGTTCATCCACATCACCAATGGCGTGCATACGATCGCTGCCTTTACTGATGCGTGAGCCATCACCCAATCCTGTTTCACCTTTGTCGCCGGTTTTAGTAGCGATTTTAGAAAGTCGGTTGCCCATAGCTTTTACCTGTTAGAAAGCAAAACGAGTTTTTAATAACCAGCCTCTGCGAGGAGCTGGATAAGTTGATATCGTCTCATACTCACGGTCAGAAATATTATCCAGACGTAAGCCGACATCTAATTTCTCAGAGACCTGATAGTTTGTGCTTAAGTTAAATAAGCTATAGCTTGCTAAGCGATCGCCGCCATCACGGATTGGAGATCCTTCAAAATACAGCGCTTCAAACTGTGTGGAAAATTTATTCCAGGAGTGACTCAGAATAGCTTTGCTGGATCTTGGGGCAATACGACGAAGACGCTCACCACTTTCGTCATCTTTTGCATCAACCCAATCCTGGCTAACTGTAGAGCTCAGGCTTTGACTCCATTCCTGTCTCCATGAAACGGATATAGAATTAATACTGGCTTTACCCACATTTTCGGCTTCGAAATTTGAGTTAAAAGCGATGAGATTGTTGAATACAGCACGTTGACCATTAACCTGAACAGAGCCGGTTTCATAAGGCTTTTGATAGCTTAATGCCCAGATTCTGGATTTCTCAGGCTCCAGTTCAGGGTTGCCAAAACCTGGGAAATATAAATCGTTGAACGTTGGTGTACGGAAAGCCGTTGCTTGTGATATTGAGATGATATCACCGGTATCTGCTGTAAAGTTTGCCGCGGTATTAAAAGAACGGAAATTTCCATAGCGGTTGTTATCATCGTCACGAGCACCTAATTCAACACCGAGATACTCATTGTTGAAACGATAACCAACGTAAACACCTTTCGTATCTTCATTGGCCTCGTCGTATTCAACTCCAGACTCCGACACATCAATGGATTGATAATCTGCTCCCAAAATAACCGTATGATTATCTGTGATGTCATAACCAGCAGATAAATTTGCAGTATTTTTAGACGTCGCAAACAAATCGTCAGCAGAGCGCTTTTCACTATCTACATAATCCCAGCTATTATCTTCGCTGCGACCGGCAGAGAGATTGATACTAAGTTTATCTCCGCTATATTGATAACCTGCACTCAGTGATTGATTATCAAAATCTGCATTATTGGAAAATTGGTTGTTACCGTCATACTCGTAATTACCTTTTGCACGAAGATAGTCCAATTTTACTTTTTGAGAAGAATCAATATCTAAAGAAACACCACCGTTAATGCTATAACGCTCATAGCCATCGTCATCAGATTCTTCGTCATCACGAATGTCATAACCATCCGTTGCATCATGCTGAGCATTAAAATACAAATTGGTTTTATCGAGTTTTTTCGATGTTCTGATGCTGATTTCCCGAGTTTTGTCATTACCATAAGCGGCAGAGATCTGGGTTTCCTGAGAATCATTGCGGGTAATGATATTGATAACACCACCCTGAGCATCGGCACCGTATAATGCTCCGCGAGCTCCTTTGATAATTTCAATACGCTCAACTTGTTCAGGTGAAATTAACTGAAATTGCGCTGTACCATTGGTTCCTGA
Organism: Bacterioplanoides sp.; assembly: GCF_965226395.1. GTDB lineage: Bacteria > Pseudomonadota > Gammaproteobacteria > Pseudomonadales > Oceanobacteraceae > Bacterioplanoides. Next base: position 893,347 of record NZ_OZ245358.1, on the reverse strand, counting down.
TCCGATTCGTTCACCATTCACTAAAATGGTGATTCGCTTACTATCCAGACCATTAATATACAGGTTAGTAGTATTTAAACGTCCACCATTACGTGTGTACTGAATACCTGGTTGAAGTGCTAATAATTCAGGCAGGGATTGAACATTGCTTTGTTCAATTTCAGCCCGATCAATAACAACGAACTGAGCATCATTAATAACATTCTCTGGTAAGCGCGAAGCCGTTACCGTTTGGGTATCAAGTTGAGTGTTAGCCTGTACCAATGATGCAGACAAAATACTGGAAGCAAGAAGCAATTTTTTCATAATGGTTCCGACAGGAGAAATCCAATCGGCGGGAATCAAAACAAGCATCGCTTGAACGGATGCTTCTTCTGTATCGCCCACCGCAATACGAGTTAAATACGTTCCAGGCCGGTATCCGGGCTGACGGCTCGTGCTTTAACCAACGTATTACCATGGTTAAAAACAACACTGACTGACGCCTTCCCATGGTGGATATACTCCTGAGAGTCGAATCACCACAGTGGCTTGTGCCAGTCAGATAAGCCGATCACCGTTGCGGGGGCAGCATTGGATTCATTCAGCAGGCGCTGAATAACACCAATTTCCCGTTTAACTTGATCAGAGATCAGAGCACCTGAGGGGCGTGAGAATATAGATTGGTCAATTCTCGGTCAAGATCATGACGGCTGAATTATCCACATGATCTGCGTGAAGATTCCTCATGCGCCCGTTCTCTGGCGATAAGTCACTCATCAGTGGTAGCATCGCGATTGCGTTATTCAGTTTTCAGGAGCATCAGCAATGGGGCAAGTACGCCTGCTATCGGTCATTTTTTTATGCTTTTTATCGCAACTTTTACTGACTCAATCGGTATTGGCTCAGCCGTCCACGTTAACCGGGGTTGCGGCTCAGGCGACTGAGTCATCAGCTGCTGATGGCGGGAAATCTGAAGAAACACATGATGCAAAGCCCAAAAGCAAAGAGCTTGAAGTTATTAAAGCGGCGGTCAGTTATGAAGATGCCGTGCTGGCGCAGGATGACGATGAGTTTCAGGATGTGCTGCATCGTGATACGCCACGCGGCGCAATGATTGGCTTTGTTGAGGCTCTGAAAGAGGAAGATTTTGATAAAGCTGCTGAGTTTCTCGATTTACGATACTTGCCACGCGGGATGTCTGCCGCTAACGGCCCGGAGTACGCGGTAAAACTCAGCTCTATTATTCAGCGTCATATCTGGATTAATTTTCAGGAACTGAGTAACGATCCACAAGGCAGCTTGGACGACGACCTGAGCAGCTACCGTGATTTATTAGGGCAGCTTCAGTTGCATGAAGAGCACATTAATCTGTATTTACAGCGGGTGCCGGATAAAAAAGTCGGCAAAGTCTGGAAAGTTTCCAACGCCACGGTTGCCCAGATTCCCAAATTATACGAGCACTTTGGTTATAGCCCGCTGGCCGAATGGCTGATTCCGAAAACCCCGAATGTCCGTATTCTGGGAATTTATATCTGGGAATGGATTGTGATTATTGGCTACTTTGCGGTGGCCTTCTCGATTGTGATTCCTCTGATCTGGCTGGCAAAAAAGCTGGTTGTGCGTTCGTCATATCATTTGTCCGAAGAACTGTTAGCCGTACTTTCCGGCCCGGTACGTTTTATGATGGCCTTGTTATTGATGAAGGTCTTTGTGCCGTACGCTACCTTATCGGCGCTGGCACTGGCGTTAATCAGCAGTGCCGGGTTGTTAATTCTGGCGACGGTCTGGCTGGTGCTGGGGATTATCAGTATGGTGCAGCTGAGCTTGCAAAAGCGCTGGCTGGAGAATGGCAATACACAATCTACCCACCTGCTGCGGCCATTATCGAATATGGTACGTGTGCTGGTCATTGGTGTGGGGATTCTGATGTGGTTTAAACATCTGGGATTCGATCCTTCCACCATTCTGGCTGGCTTGGGGATTGGTGGTATCGCTATTGCGCTGGCGGCCAAACAGTCGATCGAGAACTTTATTGGCACGATTACGTTGTACTCAGCAGCTCCTGTGAAAGTAGGGGATGTATGTAGCTTTGGTGGCCGTCGCGGCACGGTGGAAGAAATTGGCCTGCGCAGTACCCGGATTCGTACCCTCGATCGTTCGGTTATTTATATCCCCAATGCACGCTTTTCAGAGATGGAGCTGGAGAATATTTCCGAGCGCGAAAAGATTCGCTTTAAAACCGATATCCGGCTGCATTATTCGACGACTCCAGCGCAGTTAAAAGCAATTAATGCGGAAATTCTCGAATCACTGGAACAGCACGAAATGGTGGCTGAAAGCCCATTACGGGTGCGCTTTAAAGGGTTTGGTGAGCATGGCTTGGAAATTAACGTGCTGGCCTATATCACCACCAAAAGTTTTCCGGAATATCAGGGCATCGCCGAAGAAATTAATTTCGACATTATGGAAACCGTGCAAAAGCACAATGCTCGTTTAGTGCCGGTTGCGCCGACCATTGCTCCGAGTGCGAACTAATTATTTCCGGCTCTTTTTGTTAAGCCCGCTGCATAAGTCTCTATTCAGAGAGCTGCGCAAGCAAGCGGCGATTATGCGGCAGCTCGATATCGAGTTGCTGCGCCTGCCGGATTAAATAGCCATTAATATAATCCAGCTCAGTCGGACGTTGATGCAAGACATCCTGCAAGGTTGATGACTGATTCCTGGCAGTTGCCTGAGCGACCGCCAGACTGCGTTCTTTTAAGTCAAAATCGAGTGGCTGCTGTAATGCAGTAAAACATTGCTGCACTTCAGAGGCTAACGCTTCCAGCGCCTGACGATATTCCCCATGGCTAACCAGCTCGCCATTACGACAACGGAAAACCGCCGTTAACGGATTAATCACCGCATTAATCGCCAGCTTGGCGCGGATGCGTTGTTGAATATCATCCACAACGGTTAAACCATTGGGCATCGAGGCTGTAGGGTGTTGAGCCTGCCACAGGCCAATATGTGTGTCTCCGCTGCCAGCGTAAACCACTTGCTCCGCGCTCTGGCGATAAGCCCCTTCGGTGGAAATACCAGCCCATAAAGTCGCAGAATAACGTTGCTGGCTTAACCAGTCTGCTACTTGCTGCTGTTGCCCCATGCCGTTTTGCAGCAAGAGGATATTCTGTACTTGTGGCAGTTGCTTCTGCAGCGATTGTAAAGCGTCCAGTGTGGCGGATGCTTTGGTCGTGATTACCAACCAATCAATGGCTTCATGCTGCCAGGCCGGAATTGTCAGCTGATGGGCCGCTTGCTGCTGGTCAATCAGAGTTCGGTGGCAGGTGCTGGCATCGCGACTAACACCGTAGAGTGTGTGTTCACGCCAATGCCACGCCATTAATGTACCAATCGCACCTAAACCTAAAATAGCGATGCTTTGAGTTAACGGTGATGATGAAGAGGAATAAGGCATTGCCGGATCACGCGGTGATAAAGAGTCCGGCAATTATAGAAGGGCTTTACGCCTGAGAGGAAGATTCAGAAATAACGGTATTATCCACAGACTCTGCTTCAACAGGTTCCGGATCAACAGCTGCTGGCTGAGTTGCGGTTTCCTGAACTGTATCGGGTTCATTGCCAATTCCCAAAGCCGACAGAGAATTCGGAGACCAGAGCGCAGCAAGTTTGTTCAGCAATGCTTCGGAATGATCGGCAGGCAGGTTTCGTAACCATAGCTTCAGACGATCTTCATCTTCGCCAACCAGCTTAGTGATGTTATCCAGATACGCACCGCGCTCCTGTAACAGCCACACCACAATTGGCATCAGGCGATTAAACTGGCGACGCTGGCGTGAATCAATCAGCTGCTCAACCGTGATATTAAAACGTTCAGCAACCAGCTGGCAGGCATCATCATACATATGACGCAGGTCTTCATCGCTGCGGGCTGCCTGTTTCAACGCCTGCTTTTTCAGGTGCTGATTAATAAACCCATCTCGCGCCAAGGCCTGATACGTCGGATGGCTGCCGTGTTGTAAATCCACAACCTGATTTTGCGCCTGAACCTGTTGCTGAGATTGCTGCATCACAGTTTCATAACGTTGAGCACGATTATGGCGGGTGTTGCACAGCAGGTTCAGCATTGGCTCAACATGTAACCATTTAGGTGGCGTTAATGCCCGGTAACCCTGATCACTGCTCCATGGATACAAACTGGCATCGGCTACTTTGCGAGTTGTCTCTGGCCAGCGGTGTAACTGAATCACCAGATCACTCAGATAAGCCCGTTCGTCAATCAGCATCACAATGCCCTGATCAGACAGTGTCTGCTTACGTTTATGCCAGCAGCGCTCGTGCATATCGTCAAAGGCGATCTGCACATCGTCCATAACTTCCGTCCAGTCGCGCTCACTTTGCAGCACAAACTGCATCTGATGCTCGTCGAGCACATAGGCCAGTAAACGGGTTTGTTTGATATGACCAAGAATCTGCACCCCGTATTCAAATTCAAATACCGAGTGAAAAATAGGCTGGTCTTTCGCTCCGTGTACCGAAAAATAGTAGGTTCCGGCACCGTGCAGGGTCATTTTGGTTTCCATAGCACAAAAGGTAGCTGACTTTTGTGTATTTTCCAGTGCGGTTGCGTGCTGCCGGGATTTTGCAATTCCATGACACTCACGGTATACAGGTCGGCTAATGGTATTAACTGACAGAATGCAGAACACAGGAGAACTCAGCTATGCCTTCATTTGACGTGGTATCGGAAGTGGATAAGCACGAAGCGCAAAACGCCGTGGATCAGGCGAACCGTGAATTATCCACACGCTTTGATTTTAAAGGGGTGAACGCCAGCTTTGAGTTAAAAGATTTTATCGTCACCATGACCGCCAACGAAGAATTTCAGATTGAGCAAATGAAGCCGATGCTGGAAAGCGCCATGATCAAACGCAAAATTAAAGTCAGCTGCCTGGAATACAGCGATTGTGTGGGTGCGGGTAAGCAGGTCAAAGTGAATGCCACCATGCGTCAGGGCATTGATAAGGAGCTGGCAAAAAAGATGGTGAAGATTGTTAAAGAGAGCAAGCTGAAAGTGCAGGCCGCGATTCAGGGAGAGATGGTTCGTGTCACTGGTAAAAAGCGCGATGAACTGCAGGAAGTGATGGCGTTATACCGTTCGGATGAGAGCATTAAAATGCCACTGGCGTTTAAAAACTTTAAAGACTGATGACCAGTTCTTCACACACACCGGCTCAGCAGGACACAACAGCGCCAGTCAGAAGCTGGCGTGAAGCCTTACTGGTTTACACCAAAAAGCCAGTGATGGTGATTGCTTTGCTCGGCTTTTCTGCCGGGCTACCTTTTTTATTGGTGTTTTCCACCTTAACTGCCTGGCTGGCCGATGTCGGGGTTGAAAAAACAGCCATTGGTTTTTTTGCCTGGGTTGGCCTCACTTATTCAATCAAGGTGTTTTGGGCACCGGTTATTGATCGGCTGAAAATACCGCTGCTTTCTCGTTGGCTTGGGCTGCGGCGCAGCTGGATTTTAGTGGGGCAGATAGGCATTGCCAGTGGCTTGGTTTTAATGAGTGGCTTGAATCCTCATGAATCTTTGTTACTGATTGCTCTTGCCGCGTTGTTAGTCGCTTTTTCTTCGGCAACACAAGATATTTCATTGGATGCCTATCGTATTGAAATTGTTGATGACAATTTTCAGGGGGCAATGGCAGCGGCTTATATTTTTGGCTATCGCTTAGCGCTATTAGTTGCTGGTGGTGGCGCATTATTGATTGCCGGGGCGGTTGATTGGCCTTTAACTTATCTCACCATGGCCTGCCTGATGCTGATGGCAATGCTGGCCACATTGTGGGCAGACCCGACCCAACAGAAATCGGAGCAGCATCGGGCCGAAGATGAAGCTGAAATGGTTGATCGGATTATGGGCAAGTCAATGCACCTTAATCATCGGCCACGTTGGCAGCGCTGGTGGTTGGGGGCTGTCGTTTGCCCGTTTCTGGATTTTTTTCAACGCAACGGCAAGTTTGCCTTATTCATTCTGGCGTTTATTGCAGTCTATCGCATCAGTGATATCACGATGGGGGCCATGGCGAATCCTTTTTATTTGGATCTGGGTTACAGCAAATTTGATATTGGTACGGTTGCAAAATTTTCCGGCTTCTTTGTCACCATGCTGGGTGCCTTTTTATGCGGTGTGTTTGTTGTCAAATGGGGAGTCATGAAACCCTTGATGCTGGGCGCGATATTGGTGGCATCAACAAACCTCCTGTTTGCCGTCCTGGCTTTGGTGTCAGAAATTGATCAACAGCAACTGGTTACTCCGTCTCTGACCTGGTTAGCTGTTGTTGTTGGTGCCGATAACTTAGCTGCAGGAATTTCAAATACCGCATTTGTTGCGTATTTATCCAGCTTAACCAACCGCAGTTATACCGCGACTCAATATGCCTTGTTCAGTTCATTAATGACTTTACCGGGAAAATTTATCAGTGGTTTTTCCGGCTGGGTGGTGGATAGCGCTGGTTATACCGAATTCTTTATTCTGGCCTCCGGGCTGGGTCTGCCAGCCATTGCACTGGTTGTGGTTTTAATGTGGCATGAGCGAAAGCCAATGCCAGACAAAGAAGGGGTTACACGATGACAATCAAGCCGGTTCCTGCATGGCTCGTTAAACAAACCGGAACGCCGGATGTTCTGGTTAAAGGTGATATTGAATTAGCAGAGCCACAAACGGGCGAAGTAAAAATTCGTGTTTGTGCGGCGGGCTTTAATCCCATTGATACCAAAATCCGGGCGGGTTTAGCGCCGATTCTGAATGATGCCGGGGTACTGGGTTGTGATGTTAGTGGTGAAGTGATTGCCATTGGCGATGGCGTTACTCATTTAGCCGTTGGCGATTGCGTCTATGGCTGCGCAGGTGGTGTGAAAGGCAATGGTGGTGCTCTGGCTGCAGAGATGGTGTGTGATGCCGATTTGTTAGCCAAAGCGCCGCAGTCTGTTTCTCTGGTTCAGGCAGCTTCGATTCCGCTGGTGGCGATCACTGCCTTTGAAGCATTAAAACGTCTGGCGCCACAAGCCCATGAAAAGCTATTGGTGATGGGCGCTTCGGGTGGTGTGGGTCAGTGGGCCATTCGTTTGGCGCAGGAAAGTGGTATCGAAGTGTTTGGTACCGCGGGCAGTAACGAGCGGGTAGAACAATTAAAGCAGCAGGGGGTTTATGCAGACTTACACGCTAACGCTGCTGAACTGTCTGGCTCTTGGGAGCAGCCCGGTTTTGAAAAGGTATTGGATGCTTTTGGTGGCGAGAGTTTGCAAAAAGCGTTGGAAGTGGCAGCACCTTATGCTCAGGTAGCCACCATTAATGCGCGCAATAACTACGACCTGACCCAGGCGCACGCCAAGTCGTTAACCCTTCATGCGATATTTATGCTGTTGCCTCTTCTCACTGAAAAAGCCGGAACAGGAAAAGGTCGTAAAACCTATGGTGAGTTTTTGGCTCAGCTGAGTGAGAAAATCGATGCCGGTTTTATCACGGTTCCAGTGGCGCAGGAGCAGCAGATGTCCGATGTGGCAGAGATTCATCGTACCTATGAAGCGGGTGAACTAAGCAATAAAGTGGTGATGATCGCCGATTTCTGATGGACCGTATTTGCTGTAACTAATACAAAACAAGAATAAGACCGAGAACAAAAAATAAAAACAGTCAGGGCAGGAGAGCAAGATGCAGCGTCAGGATATTGAGTTTGTCTCACAAGGTAGTCGTTGTCGTGGCTGGTTATACCGACCCGATGGTGCTAATGCTGCGCCGGTCATTGTGATGGCCCATGGTCTGGGCGCAACCCGGAATATGGGATTGAGCGATTATGCTGAGCACTTCTGTCGGGCCGGTTATGCGTGTCTGGTATTTGATTATCGCTACTTTGGTGATAGCGATGGTCAGCCGCGTCAGTTGCTGGATATTCATAAACAGCGTCAGGACTGGCAGGCGGCGATTCAGTATGTGCGTGGTCTCGAAATTGTTGATGGCCAGCGAGTAATTTTATGGGGAAGTTCTTTTAGTGGTGGGCATGTACTGGCGGTAGCTGCACAAGACCAGAATATTGCGGCTGTTATTTCCCAATGTCCGTTTACCGATGGATTGGCGTCGGTATTAGCCATGCCACCGCTGACGGCCTTGCGGGTATCTGCCAAAGCGGTACTTGATCAGCTGGGCAGCCTGGTGGGGGCAAAGCCGGTGATGGTGGCGTTAGCCGGTAAACCGGGTAGTGTGGCCTTAATGACGGCGGAAGATTGTGAGCCCGGTTATTTTGCGTTAATTCCGGAGGCAGACCGTCCTCAGTTTCGTAATGAAGTAGCGGCGCGCATTGCAT